>NZ_JBIWOE010000005.1:199973-294094 GCF_044767585.1 Streptomyces sp. NPDC101225
CCGCCCCCCCCACAGGGTGACGCCCCCCGGGTCCACCCCCCCCCCCACACCGGGCCAATAAAAAAAAACCACCCCCCCCCCCCCCCCCCCCGGGGGGGGCCCCCCCCCCGGGGGGGCGCCCCCCCCCGACGGGGATTGGCTTTGACCGATGAGCAGCGTCAGTGTTGTGATCCCCTGCTACAAGTACGGCCACTTCCTCGCCGACTGCGTGAGCAGCGTCCTGGACGAGCAGGACGGCGTTGACGTCCGCGTACTCATCATCGACGACGCCTCGCCCGACGACTCGGCGGAGGCCGCGCAGAAGCTGGCGGCCTGCGACCCGCGCATCGAGGTCCTCGTCCACGAGACCAACAAGGGCCATATCGCCACCTACAACGAAGGCCTGCTGGACTGGGCCGACGGCGACTACGTGGCCCTGCTGTCCGCCGACGACCGGCTGGTCCCGGGCGCACTGGTCCGGGCCGCCCGGCTGCTGGACGCCCACCCCGAGGCGGGCTTCGCCTACGGCCGCCCGCTGCGCTTCCAGCACGGCGGTCCGCTGCCCAAGGCCCGTACGCGGAGCACCGGTTCGGTCGTCTACCCCGGCCGGTGGTGGCTGGAGCGGCGCTTCCGCGAGGGCACCGGCTGCATCACCTCGCCGGAGGTCGTGGTCCGCACCGGCCTGCAGAAGAAGGTCGGCGGCTACGACCCGGACCTGCCCCACGCCGGCGACATCGAGATGTGGATGCGGCTCGCCGCGCACGCCGACGTCGGCTACGTCCGCGGCGCCGACCAGGCCTTCTATCGCGTCCACGGCAAGAACATGTCCACTGTCGACTTCGGCGGCCAGCTCGACGACCTGCGCCAGCGCCTGGTCGCCTTCGACTCGGTGCTCGGCAAGTGCGCCGACCGGCTGCCGAACGCCGACCACCTCGCCGAGCAGGTCCACACCCGCCTCGCCCGCTTCGCCCTGCGCCGCGCCTACCGGGCCTACGACCGGGGCCGTACCGGTGTCGTACCGGTCGAGGAATGCGTGGCGTTCGCCGAGCAGTGCCTGCCCGGATACCGTGCGCTGCCCGAATACCGCGCCCTGCGGCTGCGCAGACGGATCGGGCCGGAGGCGATGCCCTGGCTGCAGCCGCTGGTGTGGTCGGCCGTGGCCGAGCGCGGACGGGAGTGGCTGTGGTGGGAGTCCTGGAAGCGCCGCGGTATCTGATGAGTGATCAGTTCAGCCCGGTGGCCCGGTCAGTTGGCCACCGGAAGGGGACCGGAGCTACGCCGGCGGCCCTGCGGGGTCTTGCGGCGGCTCATCGCGTACCGGTCGAGCCACAGAGCGCCGATCACCCCGGCCGCCAGTCCCAGCAGCGCCGTGCCCGCAAGCCCCCGGCTCTTGGTGCCCTGCACCTCGGCGGCGCTCGGAGAGGTCAGCACGGAGGGCGTGATCCGCGCCTCGGCCGGCACCTGCTCGGCGCTCTGCATCTGCCTGACGTGCGCCGAGTACACGTCGACGATGCGGCGCACCGACGTCACCGCGGCGTCCGCGCTGGCCGCCTGGGACTGCACCTGCAGGGACGGGATCAGATACTGGGGCGTCGCGCTGGTGCCGCTGTTGCGGGGGATGAGGTGGTAGCTCCCGGTGACGCCCGCCGCGCGCAACTCCTTCGTCCCGGCGGGGGACCGCAGCTGCTGCACGACGCCGTAGGAGACCACGGCGAGCGGCGGCTGCAGGTTGGTGTACTGGTTGGGCTGGCTGCGCGTGACCGGCGGCTTGAGGACGACCACCGCCGAGCCGATGTACTGCGGGGTGGGCCGGACCACGAAGTACGCCCCGGCCGTCGTCAGCAGCAGTGCGGCCAGCACGACGTACCAGCGGCGCAGCAGTGCGTCGGCGACGTTCCCAGGCGACATACGAGTTCCTTCCGTCACTCCCGATACTGGCAGGGCACACGGTGGGATGCCACCGAAAGGAGGGACGCATCATGAGTCTTGGTGAGATATGGGCAATTCTGCGCCGACGCTGGTACTTCATGGTGCCCTTCACCATCCTCAGCCTCATCGGCGGCGGATATCTGTGGGTGACCGTCCCGGTCTCCTACGAGTCCCACAGCTCGGTCGCGCTGCTCGACTCCTCCGCCGTCGCCCGGCTGGCCCCGACCTTCGGCAACCCCATCTCGAACGCGGGCGGTTCACTGATCGTGACCGCCGACGTGCTGATCAGGACGCTCGAATCGGCCGACGCCGCGAAGGAGTTGCGCGGCCGCGGCGTCACGGACGTCTACTCGGCCGGCTTCGCGCCGGCCAGCGACAGCCCGCTGGTCGTGCTCAGCGTCACCGGCACCGACCGGGACAAGGTGCTCAAGGAGACCAACACCCTCACCGACTTCGCCGGCGAGCAGCTCAGCGCCCTGCAGGAGGCCGCCAAGGTTCCGCCCGCGTACGCGGTGCAGACCGCGCCCGTCGTGCTCCCGCAGACCCCGGTGGCCAAGTCCAAGAGCCGCTACCAGGGCGTCGCGGCCGTCCTCATCCTCGGCGTGGTCAGCGCGTTCCTGCTCTCCATCCTGATGGAGGGTGTCTCGGTGGTCCGCCGCCGCTACCGGGAGACACCGCGGCCGAAGAAGGCCCGCACCCCCAAACGGGTCCGCACCCCGAAGCGGCCGCGCGCGGGCATGTTCAGCCGCCGCGTCGACGCCACCGCGATCCTCACCGTCTACCTGGTGCTCGCCTTCTTCATCCCCTCGAACCTCGCCCTGCCCGCGCTCGGCGGTGTGGGCACCCCGGCCAACGTCTTCGCCCTGCTCGGCCTGATGTGGTACCTGGCGACCTGGCTCGGCGGCCGCATCCTGCCCGCGCCGGGCACCCGGCTCGTCCGGGTCTCGCTGTGTGTGCTCGGCCTGGCCGTCCTCGCGGCGTACATCTCCGACGCGCTGCGGGAGAGCTCCCACCAGGAGGTCCTCGGGGCCGACCGCGGGCTCATCGGCTACCTGGTGTGGGTCTCCCTGGTCGTCCTGGCGTCGGCCGCCATGCAGCAGCGCGGCCGCCTGGACGTGCTGATGCGCCGCGTGGTCGTCATGGCGTCCGTCGTCGCCGCCATCGGCTTCTACGACTTCTTCGCGGCCACCAACATCGCCGACTCCATCCACATCCCCGGCCTGCAGACCAGCGTCGCCCAGGTCAGCGTGATGGACCGGGGCGCCTTCACCCGGCCCCGCGCCACCACGGCCCAGCCCCTGGAGTTCGCGGGCATGCTGGCGATCCTGCTGCCCTTCGCCGTCCAGCAGGCCTTCGACCCGGTCCGCCGCCGGCTGCACGTGCTGCGCCGCTGGGGCCCGGTGGTCCTCATGGCCGGGGCGCTGCCCCTGTCGGTGTCCCGGACCTCGATCATCGGGCTGCTGCTGGTGGCGCTGGTGATGGTGCCGCGCTGGAAGCCGGCCCGGCGCTGGGCCGCCATCGGCGTGCTGACCGCGTCCGTCGCGGTCTTCAAGGTGCTCGTCCCCGGACTGATCGGCACGATCACGGGCCTGTTCGCGTCGTTCCTGTCCAACTCCGACAGCAGCACCCAGGCCCGTACGGTCAAGTACTCGGCGATCGTGCCCTATCTGAAGGAACATCCGCTGTTCGGGCGGGGCTTCGGCACCTTCACGCCGGACCTGTACTTCTTCACCGACAACCAGTACATGCTGGGCCTGGCCGAGATGGGCCTGCTCGGGCTCGTCGCCCTGTTCGTCCTCTTCATCACGGGCATCCACCAGGGCGGCGCGATCCGGCGGCTGGCCCGCACCGACGCCGACCGCGAACTGGGTCAGGCCTTCTTCGCCTCCGCCCTGGTCGCCATGGTCAGCAGCGCCACCTTCGACTCGCTCAGCTTCCCCATGTTCGCCGGCATGTTCTTCCTGATGCTGGGAGCGGGCGCCAGCTACCTGGGCTTCATCCGGCGCGAGGCGGCGGCCGCCGGCGTCCCCCGTCCGCGCACGATCCCGGAAGCCGAGCTTCCAGAACCAGTGGAGGCCCGATGAGCAGTGGAGTCCCGGACGGTGGAGTCTCCGTGCGCGGAGCCGCGACCGGCACGACCGTCGCCGTCGTCGTCGTCACCTGGAACAGCGCGTCGGTGCTCCCCGGCTTCCTCGCCGCCCTCCCCGACGGCATGACCGGCCTCGACTGGCGCCTCGTGGTGGCCGACAACGACTCGGCCGACGACACCGTCGACGTCCTCAAGACGCTGGCCCCCGACGCCACCGTCGTACGGACCGGCCGCAACGCCGGTTACGCGGCCGGGGTCAACGCGGCACTGGACGCGGCCGGTGACATGCGGGCCGCGCTGATCTGCAACCCCGACATCCGCATGCGGCAGGGGTGCGCGAAGCGGCTCGTCGACAGCCTCGGGCCGGAGGTCGGAATCGCCGTACCTCTGCTCTACGAAGAGGGACAGGGCACCCCTCACCCCTCACTGCGCCGTGAGTCGAGCGTGCCGCGGGCCCTCGGCGAGGCGGTCATCGGCAACCGCCGGGCCGGCCGCTTCCCCGCGTTGAGCGAACTGGTCACCGATCCCGCCGCCTACCGACGTCCCACGCGTGCGGACTGGGCGACCGGTGCGCTCATGGCCGTTTCCGCCGACTGCCTTGCGGCGTGCGGCCGTTGGGACGAGTCGTTCTTCCTCTACTCGGAGGAGACGGAGTACTGCCTGCGGGCGCGGGACGCGGGCTACGCGACCCAACTGGAGCCGGCGGCCGAGGCCGTGCATCTGGGAGGCGACTCCCAGGTCTCTCCGCGGCTGTGGACCCTGCTCACGCTCAACCGGGTACGGCTGTACGGGCGGCGCCACGGCGCCGTGGCGACGCTCTGTTTCCGCGGCGCGGTGCTGCTGCGCGAGGCGTCACGGGCGGCCCTCGGCAGGAAGGCGAGCCGCGCGGCCGCGGCAGCGCTGCTGAGACCGGGGGCGCTGCGGGTGACGCCCGGACCGTGACCGGACGAGGAAGCGGCCGCCACCGGCTCCGGCCTGCCGGCCGCTTGCCGCGCGGCGGGAGGCACCGGGGCCGCTGCCGTCAGGGGCTGGAGACGGCGGGACCGGCGGTGTGCCGGGCTTCCTCCGTCACCGCCCAGGCCGCCAGAAGCCGCAGGGCGTCGTGGTCGGGGGTGCCGGGTGCGGCGCTGTACGCGGTGAGGGTCAGACCGGGCCGGGCGGGCAGCTCCGTCGCGTCGAGGTCGAGGGTGAGGACGCCCACCGCGGGGTGCCGGAAGGAGGTGCGGCCGGTGTGGTGCAGCCGCACGTCGTGCTTGGCCCAGGCGGTGCGGAACTCCTCGCTGCGGGTGACGAGTTCACCGATGAGCCCGGTCAGCTCGCCGTCGTGCGGGGCGCGTCCCGCCTCGGTGCGCAGCAGGGAGACGGTGGTGTGCACGGACTCCTGCCAGGCGGGGAAGAAGTCGTGGCCGTTCGGGTCGAGGAACTGGAAGCGGGCGATGTTCGCCGGCCGGGTGGTCCGGTCGGTGAACAGCGGAGAGTGGAGCGCGCGGCCCAGGCGGTTGGCGGCCAGGATGTCCAGGCGGCCGTTGCGGATGAAGGCGGGCGAGTCGGCCATCGACGCGAGCACCCGCAGGACGCTGTCCGGCAGGGGGCCGCGGGCCCGTTTGCCGCGGCGGGCGGGGCGTTCGGCGGCGCGGGCCAGGTCGTGGAGGTGGGCACGTTCGGCGTCGTCGAGCTGGAGGGCGTGCGCCAGGGCGTCCAGGGCCGTCTCCGAGGCGCCGGCGAGGTGGCCGCGTTCGAGGCGGACGTAGTAGTCGATGCTGACACCGGCGAGCAGGGCGACTTCCTCGCGGCGCAGGCCGGGCACGCGCCGGTTTCCGCCGTAGGCGGGCAGGCCCGCCTGCTGCGGGGTGATCCTGGCGCGGCGGGAGGCCAGGAATTCCCGGATGTCACTCTCGGTACTCACGCATTCCAGGCTAATCCGGTCGGCGTGCGTGTGGGGGATCACGCCGGCGGGGCCGTCAGGGGGCCGGGGCGGTGAGGTAGTCACCGTGCTCCAGGTCCTCCAGCAGGGTCGCGTGCCGGGGGGACCAGCCGAGCAGTTCCCGGGTGTACGCGCTGGAGACCGGACCGTCGAAGCCGTAGACGGTGGCCATGAACGGGTTGGCGAAGTGTCCGGCGGCCTCGTCGGGGGTCAGCGCGACGGTGGGCAGTTCCAGACCGCGGGCGATCGTCTGGGCGATGCTCCTCATCGTGACACCGCTTTCACCCACGCCGTGCAGAACGCTGCCCGGCGGGGCCTCCTCCAGGGCCAGGCGGAACAGGACCGCCGCGTCGAGGCGGTGGACCGCGGGCCACCGGTTGGTGCCGTCGCCGACGTGGGCGCAGACGCCGGTCTTCCGCGCGGTGGCGATGAGCATGGGGATGAAGCCGTGGTCCTGGGGGCCGTGGACCGTGGGAGCGAGACGGACCACGCTCGCGCGTACTCCCCGGTCGGCGAAGCCCAGGCATGCCCGCTCGCCCGCGATGCGGAAGGCGGCGATCCCGGCCGGGTCGGGCTCGTCGTGCTCGGTGCTCTCCCGGCCGGCCGGCATGACCAGCGTGCCCGAGGTGACGACCAGGGGTTTGCCGGAGTGCTCGAGCGGCCGGCCCAGCGTCTCGATCGCGGTGCGGTCGCGCCGCATCATGTCGTCGAGATCGGAGAAGTCGCCGCCGTAGGCCATGTGCAGGACCCCCTCGGCGGCCTCCGCGCCGTCGCGCAGGCTGTCGAGGTCGTCGAGGGAGCCCTGGTGCGGTGTGGCGCCCAGTGCCTCCAGCCGCGCGGCGGCGGTGTCCGAGCGGGCCAGGGCCGTGACGGTGTGGCCGGCTGCGACGAGCTCGGCGACCACGGCGGGACCGGTCTGGCCGGAACCCCCGGTGACGAAGACGTGCATGAGCATCCACTTCCGTTCGGCGTCGGTGTCCGGCACTGGGTAGCGCCAGTCACTGACGTTAAGTAGTGCCAGTGACTGGCGTCAAGTAGCGTCAGTGACTGGCGTGTGGGGTATCCTCGCGAGGTGCCACGGAGCGGAGCGGAAGCGCGCCGCCGCCTTCAGCAGGCGGCGCTGGAGCTGTACCGGGAACGCGGATTCGATCGGACCACCACGGCCGAGATCGCGGCCCGGGCCGGTGTCAACGAGCGCACGTTCTTCCGGCACTTCCCGGACAAGCGCGAGGTGCTGTTCGACGGGGAGGCCGACCTTCGGGCCGCGCTGACGCGAGCGGTGACCGAGGCTCCCGAGGGGCTGCAGCCGTTCGAGGTGCTGCTCCGTGCCTTCCGGGAGGCCGCACACGTCCTGGAGGAGAACCGTCCGTTCTCCGAGCCGCGACTGGCGGTCATCGCGGTCACGCCGGCGCTGCGCGAACGCGATCTGGCCAAGGCCGCGTCGCTCACCGAGGCCGTGGCGGAGGCACTGGTGCGGCGGGGGGTCGCCGGCCGGCTGGCCGATCTGGCCGCCCAGACCGGCTGGGCCGCCTTCCATCACGCGGCCCAGGCCTGGATCGACGACCCCGCGCGGAGTCTGGACGCGCACCTCCTTCAGGCGTTCGACGATCTGCGCGCCCTTTCCGCACCCGCTCGCGGGTGACGGCGCGGCCCGGGGGCTGACGCGACCTCGCGTGTTTGACGAAGCGGAACAGCGTTCCGCATACTGATCGGAGCGATGTTCCGCTTCGGTCGGGCCGAGGCCGGACACGCCTGCCCCCGCCTGCCGCCGCCTCGCCGCGAGCCGCCGGCGGCACCGACGCCGGAAGGGAACGCCCACCCATGTCCGACTCCGCCGACACCGCCTCCGGATCCCCCACCCCCGTCCTGTCCTACGCCCCGTTGGTCCTGCCCGTGCCCGGTCGGCCCGTGCACCTCCAGGTCCGCGTCTCCGCGCCCGCGACCGGGACCGGCCTGCCCGTCGTCCTGCTCTCGCACGGGCACGGAGCCTCCCGCAACCTCTCGTCGCTGAACGGGTACGCACCCCTCGCCGACCTCTGGGCGGCGGCCGGATTCGTCGTCGTCCAACCCACCCACCTCGACTCCGCGACCTTGAGCGACCAGGTCGCCGGTGCTCCCGGCGCCCCCTTGTTCTGGCGCTCCCGCGCCGAGGACATGAGCCGCATCCTCGACCGGCTGGGCGAGATCGAGCGGACCGTACCGCTGCTCGCCGGGCGCATCGACCACGACAGGATCGCGGTGGCCGGACACTCGCTCGGTGGCCACACCGCGGGGCTCCTGCTGGGCGCCCGCCTCACCGATCCCGACACGGGCAAGGACGTGGACCTGCTCGAACCCAGGATCAAGGCGGGCGTGCTGCTCGCCGCACCGGGCAGGGGCGGTGACGTCCTCAACGGGCCGATGGCCGAGGCGGTCCCCTTCATGCGCACCACCGACTTCTCCACCATGACCGCGCCGGCCCTGGTCGTCGCCGGCGACAGGGACGACGCGCGGCACTTCACCGACGTCGGCCCCGACTGGCACACCGACCCCTACCGCCTCGCTCCCGCGCCCAAGTCCCTGCTCACCCTGGCGGACGCCGGGCACATCCTCGGCGGGATCTCGGGATACGACGCCGCCGAGGCGGCGCAGCTGTCGGACGAGAACCCCCGTCAGGTCGCCGCCCTCGGACGCCTCACCGCGGCCTACCTGCGCAGCCGGCTCCGGCCCGGCGACGACGCCTGGGAGACGGCGTGCCAGGAACTGGCCACCGGTGCCGCCCCCTTGGGACGGGTCGAGACCAAGTAGCCCCGGAGGAACGGACCGGGCCGGGACCCGCCGTAATTCGCTTGACCTGAGCACGGGGTGGGGCTGCACTGTCGCGGGGCACCACGAACCGTGGCGCCGTCGTCCCGGGGAGGCAGCCGCAGCAATGGAGATTCGTCCCACGACCGACCAGGACCGCGACGTCTTCGTCGACACCCTCCATGCCGCGTTCGGACGCTTCCCGGAAACCCCGGCCGAGGACGGCGGCGGGGTGTGGTGGGCGGCGCTCGAGATGGACCGCAACCTGCTCGCCGTGACGGCGGACGGACGGCCCGTCGGCACGGCGGGTGCGTACTCCTTCGAACTCACCCTGCCCGGCGGGGCCCTTGTCCCGGTCGGCGGTGTGACCGCCGTCGGTGTCCTGCCCTCCCACCGGCGCCAGGGCGTGCTCAGCGCGATGATGCGGCACCAGCTCACCGGGCTGCGGGCGCGCGGGGAGGCCCTCTCCGTCCTCCTGGCCTCCGAGGCCGTGATCTACCGCAGGTTCGGCTACGGCCCGGCGACGTACACGCGGCGGCTGACGGTGCCGCGGCACCGGGGAGCGTTCGCGGGGCTCCGGGCACGCGAGGCGGACGCTCCGCCGGCCGGCACGGTCGAGGTACTGCGCCGCGCCGACTGCGCCGACGTCCTGGAAGAGGTCTACGACCGCTACCGCCGGGCCCAGCCCGGCGCCCTGTCCCGGCCGCACCGCTGGTGGGCCTCCGGCGCGGGCCGGCCGCCGATCGCACCGGCGTCGCGCTACGTCGCCCTGCACCGGGACGCGTCGGGAGTCCCCGACGGGTACGCCGGCTACTCGATCGGCGACTCCCGGACCCTGACGGTCGACGAGACCGTCACCGCCGACGACGCCGCCTTCACGGCCCTGGCCCGCTTCGTCCTCGGGCACGACCTCGTCGAGCAGGTCGTCTTCAAGCACCTCCCGCCCGAGCACCCGCTGCGCTGGCAACTGGCCGACTTCCGCGCGGGCGAGGTGGCGGGGGACACGGACTGGCTCTGGGTACGGCTGCTGGACGTCCCCCGTGCGCTGACCGCGCGCGGCTGGTTCACGGACGGCGAACTGGTCCTCGACGTCCGCGATCCGCTCTTCGACGAGCACGAGCGCCACCTCCTGACCGTCCGCGACGGCAAGGCCGACTGCACCCCCACGGACCGCACCCCCGACCTGTCCCTGGACGTGAGCGACCTCGGCTCGATCTACCTGGGGGGCACCACCCCGAGCACGCTGGTCCGCGCGGGCCACATCGAGGCCCACCACCCGGACGCGGCCACGGCCGCCGACGCCCTGTTCCGTGCGGAGCGGGCTCCGCACTGCCTGCACTGGTTCTGAGCGCGCCCTCCGTGGACCTGCGGCCGGTGACGCTCAGCCCGACCACGTCGTGTAGAAACTCTCGGGGTTGACCAGGTACCGCACCGTGGCGTGCGGCACATGGCGCACCTCGTGCCCGCGGCTGTAGCGGTGGATCAGCTCCCAGTCCTCGCGCGGGAGGACCTTCGGCGTGCGCCGGAGGCGGCTGAAGCGCAGGCTGGCGTCGCGGCGGGCCACGAAGGCGTTGGTGTCCAGGAAGGACTCGCGGGCGGCGCGGTGGCGGTCGAAGGGGACGGAGAGGATGTCGTGGTCGGTGCCGTCCGGGAGGACTCGGCGCAGCGCCGTGTAGATGCCGTCGGGGGCGTCGGGGTCTTCCGGGGAGTCCAGCACCGCCAGCGCCCGTTCCAGGTGGTCGGGTTCCCAGACGTTGTCGTCGTCCAGGAAGGCCACGTAGCGCGAGCGGGTGAGGCGGATGCCCACGTTGCGGACCACGCCCGCCACGCCGGTGTTGCGGGCCAGGGAGACGGCGAACAGGCGTGGATCGTCCGGGAGTTCGGGCAGACCGGCGCCGTCGTCCACGACCATGACGATCTGGTCGCCGACCGTCTGGGACAGGGCCGAGTCCACCGCCGTCCTGAGCGCCTGCGGGCGGCGGTGCGTGGCGATGACCGTCGCCACGCGTGCGGCGGGCGCCGCGGCGGTCGTGGGCGCGAGGCGGTGGACCTCGGCCGATTCGAAGCGGCGCAGCCGGACCGCCGAGGGTGCCAGCAGGACCTTGTTGCGGAGTTCGAACAGGACCAGCCAGCCGAAGGCGCGCTTGAGGATGTCCCACGGGAGGCGGACGACGCGTCTCATCACTCTTCTCCTCAGCCGGTCGGTTCGGGTGTGACCGGGGTGCCGTCGGCGTACCGGTTGCCGCGCCAGACGTTCCCCGAACCGGCGTTCCAGGCCGTGACGGAGCCGTAGACGCCGGAGTTGCTGTGGTAACGGGTGGAGAAGACGTTGTCCGTGACCGTGATTCCGGTTGCTCCCTCGCCGCCGCCGTAGAGGGCGTACGCGCCGCCCGCCAGAAGGTTGTTGTCGATGACGGTGTTGGAGACATGGCCGGTGTCGGCGAACAGGCCGACGCTCGCGGACGCGCCCTGGTGGACGTCGACCGGGTTGAGGAGGGTGTTGTGACGGATGATCAGCCGGCCGCTGTTGCCGCCGCCGCTGATCACCGCGTCCGTGTGCTGCCACTCGCCACCGGCGTTGCGGAAGGGGACGAGGCCGTGGACGTAGGTGTCGTGGATGTGGCCCTGGCCCATGGACAGGGCGTTGCCGAAGACGGAGATGTCGCACCAGCCGACCTCGATGGAGCTGGCGCCCATGTTGGACACGGCGTAGTCCACGCCGCCGTTGTCGGGGCCCTTGCCGGGCACGGCGGTGATGGTGGTGTGCAGGATGCGCAGTCCGCTGAAGCCGGGCCGCAGGTTGACCCCCCACCAGTTGGTGGACGTGATCCGGGAGTCGATGATGGTCACGTCGTCGGCGTAGATGTCCAGCGACCCCTTGATGTCCCAGCCCTTGATGACCGCGCCGTCGGTCCTGATGCTCATGTTTCCCGTGGCGTGCGGTTCGAGGCCGGTACGGGGCCCGGTGGTACGGGAATTGGGGAACCCGGCTTCCAGCGACGTCACGGTGGTGGCGCGGGCCGAGGGCGTCGCACTGGGGCCGTGGCCGGCCGACGCCGAACGGGACGGGCTCGCGCCGGGCGTCGCCCGGGCCGAGGGCGGGGCGCCGGACGGGTCGGCGGCGGCCGCCGGGGGCCGGTCGTGGGTGCTGGGGGTCTGACGGGCGGAGGAGGATCCGGTCGAACCGGAGCAGCCCGCGGCCAGCAGCAGGGCCAGGCCAGCCACACACGCGCGGAGCCTGGTCATACGGCCTCCGGCGTGCGGGAGGAGCCGCGCAGGAAGCCGCGGCTGGGCAGCACGCACACCGTGTAACTGGCCAGCGCCACCGTGCCGATGGCGAGCAGCGCGAGCACACCGCCGCCGAGAAGCCATTTCGCGGTGAGGAGCACCAGGGACATCACGATTCCCCCGAGGAAGGGCCAGGCACAGGCTCTGGCGATGTGGGCGAGGCCGATCCCGGCCCGGCCGAGGGCGTGCAGGAAGACCGGGACGACCAGCAGGGCGCCGACCAGGACGTGGCCCTGGGAGACGCCGACGATGCCGCCCGCCCGGGCGCCGGCGATCAGCACGGGGATCAGGGCGACGACCCACAGCCCCTGGACGAGGATGAGGGAGCGGCGCTGTCCGGTGGCGACCAGGCAGTCGTAGGCGAGTTCGCAGCCGATGCGGATGAGGCCCAGGGCCATCAGCCAGGGCAGCGCGTGGGCGGCGGGCAGCCACTTGTCGCCGTAGATGAGCTGGACGACGGGGCCGGCGAGTCCGCCGAGCAGGACGCACAGCGGCACGGTGCCGGTGACCAGGACGCCGAGGGCGCGGCTGAAGCCCTGGGCGAGGGCCTGCGGGGAGTCGGCGAGGCGGGAGAAGCCGGCGAAGGAGACGCGTCGGGCCGCCTCGGAGATGACGCGGACCGGCCAGCCCGACATGTTGAACGCCAGGACGTAGAAGCCGAGGGCGACCCCGCCGAGGGTGGAGCCGACGACCATGGTGTCGACGTTGACGACCGCGAGCGCGAGCAGGCTGGCCCCGGCCAGCGGGAGGCCGAACCGCAGCAGGGCGCGGGCCTGTTCGCGGTCCCAGCCGAAGCGCAGGCTGCCGGGGGCGGCGAGGGCGCAGCCGACGAGCGCGGCGACGTTGCCCGCGACCGCGCCCCAGGCGAAGCTCATCGCACCCCAGCCGGCGAAGGCCAGCAGCAGGGTCACGGCGGTGCTGAGCACGAAGTTGACCGCGTCGATCACCATCCGCTTGCCCTGCGCGAACTCCCGGGTCAGGAAACTCGCGGGCACCTGGGCGATCCCGTCGATGATCAGGCACAGGCACATGACCCGCAGCACGCCCGTGGCGTGCGGCGAGTCGAGCAGCCCGGCCACCGTCGGCGCCGAGAGGAACAGGCCGACGTAGAGCAGGCCGCTGGTCGCGGTGGCCAGGGTCAGCACGGTCGGCGCGAAGCGGCGCGGGTCGCCGTCCCAGCGGACGATGGCCAGGCTGACACCGAGTTCGTTCGCCGAGAGCAGCACCAGCAGCACCGTCTGCGCGATGCCGTAGACGCCCCACTCGGCCGGTCCCAGGGCGAAGCGCGCCAGCAGGATGCCGGTGGCGAAGTTGCCCAGGCGCATGACGACGGTGTTGATCAGGCTCCAGCGGGCCGCCGAACGGACCTTCGTACCGAGGGAGGCGGGATCGGGAGCGCCGTCGCCCGCCTCAGCGGTGCCACCGGCTGGGGGAAGGCTGCTCGCCGTCGCCGTCCCGTGCGCCGCAGATGTCCCGCTCGCCTCAGATCTCTCGCTGTCGGGTGTGCGAACGCTGTCCATGAGTCGACTCCTCGTCGAGCGGCTCGGCGGGCGCCACGGCCGTGGCGGACCGGCCGGCCCCCGGCTGTGCGGCGCGCCGGTTCTCGGCGGCCCGCGACCAGGCGGGCGGGCGCCGGAGGGCGATCGTCTGTTCCGCGACCGGCTCCCCGGCCGCCGGCTCGCGGACGGTGACCGGCTCCGCGGGTTCTTCGGGCTGTTCGGCCTCTTCCGGCGCGGAGGCCGTGCGCGTCCGTCGGCGTGCCTCCACGTAGAAGACGCCGACCAGGCTCAGCACCAGTCCCAGGGCTGCGGCCATGACCATGTATTCGAGCCGCGTCTTGGTCTGGGCGACCGGATTCTGGGGCGGCACGATCGTCGTCATGCGGATCATGGCCTTGGCGTCGACCTTCTGCTCCTTCTGGAACTGGTCCAGCCGGTCCTTGGCGTACGACGTCAGGATCCTGTCCGAGGCGAGGACGGAGGCCTTGTCGGTGCCGGTGACCGTGAGCCACATCAGCGGACCCTGTGCGTTGTCGGCGAGCTTGGCCTCGAAGGTGCCCTTGGCTCCGCGGGACTTGAGGTCCCGCAGGGAGTCGTCGGAGTTGAGATTGCGCGCCAGGCTGTCGGCCATGCCCGTCAGCGAGGTCTGGGTGCTGAGGAAGGGGTTGCCGTCATAGGCCACGGTGGCCTTCTGGGAGTTGAGGAGGACCACCGTGCTCTGCGACTGGTACGTGACCGGGACGAGCGTGAGCACGCCGGCGACCAGGCCGGCGGTCAGCAACAGTCCCGGCAGCAGGACGTACCAGCGCCTGCGCATCACCCGGAAGATCTCAGCGAGATCCATGGTGGTCCCCCCTTGCGACCAGACGTTCGACGAGCATGTGTTGCAAGCGGATCATATGGGGAACGTTCGGTCCATGGGGCTCGTCCGGTCGACGGGTGTGTCCGGGCCGACGCGTCTCGGCCGGTCGGCCGATGCCGGCAGGTCGGTCGGCCGCGGATGGGTGGCCGCGGTGCCTCCCGCCAGCAGGACGTCGGCGATGCGGTCGCTCGCGTGGCCGTCCCACAACTCGGGCCGGCGCGGCGCGGGCGGAGCGTCCAGCACGCCGTGCACGGTGGCCACGATGCGCTCCGGGTCCCGGCCGGCCAGCACATTGGTGCCCTGCTCGACGGTGATCGGGCGCTCGGTGTTGTCGCGCAGGGTCACGCAGGGCACGCCCAGCGCGGTGGTCTCCTCCTGGACGCCACCGGAGTCGGTGAGGACGACGCGGGCGGCGTCCTGCAGGGCGATGAAGTCCAGGTACCCTGCGGGCGGCACGAGCCGGATGCCGCCGGGGACACCGATCTCGGCCAGCTTCCCGGCCGCCCGCGGGTGCACGGGCAGCACGAGCGGACAGCTCCCGGCGATCTCGCCGAGCGCCTTCAGCAGCCCGGCGAGGATCTCGGGGTCGTCGACATTGGCCGGGCGGTGCAGGGTGACGAGGCCGAACTCGCCCTGGGACAGGCCGTATCGGCCGAGGACGTCCGAGGCGCGGGCCCGCTCCAGGTTGGCCAGCAGCGTGTCGATCATGACGTTGCCGACGAGATGGACCTGGTCCTCCCGGTAGCCCTCCGCGCGCAGGTTGTCCACGGCGTCGGGGGAGGGGGCCAGCAGATGGTCGGAGACGCGGTCGGTGGCGACGCGGTTGACCTCCTCCGGCATGCTCCAGTCGCGGCTGCGCAGGCCGGCCTCGACGTGGGCGAGCAGCGGTCCGGCCTTGGCGGTGACCAGGGCGCAGGCCAGCGTGGAGTTGATGTCGCCGACCACGACGACGATGTCCGGGTCCACCTCGTCGAGGAGCGGTTCGAACGCGGTCATCACGCGTCCGGTCTGCTCGGCGTGGCTGCCCGAGCCGACGCCGAGGTGGCGGTCGGGCGGGCGGATGCCGAGGTCGGCGAAGAACACCTCGTTCATGGCCGGGTCGTAGTGCTGGCCGGTGTGGACGAGCAGGACCTCGGCGCCCCGGGCCTCCAGGGCGTCCATCACCGGTTTGATCTTCATGTAGTTGGGGCGTGCGCCGGCGACGCAGACGATGCGCGGCATGGGTCAGAGCACCTCGATCGTGGGCCCGGCCGGGAGCCGCCGGCGGCAGTCCAGGACGAAGGGCGCGTGTTCGGCGACGCATTCGTAGTCGAAGCCGTCGTGGTCGGTGAGCAGGACCACCACGTCGGCGTCCGCCAGCTCCTGCGGCGTCGGTTCGACCCGCACCAGACGGGTGTCCATCGGCAGGCTCTCGACGACGTGCGGGTCGGCGGCCCTGACCTGGGCCCCCATGTCGAGCAGCAGTTGGGAGATGCGCAGGGCGGGCGACTCGCGCGCGTCGCCGGTGTTCTTCTTGTACGCGAGGCCGAGCAGCAGGATGCGCGAGCCGTTCACGGACCGGCGTCTTTCGTTGAAGAGGTCGGTGATACGGCGCGTGACGTACTCGGGCATGTGGTTGTTGATGTCGTTGGCCAGCTCCACGAAGCGGAAGCTCTGGCCGAGTTCGCGCTGCACCCGCCAGGACAGGTACGAGGGGTCGATCGGCAGGCAGTGGCCGCCGACGCCCGGTCCGGGAGTGAACTTCATGAAGCCGAACGGCTTGGTGGAGGCCGCGTCGATGGCCTGCCAGATGTCGATGTCCAGGTGGTGGGCGAACATCGCCACCTCGTTGACCAGCGCGATGTTCACGTGCCGGAAGGTGTTCTCCAGCAGCTTGGCCAGCTCGGCCTCCTTCGGGGAGCCCACCGGCACCGTGGTGTCGACGAGTTGGCCGTAGAAGCCCTCGACCGCCTTCAGGGACGCCTCGCTGACGCCGGAGACGACCTTCGGGGTCTCCTTGAAGCCCCAGACGGCGTTGCCGGGGTCGATCCGCTCGGGGCTGTAGCCGAGGTGGAAGTCGGACCCCGCGGCCAGGCCCGAGCCCTCCTCCAGGATCGGGCCGAACATCTCCTGGGTGGTGCCGGGGTAGGTGGTCGACTCGAGGATGACCGTGGCACCGGGGCGGAGGTAGCGGGCGAGGGTGACGGCCGACTCCCTGATGTAGCGGAGGTCGGGCATGCCCTCGTGCAGCGGCGTGGGCACGGTCACCACCGCGACGTCGAAGCCGCCGCAGTCGCGGGCCGCGTCGCTCGCCCGGTAGGTGCCGTTGTCCAAGGCCGCCCGGATCCGCTCGGAGGAGACGTCCTCGACGAAGGACTCACCGGCGGCGAGGCTCTTGATCCTGCGGGTGTCGACGTCGTAGCCGATCACCTCGTGTCCGACCTCCGCGGCTCTGACGGCCAGCGGGAGCCCGACGTATCCCTGTCCCACGACGACGACGCGCATCAGTGACTCCTGTTCGCGGGAGCTGCCGACGGGGTGAGCCGGAAGAGCTCGCGCGCCGTCATGAGAAGGAAGGAGGCGTTGGTGGTGAGATAGCGCCGGCCCAGCCGGCGGGGTTCCTGCACCGCGCGGTAGAGCCACTCCATGCCCCACCGCTGCCAGGACGCGGGGGCCCGCTTGGTGACCCCGGCCAGGATGTCGAAGGAGCCGCCGACGCCGTGCACCACGCGGGCGCCGGTGCGGGTGCCGTAGGCGGCGGTGAAGATCTCCTTCTTCGGCGAGGTCATGCCAAGGAAGAGCATCTGGGCGCCACTTCGCGCGATGCCGTCGGCGATCTCCTGCTGCTCGGAGTCGTCGAAGTAGCCGTTGCGGCTGCCGGCCACCTTCAGGCCGGGGAAGCGGTCGGCCACCTGCCGCAGCATCCGCTCCAGCACCTCCTGCCTGGCGCCGAGGAAGTACACGGGGATGCCCGAGGTCTCCGCCTCGGCCAGCAGACGCAGGAACAGGTCGATGCCGGCCACCCGTTCGGGCAGCGGGGCGCGCAGGATGCGGCCGGCCCACACCACGGCCTGCCCGTCGGCCAGCACCAGGTCGCAGCCGGAGACGGCCTTGGCGAGGCGGTCGTCGCGCCGCATGTTCACCAGCTTCGCGGCGTTGACCACGCCGATCTCCAACTGGCGTCCGTCGCGGACCGCTTCCAGGCAGCGCTCGACGGTCTCGTCCATGGTCAGTGGGTCCAGCTCGACACCGAACAGCTGTTGACGCCGGGTCATATTCGGCCCCCCTGCCAGGCGTGCAGCATCCAGCCGAACTCGTAGGGCCGGCATTCGCGGTCCACGGAGAGCGGGCGGTACATCCGGTCCAGGGACTTCAGCCGCAGGCCGGGCGCGACACGGGTGGACAGTCCCCGGGCGGCGCGTACGGCCTTCTTCGGGTCGCCCCGGTAGACCTTGCGCCAGGTGGCGCCGAGCTCGTCCAGGATCATCGGCTCCCGGTGCTCGGAGCCCGTCAGTTCGGGTACGTCCGTCATCCAGCGCAGTCCCTTGCGGATCGCCGCGCCGAAGTCGGTGCCGCCCGCGTCCGCGAGGTCGAACAGGGCGGTCGGCGCCATCGCGTGCTGGTGCACGCTGTAGACGGGGTAGCCCTCCACGACGCCGCCGGTGCGCGCGTCGTAGTGCCACCACCACTGCCCGCCCTCGCCCTGCAGTTCGCAGATGCGCGCCGCACAGGCGTCGGACGCGGCCAGGGCCTCGGTGTCGCCGCCGTCGGCGCTCGCGTGGGCGCGGGCCAGGGCCTGCAGCGGGTAGGTCTGGTCGGCGAAGCAGCTGATGTGCGCCCGGTACCAGGGCACCAGGCCGGGGCCGGTGGCGTGCGGGAAGAGCGGGCTGTCGCCGACACGGGCGCGCAGCAGGCGGTCCCGGGCCGCACCGAAGCGTTCCTCCACGTCGACCGTCTCACGCGCGGCCGCGAGGGCGGACAGCACCCACGCCGCTTCGACGGTGTACTGCGGCCGGCCGGCCTCGTCGAGCGCGTAGACCCGCGCGAGCGCGTCGGAGAGCTTGGGGTGGTCGGTCTCGGCCGCGGCCCAGGCGATGAGCGCCGCGTCGCCGAGATTGGTCACCGCGGGCAGCGACTCGACCAGCAGGCCCGCGAACTCCTGGGCCGTACGCCCGCCGAGCACCGCGCGCTGGCGCTCCTCCGGCAGGAAGCGGACCCCGAGCGCGGTGATGGCCCCGTAGCGGGTGCTGGCACCGCGCCGCTCCAGGGTCCAGGACCCGTCGGGGGCCTGCTGTCCGGCCATGGTGAAGACGAAGGCCTCGCTGCCGGGCAGCAGCATCGATGGAAGTCCCGACTCCGCGACCTTGAGGAGTCGTTGGGCGAGCGCGAGAAGCGGCGGTTCCTCATGACCGAGTGCCGCCAGACGTGTGGTGGTCATCTTTTGGACACACCAACCCCCCTGGGTCCTGTGAACAGACTTGATGATCGCCGCAGAGCGGATGGTCACGCGGCGTAAGGCGGACGTCGGACGGCCCGGCCGTCAGACATCGGGCACCGGAGCGCGATCGCTCCGGACTTCAGACACAGCTGTCCCCACCCCTGTAACCCCCCCTGGGTACTTCGGGTTCGTGTGCTCATTGTGCTTGCTCTGCACACTTCACACACATGTTATGCCGGGAGATGTTCGAAGATTTGCGGTTTGGGGGAAACAGGACATCACGCGCGTTCGACGAGTTGGCCGTCCTTCTCGTCGTACAGCGCTCCCGTCCCGGGGCACTCCCACACGCCCGGCTCGCCCTCCCGCTCGGCCAGCCGCACGCCGGCCCGGCCGACCCAGCCGATACGGCGCGCCGGAACTCCCGCCACCAGAGCGAAGTCGGGGACGTCCCGGGTCACCACGGCGCCCGCGGCGACCAGCGCCCAGCGACCGATGTGCACCGGCGCCACGCACACCGAACGGGCCCCCACCGACGCCCCTTCGGCCACCACGACGGCCACGGCCTCCCAGTCGCCACCGCGCTTCAACGTGCCCTGCGGGTCCACCGAGCGCGGGAAGTGGTCGTTGGTGAAGACCGCCGCGGGGCCGACGAACACGCCGTCCGCCAGGACCGCGGGCTCGTAGACCAGCGCGTAGTTCTGCAGCTTGACGTTGTCGCCGATGCGGACGCCCGGGCCGACGTAGGCCCCCCGGCCCACGATGCACCCGCTGCCCAGCCGGGCGTCCTCGCGGATCTGGGCCAGATCCCAGACCGTGGTCCCGTCGCCGATCACGGCCGTCTCGTCGACCTGGGCGGTCGGCTGGATCCTGAAGCTCACCGGGCTGAACCTTTCTTCTCGTCGATCTGAGCGGGAAAAGCCGCCTCCGGCGCCCCTCCGGCCACCAGGGTCCCGCTCGTCATGAGGCGATCTGCACTTTGCTGTGGTCGCCGAGGACGAAACGGTGGGCCGCGGGCCGGCGGGGCGCCGGAGTCATCTCGACGTCGCGGCCGATGAGGGAGGCCTCCACCCGGCGGACGCCGCTGACCGAGGAGCCGCGCAGCACGATGGAGTACTCGACCTCGCTGTCCTCGATCCGGCAGTCGCCGGCGATCGAGGTGTACGGGCCGATGTAGGAGCCGGCGATCACGGTGTGCGCGCCGATCACCGCCGGACCCACGACCCTGCTGCCGGTCACCGTCGCGCCGGCCTCGACGCGCACCCGGCCGACGATCTCGCTGGCGTCGTCGACCGTGCCGTCGACCCCGCCGTCCAGGGTCTCCAGCACCGAGCGGTTGACCTCCAGCATGTCGGTGACGTTCCCGGTGTCCTTCCAGTAGCCGGAGATCGTCGTGGAGCGCACGTCACGGCCGGCGTCGATCATCCACCGGATGGCGTCGGTGATCTCCAACTCGCCGCGCCAGGAGGGCTTGATCGCGCGAACGGCCTCGTGGACGGCCGGAGTGAACAGGTACACCCCCACCAGCGCCAGGTCGCTCCTGGGGTGCTCGGGCTTCTCCTCCAGGCCGACCACGCGGCCCTCCGCGTCGAGTTCGGCCACACCGAAGGCGGCCGGGTCCGCGACCTGGGTCAACAGGATCCGCGCGGCGGGCCGTTCGGCGCGGAAGGCGTCCACCAGGTCCGTGATGCCGCCGACGACGAAGTTGTCGCCGAGATACATCACGAAGTCGTCGTCGCCCAGATACGCCCGGGCGATCAGCACCGCGTGCGCCAGGCCCAGCGGCTGGTCCTGCGGGAGGTAGGTGACGTCGAGGCCGAACGCCGAGCCGTCGCCGACCGCCTCACGGATCTCCTCGGCCGTCTCCCCGACGATGATCCCGACCTCGGTGATGCCCGCCTCGGCGATCGCTTCCAGACCGTAGAAGAGCACCGGCTTGTTCGCCACCGGTACAAGTTGTTTCGCCGATGTATGAGTGATGGGGCGCAATCGGGTACCTGAGCCACCGGACAACAGGAGTGCCTTCACGCGATCACCATACTTTCGCCCCGCGCGCAGACGAAAGGATTCCGCATATGTAGGGCCGGTCTTGGCCACACGGGACGGATCGTGCATGTCGGGGCATTCGGATGAAAGACCGCGCGGTCGGCGCGGCTCAGGCGGTCGGGCCGCGCTTCGGAAACGGGTTCGACGGCCTCGGGTGCCCCGGCACGGTGCCGCTCCATGGACGACCGCGGTCACGCGGTGGCGACGCCGGGCCGTCCCGCGGCGCTTCGCGCACCGCGGCACGGCCCGGCGTTACCTCGGGTGCGTGCTCAGGGCACCTGCACGACCTCCTGACGCGCCTCCTGCGCGGCCCTGCGGGCCTGGCGGGTGAGGGGACCGAAGACGGCCAGCACCACGGCGCCGACGAGCCAGGTTCCGGCGATGAAGAAGAACACGCTCCGGTAGCCGCTGTTCTGGTACAGCGACGCGACGATCAAAGGGCCCGCGGCGTTCGACAGGCGGCCGAGTCCGTAGGAGACGCCCGTGCCCAGCGATCGGCCGCGGGTGTCGAAGAGTTCGGGCGAGTAGGCGTAGGCGAGAGCGGTGTAGCCGCGCTCGAACATGTTGACCAGGAAGCCGAAGACGATGATCAGGACCGGGTTGAAGGTGAGGCCGTACAGCAGGCCGCACAGAGCGATGACGGTGCCGAACGCGGCCAGGCACCACTTGCGTTCGAAGCGGTCGGTGACCAGGGACGCCAGGTAGGAGCCCAGCGGCGCGCCGACCGTGGTGAGCGCCACGTAGAAGACGGACTTCCCGACGCTGAAGCCCTCCTTGGCGAGCAGGGTGGGCGCCCAGCTGGAGTAGCCGAAGAAGCCGATGGTCTGGGTCACCCACAGCACCGTGAGCAGCAGGGTCGGGAACAGGTACTTCTTCTGCAGCAGCAGCTTCAACGGGGCCCGGGTCTGCGGTGCCTCGTCCACCGGAGGTGCCGGCTCGGGCAGCGGGCCCTTCTCGGCGGCCACGCTCGCCTCGATCTCGCGCAGCACCTCGTCCGCCTTGGCGTGCTCGCCGCGGCTCTCGTACCAGCGCGGGGACTCCTTGAGCCGGCGGGTGAACAGGACGAGCAGGATGCCCAGGGCGCCCCAGAGGTAGATCAGCCGCCACGACCAGTCGTTGAGCGGCACCACCGCGCTCGCGACGAGGTTGGTGGCCGGGGTGCCGCAGATGCCGACGACGATGGCGTACGCCTGGTACTTGCCGCGGACGGCGGCCGGGTACAGCTCGTTGACGTAGATGACCGCGACGACGGTCATGGCGGCGAGCCCCGCCGAGGTCAGCACGCGGAACACGCCGAGGGACACGATGTTCCAGGAGAACACCGACGCGAAGGAGAAGACGCCGAACCAGAACGTGGTGAGCAGCAGGGCGCGTTTGCGGCCCCACCGGTCGGCCAGGGCCCCCGCGACGATCGACCCGAGGAACATGCCGACGAAGGACAGCGAGGTGACGTAGGCGATCTGGTCGATCGTCACTCCCCACAGCTTGATCAGCTTGGGGGCGGTGGTGGCGAACGTGTTGATGTCGGCGAACTCGAAGAAGTACGCGAAGGACACGGCCAGCAGCGTGACCTTGTGGAAGCGGCCGATCGGCAGCCGGTTCAGCCTGTTGAGGGCGTTGGAGTGCACCACGGGGATCAGACCTTCTCGCTCGGCCAGTACAGGCGCATCGGGTTGTCGACGAGCAGACGCTGTCGCGCCGCGGCGGTGACCGCGATCCGCGGGACGTGGTCGACCAGGAGCCCGTCGTCGGGCATGTGTCCGGTGAGGTTGGGGTGGGGCCAGTCGGTGCCCCACAGCACGCGGTCGGGGAACTCCTCGACGGCGCGGCGGGCGAAGGGGACGACGTCGGCGTACGGACGGCGTTCACCGTGCAGCGCGGCCGGGCCGGACACGCTCAGGCGCTCGGGGCACGTCACCTTCACCCAGACGTCGTTGGCCGCGACGAAGCGCAGGAAGCGGGAGAACTCCGGTCCGTCCGCGGGCCGGGTCACGTCCGGCCGGCCCAGGTGGTCGACCACCAGGGGAGTGGGCAGCGAGGCGAAGAAGCCCTCCAGGTCGGGCAGGTCGGCGCTCTCGAAGTACAGGACGATGTGCCAGCCCAGCGGGGCGATCTTCTTCGCGATCACGCGCAGGTCGTCCTCGGGCGAGGAATCGACCAGCCGCCGTACGAAGTTGAAGCGCACGCCCCGTACGCCCGCCGCGTCCAGTGCGCGCAGCTCACGCTCACCGATGTCCGGGCGGACGGTGGCGATGCCGCGGGCCCGCCCGCCGGACGCCCGCAGGGCGTCGACCACGGCGGTGTTGTCCGCGCCGTGGCAGGTGGCCTGCACGACGACGTTGCGGGCGATGCCCAGGTGGTCGCGGAGCGCGAAGAGCTGCTCCTTGCTCGCGTCGCAGGGCGTGTACTTGCGTTCCGGCGCGAAGGGGAAGACGTCCTGCGGGCCGAAGATGTGGCAGTGGGTGTCGACCGTGCCGGGCGGCAGAGTGAAACGCGGCGTGGACGGGTTGTGGTACCAGTCCAACCAGCCTTCGGTGACAGGGGAGTTGGGGACAGCGGTGGGCACGATTTCTCCTGAGGGGGATGGGTGGGTCAGCGGCCCTGGCGCCTGAGCAGCGCGTCCAGGCGCGGGTACACGGTGCGGGCGTTGCGCTCCTGGACCGAGGCCAGGTCGGCCGCGCTCAGGCCGGCCTTCTCCACGTAGCGGCGGGTGTCGTCGAAGTGGTGGCCGGTACGCGGGTCGATGCCGCGGACGGCGCCGATCATCTCCGAGGCGAAGAGGATGTTGCGGGCGGGGACGACGCCGAGGAGCAGGTCGATGCCGGGCTGGTGGTAGACGCAGGTGTCGAAGAAGACGTTGCCGAGGACGTGCTCCTCCAGCTCCGGCTTGCCGAGGGCCGTCGCGAGCCCCCGGAAGCGGCCCCAGTGGTAGGGAACCGCGCCGCCGCCGTGCGGGATGATCAGCCGCAGCGTCGGAAAGTCGGTGAACAGGTCGCCCTGCACGAGCTGCATGAACGCCGTGGTGTCGGCGTTGAGATAGTGCGCGCCGGTGGTGTGGAAGGCCGGGCTGACGCTCGTGCTGACGTGCACCATGGCAGGGACGTCGTACTCGACCAGCTTCTCGTAGACCGGGTACCAGGACCGGTCGGTGAGCGGCGGGGCGGTCCACCGGCCGCCGGAGGGATCCGGGTTCAGGTTGACCGCGACCGCACCCAGCTCCTCGACGCAGCGGGTGAGTTCGGGCAGGCAGGTGGCGGGGTCGACGCCGGGCGACTGCGGCAGCATCGCGGCCGGGACGAAGCGCCGCGGGTACAGCAGGCCGACGCGGTGGCACAGTTCGTTGCAGATCGAGGCCCACTCGGCGGATGTCTCGAAACCGCCTATGTGGTGCGCCATGAACGAGGCGCGGGGCGAGAAGACGGTCATGTCGATGCCGCGCTCGTCCATCATCCGCAGCTGGTTCGCCTCGATCGTCTCGCGCAGCTCGTCGTCGCCGATGCGCAGGTCCGCGCGGGCGGGAGCGGCGGCCGGATCGCCGAGCCCGGCGATCTGCCGCTCCCGCCAGGCGGCCAGGGCCGGGGGCGCGGTCGTGTAGTGGCCGTGGCAGTCGATGATCATTGCTGCACCCGTTCGCGGTCGTACGTCGTCGCTGACCGGGGCAGCCTGGCTCCGCGCCGCCGGGGCGGGGATCCGCCCCGGCAGGGAACTAACGTCCGCTTAACATTGGCGACACCCTCCTGACCTCGTGGTCTACATTCGGCAGCGGGACGGCAGGCGGAAGGAGGTGGGCACATGCAGCTGCTGCTGGCCGAGGACGACGACGGGGTGGCGGCGGCCCTCGTGGAGGTCCTCTACGACCATGGACACGACACCCGGCGTCTCCGTCACGGCAAGGACGTCATGACCTACCACCGCAGCGCCGACCTGCTGCTGCTCGACCTCGGTCTGCCCGACATCGACGGCCTGGAGGTGCTGCGCACGCTGCGTGCGGTGAGCGACCTGCCGGTGGTGATCCTCACGGCCCGCGGCGACGAGCGCTCGGTGGTGCGCGGGCTGCGGCTCGGCGCCGACGACTACCTGGTCAAACCCGTACGGCTGACCGAGCTGCTCGCCCGCATCGACGCCGTCACCCGGCGTACGCGGGCGAAGGAGCCGGCCGCCGGTGCGCGGGCCGTCCGGGCCGGTGACGTCGAGATCGACCTGGACGCCCGCCGGGTCCGGGTCGGCAGGGCGGAGGTCGAGCTGACCGCCAAGGAGTTCGACGTCCTCGCGGTGCTGGCCCGGCGCGCGGGCACGGCCGTCAGCCGCGAGCAGGTGCTGGACGAGGTGTGGGGCGACGCCCGCCACGCCACCTCCCGCTCCCTGGACGTCCATCTCACCCAGCTGCGCGCCAAGCTGGGCCGCCCCGACCTGCTCACCACGATCCGCGGCTTCGGCTACCGCTTCGGGGACTGAGCCGTGCGGACCCGGGTGCAGGCCGTACTGCTGCTGTTCGGCATCCTCGCGACGGCGGCCTTCGCCGTCCCGCTGCTGCTGTTCACCGCCTCGGACCGCACCCAGCAACTGGTCCTCGCCCGCAGCTCCGACCTCGACCGCTTCGCCTCCCTGATGGACCAGGCGGCCAGAACCGGCGACACCTCCCAGGTCGTCGCCGAGGCGCGCCGCTACACGCAGCTCTACGGCGAACCGCTCGTCGTGACCGACCTGCGGCGCACCCCCGTCGTGCAGACCGGCGGCATGCGGGCGGCCCAGCCCGCCGTGGCCCGGCTGATCGACGCCGCCCTGCGCAACCAGAGCGCCCGGCCCGCGGCGGCGCTGCGCCCCTGGTCCCGGGAGCACCGGATGTTCGCCGCCCCGGCCGGCACCGGCACCCAGGTCACCGGGGCCGTCGTGCTGCGCGCCTCGGTGACGACGGCCGCGGCGGACGTCACCAGACGCTGGGCCGCCGTCCTCGCCGGGACGGCGCTGGTCGCCCTGGCCTGCACCGCCCTCGCCCGCGCCGCGACCCGCTGGGTGGTGAGCCCGCTGCGCCGCCTGGACCGGGCCGTCGGGCGGCTCGCCGCGGGCCTGCCGCCCGACCGGACCCGTGCCTCCGGCCCGCCGGAACTGCGCCAGCTGGCCACCGGGTTCAACCGCATGGCGCGCACCGTGATGGCGGCCCTGGAGCAGCAGGGCCGGCTCGTCGCCGACACCTCCCACCAGATGCGCAACCCGATGGCCGCGCTGCGGCTGCGCGTGGACGCGCTGCGCACCCATCTGCCCGCCTCCGCCGAGCGCGCCTACACCGGGGTCACCACCGAACTCGACCGCCTGGAAACCCTCCTGGACGACATGCTCGCCCTCGCCACCGCGGAGCACCGGGCCGGTGAACTGACCGTGACCGACGAGGCGGACGCGCGCTGCGACGCCGCCGAGGTCGCCCGGACCCAGGACCGCCTCTGGCAGCCGGTCGCCGAGCGCGCCGGCCTCCGCCTCACCACCGCGGCCGACGCCCCCGTCCCGGCGGTCTGCACGGAGCGTGAACTCGCCCAGATCACGGACATCCTGCTGGACAACGCCATCAAATACGCCGGAGAGGGCGCCGGAATCACCCTGTCCTGCGCCGCCGACGGCCCCTGGGCGGTCCTCACGGTGACGGACACCGGGCCGGGCCTCACGCCCGAGGAGCTGAACCGGGCCACGGAGCGTTTCTGGCGCTCGTCCCGGCAGAACGGGACGAGCGGCACCGGCCTGGGGCTGGCGATCGCGCAGCAGCTGCTGGCCGGCCGGGGAGGCCGACTGGAGCTGGGGCACGCACGGCCGCGGGGGCTGCGGGTGGCGGCGTACGTCCCGCGGGGCACGGGCGACGGGGGTGCGCGATGACGTTCCGTCCCGGGCACGGGTCCGGGACCCGGACCGAGGCAGGTGCGCGATGACCGGCCCCGTGGTCGACCGCCGTACCGCCGTGCGGGCCGCCGTGGGGCTCGCGGCCGCCGCGGCCCTCGGCGGCGCCCTCGACGGCGACGCCTCGCGGCGGGGCGTCGGGCCCAGCGGGGTCCTGCGTCTGGCGACCGGTGAGCCCACGGCGTTCTACGCCGCCTTCGGCCGCCTCCTCGCCACCGAGATCGAAGCCGCGTACCCGGGCCTGAGCTGCCGTATCCGCACCACCGCGGGCAGCGTCACCAACCTGGAGCTGCTGCGCGACGGCCACGTCGACCTCGCGCTCGTCCTCACCGACACCGCGCGGGAGGCCCAGGGCACCACCCTCTTCCCGCGGCCGGTGCCGCTGCGGGCGATCGGCCGGCTGTACGAGACGTACCTGCAGTTCGCCGTCCGCGCGGACTCGACCGTGCGCACGGTCTCCGGGCTGGCCGGACACACCGTCTCCCTGGGCGCCGTCGGCTCGGGCGCGGCCCTGCTCGGCGAGCGGCTGCTGCGCGCCGCGGGCCTGACGCCCGGGACCGACGTCCCGGTACGCCATCTCCGGCTGGCCGCCGCGGCCGACGCCGTCCGGGCGGGAACCGTCGAAGGGCTGCTGGTGGCCGGTGGCGTCCCCCTGCCCACCCTCACCGACCTGGACGAGGATCCGGGTCTGCGGTTCCTGCCGCTCACCGATCTGCTGCCCCGGCGCGGGGGCGGAGACGGGCCGGCCGCCTCGGGCCTGGAGGAGGTGACCTTCCCGGACAGCGCGTATCGCGCGGCCGCCGGCGTCGCCACCGTGGGAGTCTCCAACCTGCTGGTGTGCCGGCCCGATCTGGACAGCGGCGTGGCCGAGGCGATCACCCGCCTGCTGGTCCAGCGCGCCGGGGAACTCGTGCCCGGCAGCGCGGTCGGCGCCCAGTTCCTCGACGTCCGCAGCCTGATCGGCACGGGGAGCATCGCCCTGCACCCGGGGGCGGTCGCGGCCTATCGGGAGCTGCACGGCTGACCGGCGGGGCCGGCGGCGGCACGGAGCGCCCGGACAGCACCCGGACGTGTTGCGCGAGTCCCGGCTGCCCGGCGGGCGGACGGCGCTACGTTCGGGACACGTTCCGGCCGAGCGACGCGACCCCGTCGATCAGCAGATCCCGGTCCGACCGGGCCGCCAGCACCTCGAACCCCATCTCGGCGAGCTGCCGTGCCCGCGCGGGACTGCCCGCGTACACGCCGGGGATGACGTCGTTCGCCCGGCACGCGGAGACGATCGACCGGAGCTCTCCGCCGTCGCCGGCGAGCAGGTCGTCCAGTGCCGTGCCGAGGGACAGGGCGAGGTCGTAGGGGCCGACGAAGACCATGTCGACTCCGGGCGTCGCGGCGATCTCCCCGACGTGGTCGAGGCCGAGACGGGTCTCGACCATGACACCGCAGACGACCTGGCGGTCGGCCTCCTCGGCGCCGACCTCCGGGCGGCCCCAGTACGGGGCGAACGGCCCCCAACTGCGGCTGCCGGCCGGGGGGTAGCGCACGGCGGCCGCCGCGCGGGCCGCGTCCTGCGCGCTCTCGACCATGGGGACGACGACCCCGCGCGCCCCGGCGTCCAGCGCCCGGCCGATCTCGCCCGCGTCGAGCGAGCGCACCCGCACCAGCACGTCGACCCCGGTGACGGCATGCAGGGTGTCGCGCACCGACTGGTCGTCGTGGAAGCCGTGCTGGGCGTCGAGACCGATCCAGCCGGGACGGCCGTGGCTGACGGCCTCCGCCGTGGCGGCGCCCAGAAGTGACCACACTCCGGTGGCCGAGGCCGGGGTCCACGTCGTCGTTCGGGTCACGCTGGTGTCTCCTCGTGTGCCGGTTGCTCGTCCAGGATGTGCTGCGCGCCGCTCAACCCGGCTCCGGTGAAACGGAGATGGCGTCGGCGGTGCGGCGCCGGTGGGCGGCGAAGAGCGAGCGGGCGGTGTCGGTGTCGCGGGTGCGCAGCGCGGCGGCGAGCTCCCGGTGCTCGTGCGGGATGCGGCCGAGGTGATCCTCGCCGCCGTGGCTGATCCGGGACAGCAGGACCAGGTGCACCTGGCAGCGGATGCCGTCCCAGGCGTCGGTCAGGCGCCGGTGCCCGGAGGCGGCGAACACCGCGTCGTGGAAGGCGATGTCGCGGCGCACCGTCTCGTGCGCGTCGCCGGACCGTTCCGTCAGGCCGGCCGTCTTCGCGAGGGAGGCGAGGTCCTCCTCCGAGGCGCGCGCGATCACCTCGCGGACCGCCAGGTCCTCCAACGCGCCGCGCAGGCCGGCCAGTTCGGCCACGTCGTCGGCGGACAGCGAGGTCACCGTGGTGCCGCGGTGCCAGGCGCAGTGGACCAGCCCCTCCCGCTCCAGCAGCCGAAGGGCCTCGCGCACCGGGCCGCGGCTGACGTCCATGTCGCCGGACAGCTCCACCTCGCGCAACTGCGCGCCGGGCTCGTACGTGCCGTCGAAGATGGCCTCGCGGATGCGGTCGGCGACCTCGTCGGCCAGCCCCCGGCGCCGGGCGGGCGTGACGCGACCCGGTTCGCCCATCGCCTTCACCCCCTCAATGTCGGAATGTTAACATTCCCCCTCCAGGCCCCGTGTGCCGCGGCGATGCGGTCCGCCCGCCCGTGGCCCGGACGGGCGGACCGCACCCGCTCAGGTCAGGCGCACCCCGCCGGAGTGGCCCGGGAGGCGTCGGAGATCAGCGCCCGCTGGGCCGCTCTGAGCCGCTTGACGTCCGGCTTGACCACCCTGCGGTCGTACGTCATCAGGCCGTTGAGCTCGCCCTCGACGTCCGAGATCTGGGTGTAGACCGCGCCGTTGCCGCCCTCGCAGGCCAGCGCGTGGACCTCGGCGAGCTTGGCCAGGTAGTCGTCCGTGTAGGTCGAGGGATCGACGTCCACGTACGACTGCTGCACCGACCAGGCGTGTCCGGGCACCGCGAGCCCCAGACCGCCGTACTCGCCGCTGACCAGGGCGCGTTCCCCGTCCGGATGCGGTGGCAGGGCGGGGCTGGGGTAGCCGTGCTCGTCCATGATGTCGCCGGTGCCGCCGTCGGCCCCGAGGTTCAGCCCGGACATGGAGTTCACCAGCCGGGTCGGGTCCCAGGACTTGGCCTGGTCGGCGATGCGGGCCATGTCGTACTGGCCCCAGCCTTCGTTGAAGGTGACCCACATGACGACCGACGGGCTGCTGATGTGCTCGTCGATCATCTGCTTCATCTCGCGCTCGTACTCGGCGCGGGCCGCGGTGGACGGGTTCACGCCGGCCGTCGTCGCCGGCATGTCCTGCCACACCATCAGGCCCAGCCGGTCCGCCCAGTAGAACCACCGGTCCGGCTCGACCTTGATGTGCTTGCGCACCGAGTTGAAGCCCATCTTCTTGTGCATCCTCAGGTCGTACGCGAGCGCCGCGTCGGTCGGGGCCGTGTAGAGGCCGTCCGGCCAGAAGCCCTGGTCGAGCGTGGCCATCATGAAGATCGGCTTGCCGTTCAGGACGGTGCGCGGAACGCCGTCGATCTTCTCGACCTCGATGGAGCGCATGCCGAAGTAGCTGCCGACGTGGTCGGCCCCGACGGTGACCTTGAGGTCGTAGAGGAAGGGGTCGTCCGGCGACCACAGGTGCGGCCTGCGCAGGTGCAGGGTCAGGGGCCCGCCGCTGCGGCCGGTGACCGTGGCCACCTTGCGCCTGCCGTCGTAGGCCGTCGCGGTGACCGGCAACCCGGCGCGCACGCCCTGCGGTTCGACGGTGAGCGTGCCGGCGTCCACGTCCGGGGTGAGCTTGAGCTGGTCGACGTGGTCGGAGGCGACCGGCTCCATCCACACCGTCTGCCAGATGCCCGAGGTCGGCGTGTACCAGATGCCGCTGGGGTCCAGGCGCTGCTTGCCGACCGGCGGGTTCTCGCCGCTCGCCGCGTCCGTCGGGTCGTAGACGCCGACGATCAGCTCCTGGGTGCGCCCGGGCTTGAGCGCGTCGGTGATGTCGGCGCTGAACTTGTCGTAGCCGCCCTTGTGTTCGGCGACCTTGGTGCCGTTGACGTACACCTCGGACTGCCAGTCCACCGCGCCGAAGTTCAGCTGGAGCCGCTTGCCGGAGCCGACCTTCCAGCCGCGCGGCACGGTGAAGGTACGCCGGTACCACATGCGGTCCTCGTGCCGTTCGATCCCCGACAGCTGGGACTCGACCGGGTAGGGGACGAGGATCTTCTCGCCGAGGTCCTTGCCCACCGGCGGTTGTTCTCCCGCCTCGGCCGCGGCGAACTGCCAGGAGCCGTTGAGGTTCCGCCAGGACGCGCGGGTCAGCTGCGGTCTCGGGTACTCGGGGTGGGCGTTGCGCGGGGAGACGTCGTCGGCCCACCGGGTGCGCAGCTCGTAGGTGGACCGGTTGGCACCGCTGCTCCAGAAGCTGCTGACAACGTTGCCGTCCGTGCCGGTCAGACCGCCCTTGCCGTCGTAGCGGACGTCGGCGAGGCCGGGCGCGGTGCCGGTCTTGTTGCCGACCACGGGTTCCTTGAGCGCGACGAGCAGGGTCCGGGGGTCGGCGGGATCGAGCTTCGCGCCGCCCAGCGGCCAGGTGGCGCCGCCGATCACGGCGTCGAAATGGCCGCTCAGACCGGCCGGTGGCGCGCTCAGCGGCTGAGCGAAGTCGAGCTTGAGGGTGCGGCCGCTCGTGAGGACGGTGGTGGAGACGGCGCCGTCGTAGGCCCAGCCGTCGGGCAGCCGGAAGGCCGACTGCGGTACGGCGGTCTTGGTGCCGCCGGGCGGGGTCCAGCGCAGGTGGAGGTTGGAGCCGCCGTAGTGCTCGAAGTACTCGACCTTGATGTCGTAGGCCTTGCCCGCGGTCAGGTCGACCGGCGCACCGGTCTGTTCACGGTCCCAGTCGTCGACCCAGTGGTCGATCACCGTCTTCCCGTCGACCCACAGCCGGAAGCCGTTGTCGCCGGTGATCGAGAAGGTGGTGGGCCCGGTCTTCTCCGGGACGATCTTGCCGGTCCAGCGGACGCTCACGTCGTCCGACTGGCCGGTGGCGAAGTCCAGGCGCGGCTCCAGGGTGTCGAAGTCGAGGTTCGGGTCGAATCCGGTGGACTTGAGCTGGTCGAAATCGAAGGCGCCCGGGGCGGACTGGGTGTAGTACTCGCCCTTCAGGCCGTGGACCTCCACGGGGTCGTCGGCCGCGGTCGCGGCGGGGGCCGCGGCGAGGCCCGCGGCCCCCAGTGCCGCGGCGAGCAGCAGGGCGAGGCGTTGACGGACGGGTCTGTGGACGGGGCTGATGCGCACGAATCCTCCTTGGCTGAGGAAGGGTGGCGGCTCGTTGCTTCAGTCTGTACAACGTTGGAAGGAACGGCAGTTGGCATGAGAGCACGGCTCCCGGCCGCTGTCCAGGGGGCATGACAAAGCCTCGTGGACGAGGCACCCATCGACGCTGAGGAGATCCCTTGCGGGTCAGCCTGAAGGACGTGGCGGAACGCGCGGGCGTTTCGATCAAGACCGTGTCCAACGTTGTGAACAACTATCCGCACGTCACGCCGGGGATGCGGTCCCGGGTGCAGGCGGCGATCGACGAGCTCGGCTACCGGCCGAACCTGACCGCGCGTCACCTGCGCAAGGGCCGTACGGGGATCATCGCGCTGGCCGTGCCCGAACTCGGCAACCCCTACTTCGCCGAGCTGGCCGGCGCCGTGATCGACGCGGCCGCCGAGCACGAGTTCACCGTCCTGCTCGACCACACGCGCGGCGACCGCGAGCAGGAGATCCTGGTCAGCCAGGGCTTCCGCGGCCGGGTGATTGACGGCCTGATCCTCAGTCCGCTGGCCCTGGAGGCCGAGGATCTGCGGGGCCGCGCCGACGACGTCCCGCTGGTGCTGCTCGGCGAGCGGGAGTACGACCTGCCCTTCGACCACATCGCGATCGACAACGTGGCCGCGGCGCGCTGCGCGGTACGCCATCTGCTCGGCCGCGGCCGCACCCGGATCGCCTACCTCGGCGCGCGCACCGACTCCGTGAACCGGCCCGCCCATCTGCGACTGGACGGCTGGCGTGCGGAGTTGGCGGAGGCCGGGGTGCCCGCGCCGGACAGTCTGGTGGTGCCGGTCGGCGGCTGGGACCGGGACGACGGGGCGCGGGCGATGGCCGAGCTGCTGGACGCCGGGGTGCGCCCGGACGCCGTCTTCGCCTTCAACGACCTGATCGCGATCGGGGCGATGCGGGTGCTGCACGAGCGGGGTCTTCGGGTGCCCTGGGACGTGGCGGTGGTGGGGTTCGACGACATCGCGGAGGGGCGGTTCGGCGCCGTCACCCTGACGACGGTCTCGCCGGACAAGCAGGCGATCGCGAAGATGGCCGTCGGCTCGCTGCTGCGCAGCCTGTCGGGCCGCGAGGAGCCTGGTGGGCGCGAACTGACCGCGCATTTCACGCTGGTTGAGCGGGAGAGCACGCTCGGCCGACGGTGACGAGATTTCGGACGGAAGCCTTTACACGCCCCTTCCAACGATGTAAAAACCTCCCCTGAACGACGTGCACGCCGAGTTGACCGCAAGAGCCAGCCTCCCCGAGAGCGCTCTCACCTCCCGGGGCCCGCGCCGTTTGGGGACAGCCATGAAGCCCACCGCACTTGTCCGTCGCACCTCCGCACGAACCCTCCTCGCCGCCGGCCTCGTGACGAGCCTCGCGCTCGCGACCGGATGCACCAAGTCCGAGGACGACTCGGGCAGGAAGACCCCCGCCTCGAAGCAGGACGACGCCGGCCAGGTGGTCGCCTCGCCCGGCACCGGGTCGGGACCCACCTGCACCATCGACGCCTACGGCGGCCAGAAGCTCGACCTCAAGGGCGCCACCGTCGGCTTCTCCCAGTCCGAGAAGGAGGCCAACCCCTTCCGGATCGCGGAGACCGCCTCCATCAAGGCCGAGGCCGAGAAGCGGGGCGTGAAGCTGCTCACCGCCAACGCCCAGTCGCAGTTCTCCAAGCAGATCAGCGATGTGCAGGACCTCATCGCCAAGGGTGCGAACCTGCTGGTCATCGCGCCGCTCAACTCCGACGGCTGGGAACCGGTGCTGCGCACCGCGGCCGCCAAGCACATCCCCATCGTGACCATCGACCGCAAGATCAACGCCACCGCCTGCAAGGACTACGTGAGCTTCATCGGCTCCGACTTCGTGGAGCAGGGCAAGCGGGCCGCCGACTCGATGATCGAGGCGACCGGCGGCAAGGGCGAGATCGCCATCCTGCTCGGCGCGGCCGGCAACAACGTGACGACCGAGCGCACCAAGGGCTTCGAGGACCGCATCAAGGAGAAGGCCCCCGGCCTGAAGATCGTGTTCAGACAGACCGGCGAATTCGCCCGTGAGAAGGGCCAGTCGGTCACCGAGAACCTCATCCAGTCCAAGCCCGGCATCACCGGCATCTACGCCGAGAACGACGAGATGGGCCTCGGCGCCGTCAACGCCCTCAAGGGCGCGGGCAAGAAGCCCGGCGACGTCAAGATCGTGACCATCGACGGCACCCGCAACGCCGTGCAGGGCATCGTCGACGGCTGGATCTACGGCGTGATCGAGTCCAACCCGCGCTTCGGGCCGCTCGCCTTCCAGACCCTCGACACCTTCACCAAGGGCGACGAGGTGGGCCAGGACATCGTTATCAAGGACAGCGCCTACGCCAGGAGCAACGCCCGGTCGGACCTCGACAAGGCCTACTGACGTGCTCTCGGTCACCCATCTGTCCAAGACCTTTCCCGGGGTGCGCGCACTGTCCGACGTGGACTTCACCGCGCGCGCCGGGGAGGTGCACGCACTCGTCGGTGAGAACGGCGCGGGCAAGTCGACCCTCATCAAGCTGCTCACCGGCGTCTACCGGCCCGACGCCGGCGAGGTGACGTACGACGGCGAACCGGTCCGCTTCACCACCCCCCTGCAGGCCCAGCAGGCGGGCATCTCCACCATCTACCAGGAGGTCAACCTCGTCCCGCTGATGAGCGTGGCCCGCAACCTGTTCCTGGGCCGCGAACCCCTCGGCCGGTTCGGCCTGATCGACTTCCGGCGCATGCACCGCGAGGCCGACGAGGCCCTGCGCGGCCTCGGCCTCCGGGTCGACGTGCGCCGGCCGCTGCGCGAACTCGGCGTCGGAGCCCAGCAGATGGTCGCCCTCGCCCGTGCCGTCGCCGTCGACGCCCGCGTCGTCATCATGGACGAGCCGACCTCCTCCCTCGAACCCCGCGAGGTCCAGACCCTGTTCGGGGTGATCCGCATGCTGCGCGAGCGCGGCGTCGCGGTCGTCTACGTCAGTCACCGCATGGACGAGCTCTACGAGATCTGCGACACGGTCACCGTGCTGCGCGACGGCCGCCTGGTGCACACCGGGCCACTGGCCGGCCTCGACCGGCTCAAGCTGGTGGCCATGATGCTCGGCCGGGAGATCGGCGAGGTGCGCGCGGAGGGCCTGACCAAGTTCTCCGGCTCCCACGAAACCACCGCCGAACCGGTGCTGCACGCCACCGATTTGACGGTAGGTCACCGGCTGCGCGAGGTGTCCCTGTCGATCCGCCCCGGCGAGGTCGTGGGCCTGGGCGGGCTGCTGGGCTCCGGCCGCAGCGAGACCGCGAAGGCCATCGCCGGGGCGCTGCCCACCGACACCGGCCGGGTCGTCGTCGCCGGCGTCCCGGTACGGGCGGGCTCGACCGCGGCCGCCATCCGCGCCGGCATCAGCCTGCTGCCCGAGGACCGCAAGGCCGAGGGCATCGTCCCCGGACTCTCGGTGCGCGAGAACATCGCGCTCGCCGCGCTGCCCGGACTCTCCCGCTTCGGCCTCGTCGACGACTCCCGCATCGACGGGATCGTGGAGACGTTCATGAAGCGCCTGCGCATCAAGGCCGCCGGACCGCACCAGAAGGTCGGCGAACTCTCCGGCGGCAACCAGCAGAAGGTGCTGCTGGCCCGCTGGCTCGCCCTGCACCCCAAGGTGCTGCTGCTGGACGAGCCCACCCGCGGCATCGACGTCGGCGCCAAGGCGGAGGTGCAGGCACTCGTCGACGAACTCGCCGACGACGGCCTCGCCGTGCTGCTGATCTCCTCCGACACCGAGGAGCTGATCGAGGGCAGCGACCGCGTGGTGGTCCTCAAGGACGGCGTCGTCGTCCGCGAACTCACCGGCGACGCCGTCACCGAGGACGCGCTGATGCGTGCCATCGCGGCCGTACCCGCTGGAGGCAAGGATGGCTGAACTCACCCTCACACGCGGATCGTTGGACCGCGACCGGCTGCTGCGCCTGCTCCAGGACTACGGTGTCTACGCCGGCGTACTGGTGCTGCTGCTGTTCAACTTCGCCCTCACCCCGCACTTCGTCTCCGCGGCCAACTTCCGCACCCAGGCCGTCCAGGTGGCCCCGGTCCTCATCGTCGCCCTCGGCATGGCACTGGCGATCGGCACCGAGGGTGTCGACCTGTCGGTGGGCTCGGTGATGGCCCTGTCCACCTCCCTGCTCTCGCTCTACCTCGGCTACGGCGCCTGGATCGCCGCCCTCGTCGCGGTGATCGGTGGCATCGCCGTCGGGGTCGCGGGCGGCGCGCTCATCGCCTTCGTCGGCGTCCAGCCCATCGTCGCCACCCTCGCCCTGATGGTCGCCGGACGCGGACTCGCCCTCGTCCTGCTGCCCCAGCTCAAGGACGTGCGCGATCCCGGGCTCGCCTCACTCGGCTCCGGCGACGTCCTCGGCGTGCCCTACCTGGTCCTCATCGCCGCGGCACTCGCCCTGCTGGTCGCCTTCGTGGTGCGCCGCACCACCTTCGGCCGCCAGGTGCTGGCCATCGGCGACAGCCGCCCGGCCGCCCGCCTCGCCGGCCTCCCGGTCCGCCGGGTCCTGGTCCTCGTCTACGTCTGCTCCGGTGCCCTCGCCGCGATCGCCGGCGTCCTCGCCACCGCCCGCCTCAGCGCGAGCGACCCCACCTCCCTCGGCACCCTGATGGAGCTGTCCGCGATCACCGCCGTGGTCGTCGGCGGCACCCCGCTCAGCGGCGGACGGGTGCGCATCGGCGGCACCGTCGCGGGCGCCGTCCTCATCCAGCTGCTCACCACCACGCTCATCAAGCACGATCTGCCGCCGTCGTGGACCCAGATCGCCCAGGCCGTGGTGATCGTCCTCGCCGTCTACGCGGCCCGGGAACGAGGCAGGAGATGACCACGCACACCGAAGAGGCCGGCATGCCGGCGGACACCGTGAGCGCCGCGGACGACGATCCCGCGCGCCCGAACCGCTCCGAGCGGCTGAGCGCGCTCGCCCAGCAGCACGGCGCGCTGGTCACCCTCGTGATCGCCATGGCCGTGGCGTCGCTGAGCTTCGACACGTTCCTCACCGGCGACAACCTCGAGAACATGGCGCTGTCCTCTGCGTTCCTCGCGGTGGTCGCCCTCGGCATGACCTTCGTGATCATCACCGGCGGCATCGACCTCTCGGTCGGCTCCCTGTTCGCCCTGGGCGGCGTGCTCGCCGCGTGGGGCTCGCAGTACGGCACCGTGGTGGCACTGCTGCTGCCGCTGGCCGTCTGCGGACTGATCGGCCTGGTCAACGGGCTGCTCATCGCACGCGTCCGGCTGGCGCCGTTCATCGTCACCCTGGCGGCGATGCTGGGCGCCCGGGGCATCCTGCTGGCCATCACCGACGAGGGCTCGACGACGTATCTCGTCGACAAGGACTCGTTCTTCGCCACCCTCGGACAGGGTTCTCTGCTCGGCGTCGGTGTGCCCGTGTGGATCACCGTGGCGCTGTTCGTGCTCGGGGCCGTGGTGCTGCGCCGCACCAGATTCGGGCAGTACGTGTACGCCGTCGGCGGCAACGAGGACGCGGGAGCCCTGATGGGCGCGCCCGTGGCCCGTACGAAGATCTCCGTCTACACGCTGTCGGGCCTGTGCGCCGGGTTCGCCGGCGCCCTCAACGCGGCCTGGCTGGTGTCCGGCGTGACCATCCTCGGCTCCGGCATGGAGCTGGAGGCGATCTCGGCCGTGGTCATCGGCGGCACCCTGCTCAGCGGCGGCTTCGGCTTCATCAGCGGCTCGCTGGTGGGCGTGATGCTGCTGAAGGTCATCCAGAACGTGATCAACCAGATCGGCTCGCTCGACTCCGCGTACCAGCAGGTCGTCAGCGGTGCCTTTCTGGCCGTGGTGGTCGTCGCCCAGACATGGCTGGGCCGGAGGCGGAGAGTGCTGTGAAACCCTTCTCGTCAACATCCCGCCGCATGGCGGCTGTCGTCGCGTCCGCCGCGGTGGCGGGGCTGTGCCTGGGCAGCCCGGGCACCGCCACGGCGGGCACCGCGCACCACGGGCACCGCACCGCGACGGTGACGGTGCGGGACGCCCGCTTCGAGGTCCTGTCACCGACGCTGATCAGAACCGAGTACGCCGGGGACGGCCGCTTCGAGGACCGGCCCACCTTCAACGCGATCGGCCGGGACGCCTTCACCCCGCCCCCCTACACCTCGTCCGTCGACGACGGCGTCCTGACCGTCACCACCAGCGCCATGACCCTGCGCTACCGGGTCGGCTCCGGCCCCTTCGACGCCGGCAACCTCACCACGTCCCTCACGGCGGGCCGGGCACCCGTGCTCGCGGCGCCCTGGCGGCACGACGTCTGCGCGGTCGGCGCCCTGTGCGAGGCCGAGGACCAGCAGTACGACGGTCCCGGCCTCGCCTCCGACCACGGCGGATTCACCGGCAAGGGCTTCCTCGCCGGCTTCGAGGTCGACAACAACTCCCTGTCCGCGGACGTGAACTCACCGGCGTCCGGCGGCTACGACCTCGCCGTCCGCTACGCCAACGCCGTCGGCGGCGACGGCCGTCACGAGGCCCGCACGCTCAGCCTCGGCGTGGACGGCGGCGCCGACAGGACGTTCACGCTGCCCGCGACGCCGGACTGGAACGCCTGGGGCGTGGCCCGCCTGCCGCTGACGCTCGCAGCCGGCCCCCACACGGTCCGGCTGCACCGCACCGCCGCCGACTCCGGCAACGTCAACATCGACAGCCTCGCCCTGCTGACCCCGGGAGCCACATACCCCTCCCGAGCGCGGAGCACGGTCAACGGCTGCCGCCTCGGCACCAGTTGTGAGGCCGAGGACGCCCTCCTGGCGGGCTCCGCGACCATCGCCACCGACCACAGGAACCACGCCGGCTACGGATTCGCCGCCGAACTGAACCAGGGCTCCCGCATCTCCGACCGCATCACGGGCGTACCCGAGGACGGCACGTACGTGCTGAACCTGCGCTACGCCAACGGGACGGGCAGCGACGGCCTGCACCAGCCCCGCACGATGGAGGTCGCCACGGGCGGCGGCGCCTCCCGCACCCTCACGCTCCCGGCCACCGACAACTGGGACACCTGGCAATCGGCCTCCGTCCCCGTCGAGTTGCGGGCGGGCACCGACGACCTCACACTGAGCTGCCCGGAGTCCACCAGCTGCCATGTCAACGTGGACACCCTGGCCCTGAGCCGGCAAGGCGAGACGGCCCCCGCACCCCACCTCGCCCTCGGCGGCTACCGGCGCAGCCTGGACGGCCTCAACGGCGACGACGATCCCACCCCGTGGACCACCCCCGGCCTCCTGCACCGCGACGGCTGGTACCTCCTCGACGACACCCCGTCCGCGCTCCACGACGCCGCCGCGAAGAAGGCCACGGCGCGCCCCGCCCACGCCGGCCGCCCCTACCAGGACGGTTATCTCTTCGGCTTCGGACACGACTACCGGCAGGGCCTGTCGGACCTCGCGAAGCTGACCGGGCCGTCCCGGCTGCTGCCCCGCTGGGCCTACGGCGTCTGGTACTCCGAATACATCGACCGCACCGCGAGCGACTACGAGAACACCATCCTGCCCGCGTTCCGTGCCGCGGACGTACCCCTGGACGTGCTGGTCACGGACACCGACTTCAAGTCGCCCAACACATGGAGCGGTTGGAACTTCGACCCGGACAAGTTCCCCGATCCCAAGGGCTTCTTCGACTGGTCCACCGCTCAGGGTCTGCACAACACCCTGAACGTGCACCCGAGCATCCTCGGCTCCGACCCGCAGTTCGCGAAGGCCTGGAGCACGGCCAAGGGCAAGCTGCGCAAGGGCGGTTGCGCCGGAAGCGCGGGCTCGGACTGCTACACCTTCGACTTCGGCGATCCGGACCAGCTCAAGGCCTATCTCGACCTGCACCGTCCGATGGACCGGGCGGGCAACGACTTCTGGTGGCTGGACTGGTGCTGCGACGCCTCCCGCTCCTCGCGGCCGGGCGTCACCCCGGACGCGTGGATCAACCAGCAGTACGCCGACCTCACCTCCGAGACCGGTGAGCGCGGCTTCGTCCTGTCCCGCGCCTACGGCTCCCTCCAGGCCGGCGGCTACAGCGGCGGCGTCGGCCTGCCCACCGGCCCCTGGGCGGACAAGCGCAGCACCCTCCACTTCTCCGGCGACACGACCTCGAACTGGGGCACCCTGCGCGCCGAGATCGGCTACACCCCCGGAGAGTCCGCCGCCACCGGCCTCACCAACATCAGCCATGACATCGGCGGCCACAACGACGGATACGGCATCCCCGGGGCGGAGACGTACACGTCCAACGGCCAGACCCGCCGCACCACCAAGCTGCCCGACGACCTGTACGCCCGCTGGGTGCAGTTCGGCACCTTCCAGCCGGTCGACCGCCTGCACAGCAACCACAGCGACCGCCTGCCGTGGCAGTACGGTCCCGGCGCGCGGAAGTCCGCCGAGAAGTTCCTGCGCCTGCGCGAGGCGCTCGTGCCGTACACGTACACCCTGGCGGAGCGGGCCGGCGCCACCGGAACGCCGATCGTCCGCCCGCTGTACCTGCAGTACCCGGAGGAGGAGACCGCCTACACCAAGGCCGGCAGCGAGTACCTCTACGGCCCCGACATGCTGGTCGCCCCGGTCACCGAGCCCGGTGCCCGCGCCACCACTTCGGTGTGGTTCCCGCCCGGCCGGTGGACGGACTACTTCACCGGACGCCGCTACGACGCCCCCGCGGGCGGCGCCACGTACGCCATCACCACCACCCTGGACACCATGCCGGTCTTCGTCCGGGCGGGCGGCATCGTCACGACGCGGTCGGACGAGGTGCCGAACGACGCGCGGAGCCCGCTCGACAAGGTGACCGTGACGGTCGCTCCGGGTGCCTCCGGCGCCTTCTGCCTCTACGAGGACGACGGCACGAGTTCCTCCGGGCGTACCGCCACCACACGCCTCCGCTACGTGGAACACGAGGGCGCGCACCTGCTGAGGATCGGGCCCGCGAAGGGAAGCTTCCGGGGCCGGGCGAGCCACCGCACCTGGACGGTCTCCTTCCTCGGCGTGGAACATGCGCCGCAGCAGGTGACGACGGGCGGCCGGAAGGCGGCCGCGTCGGCGTGGCACTGGAACGCCGACACCCACGTCCTGCGGATCACGACGCCCTCGCACAGCATCCGCGGCGCGGTGACCGTCGGGTACCGGTAACAGGCCGGTGCACCGGCGAGGGGCCCGCGCAGGGGCGAACGCGCGGGCCCTTCGGCTACGTTGAGGAGATGGCCGACATCCTGCCACCGGGCGGCACCCTGCTGGACGAGGCTGAACTGCCCGGCCGCTGGGCGCGGGCCTGGCGCCCGGAACAGGTCGCGGAGCGGTTGGCCGGGGTCCGTGCACCGTGGTGCGTGGCGGCGGGCTGGGCGCTGGATCTGTTCCGCGGGGCGCAGACCCGGCCACACGACGACCTGGAGATCGCCGTGCCCGCGGCGGGTTTCGCGGAGGTACGGGACCGCTTCCCGGAGTACGCCTGGGACGCGGTCGGCTCGGGGTGGATCTGGGCTCAGGCGGGGCCCGACGTCCTGGCGGCCACGCACCAGACCTGGCTGCGCGATCCGGCGACCGGCCGCTTCCTGTTGGACGTGTTCCGCGAACCGCACGACGGCGACACGTGGATCTGCCGGCGGGACGAGAACCTGCGCCTGCCGTACAAGGCGATCGTCGAGCGGACCCGGGACGAAGTCCCTTATCTGGCACCGGAGGTGGTGCTCCTGTTCAAGGCGAAGGCGCCGCGGCCCAAGGACGAGGCGGACTTCGCGGGGGTGCTGCCGCTGCTGGACCGGCGGCGGCGCGAGCGGCTCGGCGGGTGGCTGGAGCGGCTGCATCCCGGGCATCGGTGGTCGGCGAGGCTGCCGGTGCGGCCGGCGCGCGCGGACCGTACGCGGGGTGGCCGGGGCCGGACGGTGCCTTCGGACCTCACCCGCTGAGCTCGGCCGCGGTCAGGTCTGCGAGTCGTCGTGCCGTGCCGAAGTGGGGGGTGAGGCGGTTCTTGGTCAGGGCGAAGGAGACGCCGGTGGCGGTGTCGGCGTACACGTAACTGCCGCCGCCACCGATCCAGCCGAACGTGGTCGGCGCTTCGTCCGGCGCCGTGCCGATGCGGCCGAGCGGATAGCCCAGGCCCAGTCGTGCGGGGGTGCCGAAGACCTGGTCGGTGCCCTCGAACGCCACCGCCGTCACCTCCCGGAGCTGATCGGCCCCGGTGAGCCGGCCGTCGAGGAGCGCGGCATGCATCGCCGCGACGCCCCGTGCCGTGAAGGTGCCGACCGAGGGGATGTCGGCCTGCAGGATCCCGTGATCATTGCCCATCGCGGCGGTCGGCCGCAGTTCCCAGGGCTGAAGCAGGGCATCGCCGTCAGGAGGGGAGTCCGGAGGCGGTGCGGCGTCCTCGAGCCGGGCCAGCCGGTGCAGTTCGGGCCGGGGCACACCGAAGTACAGGCTGCCGGGCAGGCCCAGCGGCGCGGCGACCCACTCGTGCAGGAGCTGCCGCATCGGCTTGCCCGTCGCCCGGCGTGCGAGCTCGCCGACGAGGAAGCCGAAGGTGAACGAGTGGTAGCCCGTCGCGGTCCCCGGTCGCCACCGCGGTTCTGCGTCCGCGAGCGCGGAGCAGACCCGCGACCAGTCGGTGAGGCCGGCGGGGCCGATGCCACGCGGCATGCCCGGCACGCCGGCCGAGTGGGTGAGCACGTGCCGGAGCGTCGCGTTCGCCTTGCCGTGCGCCCCGAACTCGGGCCACAGGTCGACCACGGGCGTGTCGTAGGCGACGGCACCGGTCCCGACGAGCAGATGCGCGATCAACGACGTCATCGTCTTGCCGGCGGAGAAGCTGAAGAACGGGGTCCGAGGGGTGACCCCGCGCCCCGTGCGGCTGTCGGCGACTCCGGCGACGGCGTCCGCGACGAGAGCACCCCGGTGGAAGACGGCGACCTGCAAGCCGGTCTCGGCTCCGCCGCCGACGAGCTCGTCGAGGACGCCTTGGACCTTGCGCTGCAATGAGGACATCGTCGTCACCGGTCCGGCCAGGTGTAGCGGGTCTGGCTGGAGGCCGGCAGCTTGGCGAAGGAGAATCCGACCGTCGGCGCGACCCGGTACAGCCGGACGTCGCCGGCGACGACGGCCTCGCCCAGCCGGTACCAGACGCCCCCGGGGCTGGTCAGGTGCGGGCCGTACTTCCGCTCGAAGTCCGCGACGGCCTGTTCACGTCCGGCGCGCCCGCCCACCACGGACGCGACGCCCTCGATGACGACGTCCATGCCCGTCAGCGTGTTCGTGCCGGTCGTCAGCACGCACCGGGGATCGTGCTCAAGATTGCGTGCCTTGCGCTCCTCGCCGCCGGTGGTGAAGCACAGGCCGTCCAGGCTCCAGGCAGCCAGCAAGGGCGTCACGTGCGGTCGCCCGTCCGGCCGCACGGTGGACAGCCAGAACACCTCGGCCTCACCGAGGACGGCCAGGGCGGACGCCCACGGCGTCGCTCGCGCGCCCGGCGACGAGAAGGGCCCCAGCACGACATCCGGTTCACCGTCCGACATGGCATCTCCTTCGACACAGGGGTGACCTGAGAGCGCGGCGAAACTCATCGGTCCTCGCAGATCCTCCGCGTCCGGAGGTGCCACGGCGCGGTCAGTGTTCCAGGCGCACCGGCATCAGCAGTGAGAACGACTCCTCGTCGTCGGGCCGGCGGATCGCGACGGGTGCCGTCGGGACGCCGAATTCGAGGATCAGCCGGTCCCGGTCCCCGGCGGCCAGGGCGTCCAGCAGGAACGCGCGGTTGAGGGCCACCTGGTCCGCGTCGTCGTCGCCGTCGTCGCAGACGACCACGGCGCCGTCGTCGGACACCTTCAGCACGGTGAGGTCGCAGGACGCCCCGTCCTGATCGCGCACGTCGCCCTCGCGGACGGGACCGTCCTCGACCGCCTTGCGGAAAACCGCGGTGTCGACGAAGGCGCGGCGCCCGGCCGGCAGCTGGACGAGGCGACGGTAGTCGGGGAAGTCGTGTTCGAGCCGCCGGCCCGCGGTCTGCCCGTCCTCCGTCTCCAGCGTGACCCGGTCGCCGTCCACGGAGAGCCGTGCGGAGTCCTCGCCGCCGAGCAACGCCCGCATCGCGTCGGCGAGCGGGGCAGGCACGATGACCCGCACGGCGGGTCCGTCGTGGCCGCCGGCACCGGCGTACGCGACCGCCATCCGGTACCGGTCGGTGGCCACGACGCGAAGCGCCTGGTCGTCGGCGTCGAACAGGACGCCACCGAGCATCGGCAGCTCCGGATCGGCACTGACCGCGAAGCGCACCGCGTCCAGTGCGGCCGCCAACTCCGGGGCCGAGGCGGTCAGTCGAGCGGTGGTGGTGGGTCGGGGAGCCAAGGGATTCTCCTTACGCGCGAGTTGTTCCTGAAGCGTGGAGAACTCGGCGCGCGCATCGGACAGGTCGCGTTCGAGGCGGCGCAGGTGCGCCTGCAGCAGCTCACGCACCAGATCGTCGTCCGCTCCGGACCAGCCGGCCAGGACGAGCCGGACGTCCGCCAGCGACATGCCGGCCCGGCGCAACCGGGCCAGCAGCCGCGCCTCCGCGAGCTGGGTCCGGCCGTACCAGCGATAACCGCTCACCGGGTCCACCCGGGCCGGCACCAGCACACCGGTACGGTCGTAGAACCTGAGGGCGCTCACGCCCAGCCCGCTGTCCCGGCTCATCTCACCAATGCTGCGCATCTCGCTCTCCACACCGGGAACTCTGGGCCCTGCACCAGGTCGAGGGTCAAGCGCCCCCCTTCTGCGCTTCCTCAGGCCCTCAGGCGCTCAGGTCTCCACGTCTCGCCTCGGTGCGGGGCGGTGTCCCGTACGCCCTCACCGGCCGAGCCGTCCCTGCGCGTGGGCCGTCCGGGCGGGCGGCGTGCCGTCGGGCCGGACGGCGGCGCCGTACGGCGTGGGACGGGCGGGGTCGTTCTTGCCCCCGGGCCCGTGAGCGGCCTGGCCGGGGGCGCCGGCGCCACGGTGTCCCGCTGATCCCTGCCGCGTCAGGGCCGCCCCGCCGGAGGCGTCCGCGGTCGCGAGGGCGGGGTCCGTGGGGGAGCCGGCCGACGGGGTGGCGGTGCGGGCGGATCCGGGAGGGGAGCCGGGGCCGCGTCCGCTTTCGGGGGCCGCCGTACCGGCGGGCGGGTGGGCGGCGGAGGACGTGGCGTCCGCGTGGTCGTCGTGGTGCTCACCGGTGCCCGCGGCGACGGTGAAGGCCGTGCCCAGGGCCACGGAGAGGGCTGCCAGGGCGGTGCCGAGGGCCAGCCGGCGACGGGGCCGGGGGCGGTCCGGAACACGGGGTGCGGTGACGGCCGTCGTCCGGTTGCGTGCGTCCTCGGTCCCGCCCTCCGGCTCCAGGTTCAGCGAGCCGAGGAGCATCGCGCAGTACTCTGCGTCCGGGCGCGCCTCCGGGGCCCGGGCGGTCATGGCGTGCAGCAGGTCCGCCAGGTCGGGGGCGAGCCAGGCGGGGAACGTGGGCGGGCGGTGGAGCCGGGCTATGGCGGCCTCCAACGGGGTTCCCTGGTACTCCAGTTCCCCTTTCAGGCACTCCAGCAGGACCAGACCGAGCGCGTAGACGTCCGTGGGCGGTCCGACATGCCGGCCCTCGACCTGCTCCGGCGCCAGATAGGCGGCGGTGCCGGTGAGGGCGTCCGGTTCCGTGCGGCGCGTGGCGTTCGTCAGGCGTGCGATGCCGAAGTCGGCCAGGTGGGGGTTGCCGGCCGTGTCGAGCAGGACGTTCGACGGTTTGACGTCACGGTGCACGATGCCGGCCCGGTGGACGTGGGCGAGCGCTCGCGCGAGGGCGGTGCCCAGCTCGGCCGCACGCTGTTCGGTCAGCGAGCCGCGCGTCAGCAGGCCGCGCAGGGTCGGGCCGTCGATCAGCCGCATGACCAGGTAGCCGCGGTCGTCGTGGCACCCGGAGTCGTAGACGCCGACCAGTCCGGGGTGTTCCAGGCGGGCGAGGAGGACGGCCTCCGCGGCGAGACGGTCCTCGGTCGCCGGGCCGGAGCCGGGCCGGAAGACCTTGACGGCCACGGGCCGGCACAGGCGCGTGTCGATGGCTTCGTAGACGTCCGCCATGCCGCCCGAGCCGATCCTGACGCCCAACCGGTAGCGCCCGGAGAGGACTTGGGCGGACTGCGCATCCCCTGTCTCCGGCGCGGGAGCCGGGAGGGCTGCTGATCGGCGGACGTTCATCTGCTCTCCGTTGCTGTCACCGCGTACCGGACTCCGTGGGGCGTGCTGTTCGGCGGGTACCCCGGCCCGTATGGGATATCCGGGGGAAGCCGGCGGCGTCGGCACAGACCGTGGCGTGTGCGACCCGTCCCCCGGGAACCCGTGCCCCGAGCCGGGTGAATCCGGGGCTTCGCCGGGGAGGCGGGCAGGAATGGCGGCACGCCGCAACGGGGTACACGAGGACGAGATCGCGGCGTCCGGCCTGATCGAGTGGCTCGGCGGCGGCCCGCACGTGGGGGAGCCCTGAGACACCCTCCCCGCGGCAGGCCGCGAACGCCCCACGCTCATGCGTCCTTTGCGCCCCCGCCGCCGAGCGCGGCGACCTCGCGGACGGCGGTCACGACGGCCGGGGCGTCCTTCTTCAGCAGTGCGCCGTGATTGCTGGCGACCTTCGCGCTCACCTTGATGTGCGGGTTGCGGGCGGTCACCGCGTCGAGGCTGGTGCGAATCCGTTCCTGCTCGTCACCGCGGCTGCCCAGGGACGTCCCCGAGGCCACCACGTACCGCACCGGGACGGTGATGCCGTCCAGAACGGGAGCCAGTTCGCTCTCGCGGGAGAGCCTGCCGAGCTCGATGTTGCAGTCCGCCATCTCGCCGGCGGTCATCCGCGGCGTCAGGCCCGTCGGGCGCAGCAGCGGCATGAACCCGCCCCACTGCCGGAACTGCTTCCGGATGCGCCGTTCCATGGCCTCGTCCAGCCAGTCGTAGGGGAAGGCGCCGTCGACCAGGACCGCTCCCACGGCGCGCCGCGGGTTCCGGGCGGTCCAGTGCGCTCCGACGAACGCGCCGTACGACCAGCCCACCACCAGTGCCCGGTCGACGCCCCGGGCCGCGAGAACGGCGTCGACGTCGCGGACGGCCGCCTCGAACGAGTAGTCCGCCGAGCGCCCCGACCTCCTGCCGCGGGCCCGTTCGTCGTAGGTGATGTGCCGCCATCCCGTGCCCAGTCCGGCGATCACGCGTCGCCAGTAACCCTGCGTGGCGAACTGGCCGTTGAGGTAGATCACGGGAGTGCCGTGGCCGCCGGTGTCGGTGACCGCGAGGGCCGTGTCGTCGACCGGCACCATGCCGGTCCACCGCGGGCCGGTCGAGGAAGAGCTGGGGCGCGTCATGTCGTCTCCTGGGTCGCGTCGGGTGTTCCGTACGGCGGGTTCTGCGGGTCCGTTCCCGGGGAGCGGAGCCCGGGGCGGTCCGTCCGGGCCGCCCCGTTGCGCTCGGTTCAGAGGCTGCGGGCGGTGATGTCGCCCCGGGAGGTCGTGGCGCGGATGTCGAGTCCGGTGGTGCCGTCGTTCTTCAGGGAGTTGCCGACGCGGCCGTAGGCGGTGTCGGCGTCCAGGGTGGCCGAGACACCGGCGGCGGCGCCGACCGAGATGTCCCCGGACCGGGTCCGCAGGACGACCGTGCCGCGCACGGCCTCGGCGATCCGGATGTCGCCCCGCGCGGTGCTGATGTCCGCGGAGCCGCCCAGCCGGCCGATCTCCACGTCGCCGTCGGTCGCGGTGAGGTGGACGCTCGCGGCCTCGTCGATCTTGATCTGGTGGTACGCGCCCTCGAAGGTGACGTCGCCCAGGCGGCCGACGCTGCGCAGCTCGGAGCTGGCGGTCCTGGCCTCGACGCGGGATCCGGCGGGCAGCTGGACGGTGATCTCCACGGATCCGGAAGTGCCCGAGAACCGGTGCTCGGGCCCGGCGCCGCCGATCCGCAGGACGCCGTCGGCGTAGACGACGGTGGTCTGCTCGACGGCCTGGACGTCGCGGTTCCTGGAGGGGCTGGCGGGCAGGACCTCGACCGTGGTGTCGGCGCGGTCCGCGGCGATGAACTGGATGCGCCCGGCGGGGATGTCCAGGACGGCGGTGATCGGGGCGAGGGTGTCGAACTTCTGCATCGTGCTCTCCTTCATCCGTTTCGCGGGCTCTTCGGCCCGTCGTTTCTGATGAGAGAAACGCTACGTTGCATTCATGGATATGGGAACAGAGATATTGCGCCGGCAGAGCATTTATGCAGCTCAAAGCCGCAAATTCATTGCAATCGCCTCGCGCCTAACGCAACAATCTCCCCGGCTTGCGTTGCAATGAGATGGGAGTGAACGCTATGCTCGGAGGCGGTCACGACGCGCGAAGGAGCCCTGGATGCCGGGAGGCAGACTCACCCAGCCCGAACGTCAGCAGATCGCGCTGGGACTGGCCGACGGCCTCGCCTACGCGGAGATCGCCCGGCGCCTGGACCGTCCGACCTCGACCGTCACGCGCGAGGTCATGCGCAACGGCGGCCCCACCGCCTACCGCGCCGACCTCGCCCACCGTGCCACCGAGCGCCGGGCCCGCCGCCGCAGGCGGGCCGCGCCGGGACACGTGCAGGCGCCCCCGCAGACGCACGGGCGCGACGCCGGGGCCGTGCGGGAGTACGAGGAGACGCTCACCACCGTGCTCATGGGCTCGGGCGCGCCCAGGATGATGGCCCGGGTGCTGGCCAGTCTCTACACCACCGACGCCGGCAGCCTCACCGCGGCCGACCTCGTGCGGCGCCTCCAGGTGAGTCCGGCGTCCATCTCCAAGGCGATCGCCTTCCTGGAGGGCCAGGGGCTGGTGCGCCGGGAGCGCGACGAACGGCGCCGCGAGCGCTACGTCGTCGACGACGACGTCTGGTACCAGTCCATGATGGCCAGCGCCCGCGGCACCGCCCAGCTCGGCGAGACCGCGCGGCAGGGCGTCGGCGTCCTCGGCCGCGGCACCCCGGCCGCGACCCGTCTGGAGAACATCGCCCGCTTCGTCGACTTCGTCTCCGAGAGCATCGCCCGCGCCGCCGACCAGGCCCGTGAGGTCCTCCATACCCGGCCCGAGGCGCCCTCGGACGGCGCCGCCGAGCCCGGCCCGGACCGCTGACGGACCCTGCCCGGGGCCCGTCCCCGCCTCAGCCGATCGGCACCGGCATGGGCTGCACGGCGTAGTCGAGGCGGATGGTGTCCCCGCTGACGGGATCGCCCAGTTCCACGGTCCAGCCGTCGGCGAACTGGTCGACGCCGGGTGCCATGGGGATCGTGCCCGAGATCAGCACGGTGCCCGGGGTGAGGGCGCCGCGGGAGCGCAGGACGTCGACCCAGTAGGCGGGGGCGAGGAGTTCGGCGAGGGTGCCGTGCTGGATCTCGGTCCGCGTGTCGCCGTGGGTGACCCAGGCGCACAGGGTGAGGTCGTCGAGGCGGGACTCCACGTCGGCCAGGCGCCAGGCGCGGCGGGCGAGGACGTCGGGTCCCGCGTTCTTGCTCCAGGCCACGCCGTGCACCTCCAGGTCGCGGTCGGTGTGGTCGCAGGCGGCCGTCAGCAGCAGCTCCCCGCCGTCCGCGACGACCAGCGCCCACTCGGCCTCGCCCGAGGTGCGCCCGTGCTGGGCCTGGACCCGGTCGGTCTGCTGGGCGAGGTAGGGGGAGACGGGGTAGAGGGCCGGCGTCACCGACGGGCCGGGCACCCCCAGCTCGGCCAGTTCCGCGACGTGCGCGGCGACGTCCTGCCGGCTGCGCCCGGCGTACCCGGCGTTGAGGACCTGGACGACGTCGACCTCGCGGATCGATCCGTCGGGCAGTTCGAAGGTCAGCACGGCCATGAGGGCACTCCCAGGAATCGGTGGCGGGACCGCGGGCGGTCCGGACTTCTCCACGGTCGACTTCTCGCGCAGGGCTTGCGCATACGACCTGTATACAAGAAGTATGCCGGAAGGTCGATGTCGGTCGACCGCCCCGAGCAAGGACGAGCGAGGACAGGAACCAGGATGGGAACCATGCCCGACACCCCGCAGGACGGCGCGCAGGCGCCCGGAAGGCACTCCGGCGTCCGCCGGGCCTTCGTGGCGAGTCTGACCGGAACCGCACTGGAGTGGTACGACTTCGCCGTCCACTCCGCCGGGGCCGCCGTGGACGAGGACGCCGCCCTCGCCGCACCGAAGACGCCGGCCACGGCCGACGCCGCCCGTTCCCACTGACCGCGAACGCCCGAAGAAGGAGGAACCGCGTCATGCGGATCGCCCTGAGCCAGCTCACCACCGGACCGGCCCCCGACAAGAACCTCCGGCTCCTGGAGGACTGGACGCGCCGCACGGCGGACGCGGGAGCCCGCGTCGTCGTCTTCCCGGAGGCGTCGATGGCCTGCTTCGGCACGCCGCTCGCCCCGCTCGCCGAGCCCCTGGACGGACCGTGGGCCGACGGCGTGCGGGAGATCGCGCAGGCCACCGGCACGGTCGTCGTGGCCGGCATGTTCACCCCGGCACCCGGCGGCCGGGTCACCAACACCCTGCTGGCCACCGGACCCGGCGTCGAGGCGTCGTACGACAAGATCCACCTCTACGACGCCTTCGGCTTCCGCGAGTCCGACACCGTCGCGGCGGGATCGGCCCCGACGGTGATCGACGTGGACGGCGTGCGGCTGGGCCTCGCCACCTGCTACGACGTCCGCTTCCCCGAGCTGTTCCGGGCCCAGGCCGACGCCGGGGCCGTCGGTACGCTGCTGGCCGCGTCCTGGGGCGCCGGGCCCGGCAAGCTCGAACAGTGGGAGCTGCTGGTGCGGGCCCGTGCGCTGGACGCCACGGTGTGGCTCGCCGCCGTCGACCAGGCCGACCCCGGCGGTGAGCCGGGCTCCGCGCCGACGGGCATCGGGCACAGCCGCGTCGCCGGACCCGACGGCACCGTCCGGCACGCCCTGGGCGCCGGGCCCGACCTGCTCGTGGCCGACCTGGACCTCGACGAGGTCGCCGCCGTCCGGCAGAAGACGTCCGTCCTGGCCAACCGGCGTCCGGAGGTGTGGCGATGAGCAAGCCCGAGCGGGAGTTCCACCTCCCCGACGGCCCGTGGAGCACTCCGGCGGGCGCCGGCCCCGGCGTCGAGGAGCGTGTCCTGGCCGACGACCCCGAGCGCGGCTGCCGTACCGCGCTCGTCCGCTGGGCTCCCGGCACCGACACGTCGGCCGGCGGCGTGGCACGCCACGACTTCTGGGAGGAGGTCTACCTCGTCGAGGGCAGCCTGCACGACCTGACCCTGGACCGCACCTTCACCACGGGCATGTACGCCTGCCGCCCACCGGGCATGCCCCACGGCCCCTGGAGCTCCGGAGAGGGCGTCACCATGCTGGTGATCACCTACCCGTGAGCGATCACCGGTGCCGGCCTCCGCGCCGGTAGGACGGGGGACGGCCTTCGGCGGCCCGGGGTGCGGGGGCGCTGCCCCCGGGGCGCCGGCTGGGCGCGGGACGGGCTCCGGCGGCCCCGGGCGCGCGGCTGCGGTCCCGGGTGCAGAGCCAGACCACGAGGTGGACGGTCGCGGCGGTCGGCAGGAGGACGAAGGCGATCCACGAGAAGCGCATCCGGACGTCGTCCCAGGAGGTCGCCGTGTCCCAGCCGTGCGGCAGGCCCATGAGATACAGCGAGACCAGGCAGGTGAGAGCAACCGACGTCAGCCCGCCGACGGCCAGCCAGAACGCGAGCCCCGCCCACCAGCTGCTCAAGATCTTCCGCACGCCGCCCCCTTGTCGTGTACGGCCCGTCCAGGGCCTGTTGTGCCGGTCCCGCGCGCCCGGCGGCCGCCGGCCACGCTCGTGATCCGTGCGTTCAGCCGGCCAGCAGCACTTTGAGCGTCGACTCCAGATGGTGGTCGATCGCGGCGCGGGCGGCCCGGGCGTCGCCGGCGGCCAAGGCGTCCACGATCGCCTCGTGCTCCTCCATCACCGCCTCCTGGCGGCCCTGCTGGTTGAAGAGCGCGACGACTCCGGCGCGGACCTGGCGGCTGCGCAGACCGTCGTAGTGGCGGTCCAGGAGGGTGTTGCCGACGGCGTGGACCAGCACGGCGTGGAACCGGTGGTCCACGTGGATGAACTCCTTGGCGTCGTCGGCGCCGGTGAGCTCGCGCTGCCGGTCCAGCAGGGACCGCAGCTCCGCCACGGGCGCCCGCCCGGCGGAGACCAGCTGCTCGGCGGCGTACCGCTCGGCGATGCCGCGCAGCTCCATCAGCTCGCGGATCTCCCGCCCCGTCAGGGGCGCCACCCGGGCGCCCCGCTTGGGCACGAGCTCGACCAGGTCCTCGGCGGCGAGCTGCAGCAGCGCCTCGCGGACGGGTGTGCGCGAGACCCCGATACGGTCGGCGAGGTCCTGTTCCGAGAGGAAGGCCCCCTGCGTCCCCGGATCCGTCAGCACCGTGTCCTTGAGATACGCGTACGCCTTCTCCCGACCGGACGCCACGGTGACCCCCCACTCTCGCATACAGCCTGTATACGGACGCTACCACGCACCGGCTCCGGAAATACCGGCTGGAACGGGGCGGCCGGAAGGCTGGAGCGGGTACAGATGAGCATCCCCGGTCCCTTCCGGGGCAGCCGTCTCATATGCACTGAAACAGCAGGGAGATGCCCATCCATGACAGACGAGCAGGCGGCGGCTGACGACCAGGGTCAGCACGGACCCACAGAGATCACCTACTCCGAACAGTTCTATCCGGCACGTCCACGGTCCCTGCGCCCCCGAGCGCGCCTGAGGCCGCAGGGACAGCCCCGGCCGCACGAGCGCACCGGAGACCCGGTCGGCACCAACCCCGACTATGTGTCATGGCTGCTGCGCACCTCGATGCTCCAGGACGCCCGGGACCTCGCCGTGCAGCTCACCGGCCAGGGCAGCATGTGGCAGAACCCCTTCGCCCGGCCCGATCCCAAGTCCGCCGTGAGCGTCGCCCCGGTGTGGTTCACGGCGTATCCGATCTCTCTCATCACCCGCCCCGGCGACAGCTTCCTCGGCACGCTGGCCGACCCCGAGCTGTGGCGCACCTTCGCCGACATCGGGATCCGGGCCGTGCACACCGGCCCCGTCAAGCGCGCCGGCGGCATCTCGGGCTGGGACCCGACCCCGAGCGTCGACGGCCACTTCGACCGCATCAGCACCGCCATAGACGCCGCGTTCGGCACGGAGGACGACTTCCGGCGGATGTGCCAGGTCTCCGCCGACCACGGCGGCACCATCATCGACGACATCGTGCCCGGCCACACCGGCAAGGGGCCCGATTTCCGGCTCGCCGAGATGAACGTCGGCGACTATCCCGGCATCTACCACATGGTCCAGATCGAGCCGGAGGACTGGCACCTGCTGCCCGAGGTGCCGGCGGGACGCGACTCGGCCAACCTCGACACCGAGGCCGAGGAGGCACTGGCGAAGGCCGGCTACATCATCGGCGCCCTGCAGCGGGTGATCTTCCACGACCCGGGCGTCAAGGACACCAACTGGAGCGCGACGGCCCCCGTCGTCGGACCCGACGGCATCGAACGGCGCTGGGTCTACCTGCACTACTTCAAGGCCGGCCAGCCCTCCATCAACTGGCTCGACCCGACCTTCGCCGGCATGCGGCTCGTCATCGGCGACGCCCTGCACTCCATCGGCGACCTCGGCTCGGGCGCGCTGCGCCTGGACGCCAACGGATTCCTCGGCGTCGAGAAGAGCGCGGAGGGCCTGCCGGCCTGGTCGGAGGGACACCCGCTGTCGGAGGCCGCCAACCAGCTCATCGCCAGCATGGTGCGCAAGCTGGGCGGCTTCACCTTCCAGGAGCTCAACCTGACGGTCGACGACATCAGGATCACCTCCGAGGCCGGCGCCGACCTGTCGTACGACTTCGTCAACCGGCCCGCCTACCACCATGCCCTGGCCACCGAGGACACCGAGTTCCTGCGGCTCACCCTCAACATCGCGCTGGAGGGCGGGGTGGCGGCCGCCAGTCTCGTGCACGCCCTGCAGAACCACGACGAACTCACCTACGAGCTGGTCCACTTCGCGACGCTGCACAAGGACGACCACTTCACCTACCACGGCGTCGACGTCACCGGCGGCCAGCTGGCCGAGCACATCCGCGCCGAGCTGGTGCAGGCACTGACCGGCCCCGACGCGCCCTACAACGCCATCTTCACCACGAACGGCATCGCCTCCACCACGGCCACGGTCATCGCCGCGGCGCTCGGGCACACGTCCCTGGACGGCCTCTCCGGCCAGGACATGCGGGAGATCCGGAGGGCGCATCTGCTCCTGGCGATGTTCAACGCCCTTCAGCCGGGGGTGTTCTCGCTCTCCGGCTGGGATCTGTGCGGCATGCTGACGCTTCCGCGCGCGCAGGTGGGCGCTCTGCTGGCGACCGGCGACACCCGATGGATCCACCGGGCGGCCTACGACCTGATGGACTACCGGCCCGAGGCGACGGCGTCCGGTTCCGGCATGCCGAAGGGCCACAGCCTCTACGGCAGCCTTCCGTCCCAGCTCGCGGACCCGAATTCCTTCGCGTCCAGCCTGAAACACCTGCTGAAGGTGCGCGAGGAGACCGGGATCGCCACCGCCGACCAGCTGGAGATCCCGGCGGTGCCGCACCCCGCGCTGCTCGTCATGGTCCACCGCATCCCCGAGAGCGGGGGGATCCAGGCGACGGTCCTCAACTTCGGCTCCACACCGGTCGCCGGATCGGTCGCCTCGGAGCACTTCCGGCCGGGCGCGCGGGCCCGGGACGCCCTCACCGGCACGGAGATCGGCGTCGTCGACGACCTGCACGCCCTGAACGTCGAACTGCCCGGCCACGACGGCTTCTGCCTGGTCTTCGAGGAGCAGGCCGGGAGCGGCACACACGGGTGAACGCCCCGGCGCGTGCCGGGCCGAGCACCCGGTGGACCGCGCGGCGGTGGTCGGCGACGCCGTCATCCCCGAACGGGTGTACGAAGTGGCCGGCCTCCTCGTACCGGCTCACCATGGACGATCAAAGGCCAGGCAGCACGAGCTGCCTGGCCTTGGGCCACCGCGCCGCCGTCCTTATGCGGGCGGCGCGAGGGGCGGGGACCGGAATGGGTTTCGAAAGTCCCGTCTGCCCGGCGGGCGGGCGACGCCGCTCTCGAAACCCGCCCTAGGCGACGACGCCCGAGTCCTCGACGATGATCTTCTTGGCGGTCGCTCCCGAGCGGCTGCCGAGGGCCTCGACGGCCTTGACGACGTCCTCGCCCTCGACGACCTCACCGAAGACGACGTGCTTGCCGTCCAGCCACGGCGTCACCACGGTGGTGATGAAGAACTGCGAACCGTTGGTGCCGGGACCCGCGTTGGCCATGCTGAGCAGGAACGGCCGGTCGTGCTTCAGCTGGAAGTTCTCGTCCGCGAACTTCTCGCCGTAGATGCTCTTGCCGCCGGTGCCGTTGCCGTTGGTGAAGTCACCGCCCTGCAGCATGAACTCCGGGATGACCCGGTGGAAGGGCGCACCCTTGTAGCCGTAGCCGTGCTGGCCGGTCGCCAGCTCACGGAAGTTACGCGCGGTCTTCGGCACGACGTCGTCGAACAGCCGGAAGACGACGCGGCCGAGCTTCTCGCCATTGGCCGAAATCTCGAAGTAAACGTTCTCGCTCATGGCCCTGATTCTCCACAACTGGGGCGCCCAGGTCGAACGGGCCCCGCACGCGGGTGTCCGGCCCGGCGTGGTAGGCGGGCGGCCCGGCGGGTGTCAGCCCGTGACGCGCAGGGCCCGCAGCTGCTCCTGGAGCGGGCCCAGGCCGACGTCCCCGCGGCGCTCGTCGACGCTCTGCGGACGGCGGATGGGGTACGGGCGCAGCGTGTGCGGATTGATCCGCGTCCCGTAGAACTGCGGCTGCCCCAGGTCGACGGCGCACTGGTCGGCGATGTACGCGAGGTGGATGGCCGGGACGTACCCGTCCGCGGTGGCGTGCGCGATCAGGTCGCGGCACCTCAGCCGGAAGCCCAGGTCGGGGGCGTGCAGCAGGATCATCAGGGCCGCCGTCGAGGCGGGCGAGCCGACCAGGGCGGCGTGCGGCCAGCCGTGGTGCTCGACGATCGCCGCGAGCGCCTGGGCGTTGTCCCGGTGGCACTGGGCGATGCGGTGCTTGCGCAGCGGTGTCGGGTCGGCCTGCGCCTGGCGCGTCAGCCGTCGGTCCTCGTCCGCCCGGCGCGACAACTCGGCGGCCAGGTCCGAGGCCGTCAGCAGGGGAGCGGCTGCGGCGGACCCGGTGGGCGCCGCGGCGTTCGGCGGTGCGGTGTCGCGGAGTCCGTCACCGTGCGTGAGGCCGTCCACGCCGCTGCCCACGCGCCCTGCCGTGCCCTTCACGGTGCCGCTCCCCTTCGTCCGATCGCGAACCACACCCGCTTGCCCGGTGCGCCCGGTTCGGGTGGCGCCGTCCCCCAGCCGTCGGTCAGCGCGGAGACGATGGCGAGCCCGCGGCCCGACTCGGCCACCTCGTCCGCCGGCCGTGGCCGCGGCGGCACGGGGGAGCGGTCGGCGACCAGGACGCGGAGCGTGTGCTCGGTGCACTCGATGGCGACGGTGACCGTGTCGTCCGGGCCGCGGCTGGCGTGCCGCACGGCGTTGGCGAAGAGCTCGCCGGTCGCCGTCGCCGCGTCGTCGAGCCGCTCGGGATGCGGCAGCAGCGCGGCCAGACGCTCGGTGACCAGGCGCCGTACCGCGGTGCCCCACGAGGGGTCGGCCGGGAAGGTGGAGCGCAGGAGCTCGTCCACCACGGGTCTGGAGGGCGGCAGTTGAGCGGTCGGCACGGAGGCGACGGCGGTGTCCGCGTCGGGTGCGGGTGGGGGTGACGGCATGTGGCGCGATGATGCCCTGAAGGCCGTCATCGAACCTCCTTCGTACGCAGCCCTGTTGTGGGGTGGCTGCCCCGGTGGCCGTCGGCGGCGCCGGCGGCGGGCCGGTGTGCCGAGGTCCGGAGGTGAGGTGAACCGGCCGACCCGTCGGAACATCAGTTCCCTTGGCACCAACGGCAGTTGGGCACCACGTAAGCGCTCAGTGCGACAGGTCACCCGATCACTATGACGTCCGGCAAACGCAGCCCGCAACCTTCGTTCCGATAATTTCAGATCTATCGCATCGTTCTGTCGGCGTCATGGCGTCCGTGGCAGACTGCAGAGCGTGACCACCCTTCCGGGAGGTGGATGTGGGGGACAGCCGTTCGGGCGGCAGCGCGCCGACGGTCCTGCGGATCGTCCTCGGCAGACGCCTGCGGACCCTGCGCGTGCGGGCCGGTGTGTCGTTCGACGACGCGGCGCGGGTCCTCGGCGTGACGTCGCTGACGGTCCGCCGGATCGAGAAGGCCGAGGTCGGCCTGCGGATCCCGTACGTGCGGGAACTGCTGCGCCGCTACGGGGTCCCGGTGGCGGAGATCGACGCCTTCGCGTCCCTCGCCAGGGAGGCCAACCGCCCCGGATGGTGGCACGCCTTCCGGGACGTGCTGCCCGAGTGGTTCAGCGCCTATGTGAGCCTGGAGAGCGATGCCGGCGTCATCCGCCTGTACGAACCCCACTACGTCCCGGGCCTGTTGCAGACGCACGACTACGCGGCCGCCCTCCTGCGCACCGGCTTCCCCGGCACGTCGACGGAGGAGATCGACCGCCGCGTCTCCCTGCGCCTCCGGCGCCAGGACCTTCTCGACAGGCCGGAGGGACCGGCCGTGTGGGCCATCCTCGACGAGACCGTGCTGCGCCGGCCCGTCGGCGGGGCCGAGGTGATGCGGGCTCAGATCGACCGGCTGATCGAGTCCCTGGCCCGGCCGGGGGTCCGTATCCAGATCATGCCCCTCTCCGTGGGCGCCCACCCCGGCGCCTTCGGTCCCTTCCAGCACTTCCGCTTCGAGTTCTCCGAACTGCCCGACGTCGTCTACGCCGAGAACCTCACCGGCGCCGTCTACGTGGACCGGCCCGAAGACGTCGCCGCCCATCTCGACGTCCTGGACCGGATGTCCGTGCAGGCGGAGCCGGCCACACGGACCAGGGAGATCCTGGGTGACCTGCGCAAGGAGCTGTGACCATGGGAGCCGAGAGCCGCGTCCGCAGTGGTGTGCCCGCCGCCGACCTGGGAGCCGAGGGCTGGCACAAGCCCTGGAGCGGGACCAACGGCGGCAGTTGCGTCGAGGTGAAACGGCTGCCCGACGGCAGCGTCGCCTTCCGCCAGTCCGCGGACCCCGAAGGGCCCGCGCTCGTCTACACCCGTGACGAGATGATCTCCTTCCTGCGGGGGGCCAAGGCCGGCCAGGCGGACTTCCTCGTCGCCTGAGGCGGCCGTCCGGAGCGGCCTTTCGGGGCGGCCGTCCGGAGCGGTCGTGCGCGGCGGTCGTGCGCGGCGGTCGTCCCAGACCGTCGTCCGGGGCCGTGCGCCGTCAGCCGGCCGGAGTGCCCGGTTCCCCGTGCCGGTGGCAGGCCGCCGCCGGGCCGCCGCACACCGGGGCGGCGGCTCGGCCGCCCGCGGCCCCGAGCGGGACGCCGTTGCCGCGCAGCACCTCGCGGACGTCCAGGATCAGCGGGAAGACCTCGTGGTTGCGGTCCCCGCCCTGCTCGTCCCACGCCCGCTGCTCGGCCTCGACGGCCATCCGGTCCTCGGCGAACACCCGCTCGGTGAACCGCCTGATGAGCGGCCAGGCCAGCTGGAGCACACCCGGCACCCGAGGCTTCTCGATCATCAGCAGGCCGTAGGTGTGACAGATCCGCTGCTCGGCGTCCCGCGGCACATACGCGGCCCACAGCCGGAACGCCGGCCGCTCGGCGCCCTGAGGCACCAGGTCGAGCGTCTGGTACGGATACTCCGTACGAATGGTCATGACATCGCTGGAGCCACGCCCGGTGAGGCCCTCGCCGGCCAGGATGCCGGCCCCGCGATTCCGCTTCCCGCCCGCGTGCGTGAACAGATACCGGGCCTCCACCGAGCGCGCGTCCGCCCGGTGTTCCAGCAGCTCGGGGCGGAGTCTGCCGACCACGCCCCGGTGCAGGAACTGGTGGTTCATGTCGAGGAGGTTCTCGTGCATGAACGAGTAGTGGCAGCGCACGGTCCGCGAGTACGTCATGGTCCGGTAGCGCGCGGAGCCGAAGGTCGGCAGCGCGGGCAGCGGCGTGCCCGCCGCCCGCTCCGGGGCGCCGGGGAAGACGAACACCAGGCCGTACGCCTCATGGACCGGATAGCCGCGCACCCCGCGCGGCGGCCTGCCGTCGCCCTTCGACAGATACGGGATCTGCGAGATGCGGCCGTCACCCCGGTAGGCCCACGCGTGATAGCAGCAGCGCAGCGTCTCCCCCTCGACGACACCCATGCTCAACGGCACCTGCCGATGCGCACACCGGTCCTCCAGCGCGTGGACGGTCCCGCTCCGCCCGCGGTAGAGCGCGATGCGCTCACCGGCGAAGGTGGCCGCGAAGGCGCGCCCGGTGCGCACGTCGCGGGACAGCGCGACGGGATACCAGTGGTCGGGGTGCGCCCCGATACGCCGAAGGTCGGTCTTGCTGTTGTTCGTCGTGCGATGCCCCGAGGGGCGATCGCTCCGCGTTTCCACGGATTCGGTATCGGTCATCCCTTTCCTTAGCACATGAGACACGCCACGGGCAGTCTCGGCGTCGCCCCCGCGCCCGAACTCCTACGCCGCCCGGAGTCCTGAGAAGCGGACGGGCGGCGCGGGCGGAATCACGTCCGCGCGGGCCGGGGGCCCGGAGGCCGGTTCCACGACCGGAGCTTGTCGGGGTTGAGGACCACCCAGACCCGGGCGACGCCGTGATCCGTGACGTCGAGGCAGATCACCGCGGCGACCCGGCGCTCGTAGCGGACGACGAGACCGGTCCGCCCGTTGACGGACTGCGCGCTCAAGGCGGTGCGCGGCCGCGGTGCGAGCAGCGCCAGCAGCGTGCGGGCCACCGGCCGGCGCCCGTGGACCGGCCGGTCGGGCGCCCTGAGCTTGCCGCCCCCGTCGACGAACGCCGTCGCCCGCTCGCACAGCAGCGACGTCAGCAGCTCGCCGTTCCCTGCCAGACACGCCCGCCCCACCGCGCGCACCACGGCATCCTGCTCCCGCTCGCCGGTCCGGCGCGCCCGCCCCCTGCGCGCGCTCTCCCGCAGCGGGGGCGGCGACAGCGCCTCCGCTGCCGCGCGGCCCAGGGCGGGTCCGCCGTCGCCCCGCCCGACGCGGCCCCCGACCTGCCCGGTCCCGGCCAGGCGGTGCAGGCAGCTGCGGCCCGCTCTCTCCGCCAGCCAGGCCCTCGGCCGGACGATCCGCCGACGCGCCTCGTCCGACAGCCCGTACCAGAGGCGGTAGACCTCGTCGACGACCCGCTCCGCCTCCCCGGCGCCGCCGAGCATGCCGCGGGCCACGTCCAGCAGATACCGGCGTTCGTCGACCAGGTCCGCGATCGGCATCGCGTCCGCCTCGTCCATACCGCACCTCCCTCCCGCACCAGGTCTTGGGCGGCCTCGGAGTCCGGCCGGCACCGCGCTTGCGTCGCGTCGGTTCACTGGGTCTGACCGGGCACCGGCGCATGTTGTGACACGCGTCTCCCCGCGGACGCCCCCTTCGACGCTCGTGGGTGACCCCTTCGGTGACGCACGACACTCGCCCCCGTGTCACATCTGCGCCGGCCGGCCTGTCTCCACTACAGAGACCGGTACCACCCCCGACGAGGCTGGAGGCGCGCTTCCCATGACGGCCGTACGAGGAGACCCCACCCTGCCCTGGCACGAACGGGCCGCCTGCCTGGGGCAGGACCCCGAGCTGTTCTTTCCCGTGGGCGACAGCGGTCCCGCGCTCGTCCAGATCGACGAGGCCAAGGCCGTCTGCGCCCGGTGCCCGGTCGCCGAGCAGTGCCTCCGCTGGGCCCTGAAGGCGGGGCGGGTGGACGGCATCTGGGGCGGCAGCACGGAGAGCGAACGCCGGGCGATGAGCCGGCCCGACGCTCGCCGGACGCGGGACTCGGTCACCGCTGCGGCCTGAGCGCACTTCTTCTGACACTTCACGGAATGGCGGTGATGGGGGCGTGGGTGACGGACTCCGGGAAAACGACGTACCCGGACGAGGCAGGGGCGAGAAGGCCGCCGACTGGGCCGACGGACGCCTCGGCCTCTACAGCCTGATGCGCGGAAAGGCGCGCAAGGCCTTTCCCGACCACTGGTCGTTCCTGCTCGGCGAGATCAGCCTCTACAGCTTCGTCGTCGTCGTCATCACGGGCGTCTATCTGACCCTCTTCTTCCACCCCTCGATGAACCAGGTGGAATACCACGGCAGTTACGCACCGTTGCGCGGCCAGACGGTGTCCGAGGCCTTCGACTCGACGATGCACATCTCCTTCGACGTCCGGGGCGGCCTGCTCATCCGGCAGGCCCATCACTGGTCCGCGCTGGTCTTCGTCGCCGCCCTGCTGCTGCACATGATGCGGGTCTTCTTCACGGGCGCCTTCCGCAAGCCCCGCGAGCTCAACTGGGTGCTCGGATTCCTGCTGCTGGTCCTCGGCATGTTCGCCGGACTGACCGGCTACGACCTGCCCGACGACCTGCTGTCCGGCACCGGGCTCGCCGTCGTGAACGGCACGCTCCTGTCCCTCCCGATCGTCGGCACGTACCTCTCGATGTTCCTCTTCGGCGGCGAGTTCCCCGGGACCGATCTGGTGGCCCGGTTCCACACGATCCACGTGCTGATCATCCCCGCCCTGATGGTGGGACTGCTGCTGGCCCACCTGTTCCTCGCGTTCGCCCACCGGCACACGCAGTACCCGGGCCCAGGGCGCACCGAGAGGAACGTCGTGGGCCTGCCGCCGAAGGTGCGGGCCGTGAAGTCCGCGGGCTTCTTCCTCCTCGTGGCCGGCGTGATCTTCACCCTCGCCGCGGTCGCACAGATCAACCCCGTCTGGCGGTACGGCCCTTACCGTGCCGACCAGGTCTCGGCCGGCTCCCAGCCCGACTGGTACATGGGCGTCGCCGACGGCCTGCTGCGGGTCATGCCCGGCTGGGAGCTCACCTTCTGGGGCCACACGCTGGCGCTGGACAACCTGATCCCGCTGCTCGCGGGCGTAGGCGTCTTCGTCGCCATGGGCGTCCACCCGTTCCTCGAGGCATGGGTGACCGGGGACACCCGTGAGCACCACCTGCTGGATCGGCCCCGAAACCGCCCCGTCCGCACGGCACTTGGCGTCTCCTGGGTCGGCTTCTACCTGGTGGCCCTGATCGGCGCCGCGAACGACATCATCGCCACCCGCCTCCATGTCGCCGTCGAATCGGTGACCTGGGCGGTGCGCATCGGCCTCGTCCTCGTACCTCCCCTCCTCTACGTCCTCACCAGGCGCTGGGCACTCGGCCTGCAGCGCCAGGACCGCGACAAGGTGCTGCACGGCCGCGAGACCGGTCTCGTCAAGCGCATGCCGAACGGCGGCTTCGTCGAGGTCCACGAGCCGCTCAGCCGGGAGGAGCTGGCCCTGCTCACGCAGCGCGACACCTTCCAGCCGATCGGTCCCGGCACCGCGGTCGACGGTCCCGATGGCGCGGTCGACGGGGGAGGACCGGACCGCGGATTCCGTCCCGTGCGCCGCGTGCGCGCCGCGCTGAACCGCACCTTCTACGGCGACCAGATCCCGATCGACGAGCCGCCCGCGAGGGAGCACCGGGAGATCGCCGGCGGACCCACGCCGCCGGCCGGCGGGTGAACCGCGGACGGAGAAGTGGCCCCCACCGTCCGGCCGGGGCCACTTCTCCGTGTCCTTACCGCTGCTGTGCGAGCCAGTCGGCGAACCTGGTCCCGGCGAGCTGCGCGTCCGGGCCGGGCAGGAGGGTGTCGTCCTCCAACTCGGCTCCCCAGTAAGTGGCGTCCGGGTCCGTGACGACCTTGCGGGAGTCGTTCGTGGCCGCCAGCCCCATGCGGATGAACTCCTCGAGCTCGAACGCCTCCGGGCCGCCGACCTCCACCACGCCACCCACCGGGTCGCCGACCGTCGCACGGCCGACGGCCGCGGCCACGTCGTCGGAGACCATGGGCTGGATCCTGGCGGCGGGCAGGCGCACGGTGTCACCCACGGTGACCCCGTCGGCCAGCCCCTTCGCGAACTCGAAGAACTGGGTGGCGTGGACGATCGTGTACGGGATGTCCGACGCCCTGATCAGGTCTTCCTGGACCTGCTTGGCACGGAAGTAGCCGCTCCCCAGGAGGCGGTCGGTACCGACCACGGACAACGCCACGTGGTGCCGCACGCCCGCCTCGGCCTCCGCCTTCAACAGGTGGGTGGTGGAGGTGCGGAAGAACTCCATCACCGCGTCGTCCGCGAACGAGGGGGAGTTGGAGACGTCGACCACGACCGGAGCCCCCTCCAGCACCTCGGCCAGGCCCTCGCCCGTCAGGGTGTCGACGCCGGTCCTGGGGGAGGCGGGAACCGCCTCGTGCCCGTCTTCCTTCAGCAGGGCGACCAGCTTCGAGCCGATGAGCCCGGTGCCACCGATCACTACGACCTTCATGACGCATTCCTTTCGGAGGGACAAAGCGATCCTCTGCACAAGAGAAGACCGGGCAGCCTCTGTGCCTGTGACGGGATCACTCGGCGAGCTTTCCTTCGGTCGAGATCTCCTGCATCAGGGCGGAGATCTCTTCCGGAACGGCCGGAATGCTCTCACGGGTGACACCGGTGTCCGGGGACCACACGAGATTGACCTGAAGCGCGGGGTCCTGGCCGGGGAAGTCGGCGCGGTTGTGACAGCCCCGGGTCTCGCGGCGCTCCAGGGCCGATTCGAGGGTGGCCCGGGCCGCCAGGACGGCGGACTTGAGATCGAAGGCGTGCGCGAGGTCCTGATAGCCGGCGATGTCCGGGTGCACGCCGACGTCCTCCATCCGCTTCTCGATCGCCGCGAGCTCCGTCAGCCCGGCGCGCAGTCCCGCTTCGTCGCGTACGACGCCGGCGTGCTCGGTCATGGTGTTGCGCAGCGCGCGCTGCAGGGCGCGTACGTTCTCCGCACCGTCGGCCGCGAGCAGTTCGTCCACCTCCGCGCGGGCCTCGGCGGTCGCCGACGCCGACCGGGGCTGCGCGGTCAGGGACTCCGAGTGGGCGGCGGCCGCCCGGCCCGTGATCCGGCCGAACACCAGCAGCTCGATGAGGCTGTTCCCGCCGAGCCGGTTGGCGCCGTGCAGCCCGCTGGAGGCCTCACCGATGGCGTAGAGGCCGCGTACGTCGGTGCTGTGGTCCTCGGGCCGCACCCACACCCCGCCCATCGAGTAGTGCGCGGTGGGCGCGATCTCGATCGGCTCGCGGGTGATGTCCAGCATCTGCAGGTCCAGCAGCGTCTGGTACACCCGGGGGAGCCGCGTCATGATCGTCTGCCGGGGCAGGTGGGAGACGTCGAGCCATACGCCGCCCTTGGGCGTCCCGCGCCCCTCCTTGATCTCCGTGTAGGAGGCCAGCGCCACCCGGTCACGCGTGGACAGCTCCATGCGCTCGGGGTCGTAGCGCGTCATGAACCGCTCGCCGAGCGCGTTGCGCAGGATGCCGCCCTCGCCGCGCGCGGCCTCGCTGACCAGGGTGCCGGCCGCGTTCTCCGGCTCGATGATCCCGGACGGGTGGAACTGCACCAGCTCCGCGTCCCGGAGCCGGGTCCCGGCCTCCACCGCCAGGCGGAAGGAGTCGCCGGTGTTCTCGTCGCGCCGCGAGGAGGTGCGCCGCCAGATCCGGGTATGGCCGCCCGCGGCCAGGACGACGGCGTCGGCGTGGATCAGGTGGCGCCTGCCGCTCGTCAGGTCGAAGCCGTACGCACCGAAGACGGCGCCGTCGTGCACCAGCAGCCGCGTGAGGTACACGCCCTCCAGCACCGGGATGCGGAGTTCCCGCGCGCGTCCCAGGAGGGCGCGCTGGATCTCCAGACCGGTGTAGTCACCGGCGAACGCGGTCCGCCGGAACTTGTGCGCCCCGAAGAAGCGCTGGGAGATCCGGCCGTCCGCCTCGCGGGCGAAGTCCATGCCGTACCGCTCCAGATCGTCGATGCCGCGGGCGGCGCCCCGGGTGACGATCTCCACGGTCCGGGGATCGGCCAGCAGATAGCTCTCCTTGAGCGTGTCCGCCGCGTGCTGCTGCCAGCTGTCCTCGGGGTCCATCGTGGCCAGCGCGGCGTTGATGCCGCCGGCGGCGAGGGCCGTGTGCGCGTCCTCCTTGGGACGCTTGCCGACCGCGAGCACGTCGACCCCGGCCTCGGCCAGTTCGATCGCCGCTCGCAGGCCGGCTCCTCCGGTGCCGATCACCAGCACCATGGTCGAAAGACGTTGTTCGGTGAGAGCCACGGTCGTCTCCGGTCGCCGAGGTTGTCCTGCGCTTTCATCAGTACGACCGAACCGGTGATGCTTCTGTGACATTGTCCCGCGGTCGCCGCCGCCCCGCACCCGCGGCAGTACGGCGGACGGGAGGCGGGGCCGTGCTCGGTGGCGATCGCCCTGCTGCGGAAGGCCGGGTAAGGGGGTGCCTCAGCTGTCCAGCGAGGCCACGTAAGGGGCCAGCTTGGCCGGGTTCATGACCCACATGACGCGTTCGATGCCGCGCTCCGACGCCTCGATGTTGAGCAGGGCCACGGCCTCGCCGCCGACGGTGACCAGGACGGCCGGCCTGCCGTTCGCCTCGACCCGGCGGACCTCCGACCGCGGCCAGAAGCGCGGCGCGAAGGCGGCGAGGTACTTCGAGACGTGCAGACGTCCGACGACCGGGATCCTGGACGCTCCGCGGATGCCTCCGCCGTCCGTGTAGCTGACCACGTCCGCGGTGAGCACGTCCTCCAGGACCGCCAGGTCGCCGGTCTGAGCGGCGGCGAGGAACACCTCCAGCAGCCGCCGGTGGGCCTCGGGGCTCACGGGTTCCTTGCGTTCCTTCGCCAGATGCCGGCGGGCCCGGCTGACCAGCTGGCGCGTGTTGGCCTCGCTCGTCTCCAGCATCTCCGCGATCTGCCGGTACGGGTAGTCGAAGGCCTCCCGGAGGACGTAGGCGGCGCGCTCGACGGGGTTCAGCTTCTCCAGGAGGAACAGCACCGCCAGGTCGAGCGCCTCCGCCCGTTCCGCGCCCAGCTGCGGGTCCTTGCTGGTGTCGACCGGCTCGGGCAGCCAGGGGCCGGTGTACGTCTCGTGCCGCTTCCTCGCCGACTGCGCGACGTTGATCGCCAGCCGCGAGGTGACCGTTGCCAGGAAGGCGGTCGGATCCAGGATCTCCGCGCGGTCGGTCCGCTGCCAGCGCAGCCATGCCTCCTGGACGACGTCCTCGGCCTCCGTGGCGCTGCCCAGCACGCGGTAGGCGATACCGAACAACTGGGGGCGCGCGGCCATGAATTCCCTCGTCGCCCGAGCGAGGGGGTCCGGGTCGTCTCCGGCGCGCATGTGAGTCCTCCAGAAGTGGATCACCATGCTACAAGCCGTCCCCGGCACGTGAGGGGCGGCGCCACGTGGCCCACGCGGACGGCGCGTCCTCACGCAGGTGCGGCCCGCTGCCGGACACGCGGTCGGTCGACCCCGCCAATGGGCAGCGGTGGTCCGGGACGTGACCCGCCGCCGGAGGGAGCGTGCGCCGTCCCTCCGGCGGCGGGTCTTCGGCAATACACCTAGCCGAACATGCCGGGCTGGTAGTCCCCGGCGGGCTGCTGGATGACCACGTTCACGCGGTTGTAGGCGTTGATGATCGCGATGAGGCCCACCAGCGCGGCGAGTTGGTCCTCGTCGAAGTGCTTGGCGGCGTTCTCCCAGACCTCGTCCGGGACGCCCCCGGCCGCGTCCGCGACGCGGGTGCCCTGCTCCGCCAGCTCCAGGGCGGCGCGCTCGGCCTCCGTGAACACCGTGGCCTCCCGCCACGCCGCGACGAGGTTGAGGCGCTGCTGGGTCTCGCCCCCGGCCGTGGCGTCCTTGGTGTGCATGTCGGTGCAGAAGCCGCAGCCGTTGATCTGGCTCGCGCGGATCTTCACCAGCTCCTGCGTCGCATGCGGCAGGGCCGAGTCGGCCACCACCTTGTTCGCGGAGTTGATGTGGCGCAGCACCTTGCCCGCGAGGGGGTGGGTGAAAAAGTCGAGACGTGGTTCCACGGTGATCTCCTAGCCGTGATGCGGATACGCACTCTTGACCAGGTGGACCGACGCCCTGTGACAGGTCCCTGGGCGTGACCTGCGTCACCGCGTCATGCCGTGCCGCAGCGCCGCCCGGCGGACCGGATCTGCCGCGCATCGCCGACAGGTGCTCCACGTCGCCCTCGGGGAAGGGGGGCGGCCCTGATCAGGGCCAGGGGCGACCGTCCTGACCCGGCCGTGGCGCCGGTACGGCCGACCGCGGACGCGCCCCGACCCCGCCGGGGTCTTCCCCCGGGCCGAGTCCCTGCTCGTCCCCGGGGTCCCGCGGCCGGAACACCCAGGTCCGGTACACCGCGAAGCGGAAGGCGGTGGCCATCGCGAGGCCCGCCGCCTTGAACAGGTTGCTCTGGACGGCGCTGTCCCAGCCGAACCCGTACGTCGCCGCGTACAGCACACCGTTCTCGATGACCAGGCCGAGGACGCTGAACACGAGGAACAGCGCGAACTCACGGGCCGGCCGGCGCTTGTCGCGGTCGCGGTAGGCGAAGTAGCGAAAGCCCACGTAGTTGACGAGCAGCGCCACGACGGTGCCGACGACGCTGCACCGCACCACCGGCAGCGGGGTCAGCGCACGGCACAGGTTGAACACCGCGAAGTTCACCAGCACACCGAGACCGCCCACCGCGGCGAACCGCGCGATCTCGCCCGTCAGGGCGCGGCGGGTGCGACGGGAGCGGTGGCCCGGTCGCCGGTCAGGTGACGAAGCCGACGTGGACATGATCGTGGTGGGTGGGGTCGCTGAAGAACTGGCCCGGGGGCCCGCCGCTCAGCGGTACCGGGCCGCCGACGTTGTAGGAGCCGGCCGCCGCCGCGTCCCGCATGAACGACTCGACCAGACGGCGCGGGGTGGCCGGATCGACCACGGACCGGCCGTTGATCTGCCACACGTCGAACGCCCGGCCGCGCGGATGGTCGCTGCGGCGGGAGGTGCCGAAGACGTACAGCGGATGCCCGGAGCGGATCACGCTCACGTTCACCCGGTACGTGCCCGACAGCTCCAGCAGTGCCCCCAGGACGGTGGGATGGATGTGCCCGCTGCGCACGTCGGCCCGTGCGGCGGGCGGCAGCCCGACACGTGGGTCGTCCAGCACCCTGCGCGCGGGCGCAGGCAGCGACGAGAGGGCCGGGCCGGGGGCGGCCGGGTGCAGGGCGGTGACCGTCCACCGCGGCCGGGCGCGGCTGAGCCGTACGTCCACGGTGGTGCCGCCCGCGGTGACGGTGCCCGCGCCGCGGGTCCACTGCCGGCAGACCACCAGCACGCTGCCCGCGTCCGCGAGGATGCCGCCGTACTGGGCGTCCACCACCCGCAGCACGGCCTCGTCGGCGGCGGCGAGCAGCGGTTTCGCGGAGTCGGCGAGGCCGGGATCGAGCCCGAGCGCGGACACCCGGCGCCGTGCCGCGGCCGTGCCGCCGTCCCCGGTGCGCCAGCTGCCCAGTGCCTCGACGAGCCGGACGGCACGGAGCTTGACCTGCGGATCCACTTCTCCGGGGCCCGGATGCCAGGCCACGGCCCTCGGCAGTGCGGTCGGAGTGCCCGGGAGCGCCGTCGGCGTGCCGGCCCCGGCGGAGGGCCGCCGTCCGGGCGCCTCGGTGCCGCGGGCACCCGCTGCGGCGGCGCGCGGGCGGGACGTGGAACAGCCCGCGGCGCCGAACGCCAGACCGCTCACCGCCAGCAGCACGGTCCGGCGTCCGACCCGGGACGCCTGCTGTCCGAAGTCTCGCATCGGTCCGTTCCCATCGGCCGTTCCCGGCTCGGGGCGCGCGCCGGGACCGCCCCGGTGCGCAAGCCGGTGCCCGGGTGCCCACGGCGCGGCGGCTTCCGCTGCTGCCGGACCGGGACGACACCGGCTCCCTCCCTCAAACCTACGTCGTGTCGGGTGACATCGCAGGGTGCCGCGGAGCCGTGGTGCGGGAGCCCGGTCCCTCACGGCTCCTCGTCGAGCAGGTCACGCAGCACCTGCTCCTCCTGCGGGGTCAGCGCGCTCACGAACTGCTGCAGCGCGGCGATCGGGTCGGGCCCGCGGTCCAGGGCCCGGCGCATGGCCTCGGCCGTGACCTCGGCGGCGTTCTTCGCCGGGCGGTACGCGCCGCGCCGCCCGTCGACGTCCCGCCGCACCAGCCCCTTGTCGTACAGGCGCCTGAGAATGGTGTGCACGGTGTTGTACGCGAGGCCACCGCCGAGCCGGTCCTGGATCTCGACCGGGGACAGCGCGTCCTCGGTCGACCAGAGGGTGGCGAGGACCTCGCTCTCCAGCGCGCCGGCCCCGCGCCGTTCCCCACCGCCGCCGGGAGATGTGCCTGCCATGTCGAAACCCTACGGCGCGAAGGGTCCGTGGGCCCCGCCCGGCGCCCCCGCCTCCGGGGCACGGCGGTTCCCCAGCCGAGGCAGCCGCGGCGGGGTGAGGAAGCCCTCGGCGCGGGCGCTGGCCAGACCGATGCGCGGGATGTCGGCGCTCTTGGCGAACAGCAGGTAGCGGGGTTCCCACACGGGCCGGTACTTGGCGTTGGCGCGGTAGAGGGACTCGATCTGCCACCAGCGGGAGAAGAAGGTGAGGACCGAACGCCACAGCCGCAGCACCGGCCCCGCGCCGAGCCGGGCGCCACGCTCGAAGACGGCGCGGAACATGGCGAAGTTCAGGGACACCCGCCGTACGTCCAACTCCTTTGCATGCAGGAGCAGTTCGACGACCATGAACTCCATCAGGCCGTTCTCGCAGGCCCGGTCACGGCGCATCAGGTCCAGCGACAGCCCGCGCTCGCCCCACGGCACGAAGCTCAGCAGCGCCCGCGGCCGGTCCTCGGCGTCGCGGCACTCCAGCATCACGCAGCGCCCGTCGCCCGGGTCGCCCATGCGGCCGAGTGCCATGGAGAACCCGCGCTCGGTCGCACCGTCGCGCCAGTCGTCGGCCCGGTCGATCAGCGTGGCCATCTCGTCGTCGGGGATGTCGGCGTGGCGGCGGATGCGCACGGTGTACCCGGCCCGCCGCACCCGGTTGTGGGCCTGCCGCACGACGCGCATGGCGCGCCCTTCGAGGGTGAAGTCGGCGACGTCCACGATGGCCTCGTCGCCCAGTTCCAGGGCGTCCAGGCCGTGCCGGGCGTAGACCACGCCGCCCTCCTCGCTCGCGCCCATCACGGCGGGCGTCCAGGCGTGCCGCCGGGCCTCGGTGAGCCAGGCGTCGATGGCGCCGGGCCATGCCTCGGGATCGCCGATCGGGTCACCCGAGGCGAGGCTGACGCCACCGACGACCCGGTAGGTGACGGCGGCCTTGCCGGTGGGGGAGAAGAGGGCGGCCTTGTCGCGGCGCAGCGCGAAGTAGCCGAGGGAGTCCCGCTCGCCGTGCCGGTCGAGCAGCGCGCGCAACCGCTCCTCGTCGTCCTCGCCGAGCAGTTCGCGGCCGCGGGGCGAGCGGAATCCGGCGTACAGGACCAGGCAGAAGCTCGCCGCCATCAGGAGGTTGATGATCACGTCCACCCAGCGCGGCGCGTGCACCGCCGACACGCGGTCGGCGAGCGGGCCGACGCTGATGCCCCGCAGCAGCGTGTACGCGACCTTGTCGAACAGGGTGGCGCCCTGCAGCGTGTTGGTCGCGCCGACCAGCAGGGTGCCGATGGTGCCGCTGGCCAGGAGGCCGCCCGCGCCGACGGCGAATGCCAGCTTCGGGTTGGACGGGTCTCCGACCGCTTCGAAGTCCTGGCGCCCGATCACCAGCGCGGCCACGAACAGGCCGGTGAGCACGGCGGACACCCAGTTGAAGAGGTGAGCGCGGTAGGGGTCCTGGGTGAGGGCGACGGCGTAGAGCGCGAACAGCGGCCCGGCCAGGGCCATGTTGACCACCCAGGCGGCCCGCTTCCCGCGCCGCATCACCAGCGACAGGAAGATCGCGAGTGCCGCCGAGACCAGGCCGGCCGTGGCCAGGTAGGGCGTGAAGAACTCACCCGCGTGGTGCGCGTGGAAGCGGTGGGCGGTGTGCGAGGCGTAGATCCGGCCGGTGTTGTGCTCGGCGACCTCGCGGCGGAAGGGCACCGACATGACCGCCGCGATGTTGACCAGGGCGATGAGCCGCAGGTACCAGACGGTGAACGCGGCTGCCCGCGCTCGTGTTCGGGAGGGAGCGGAGGGCTGTTCGGGAGCGGTGCGCCGACGGGGGATCGGTGCCGACTGCTGCTGGACGGACATGACTGGCGGTCACCTTGGGGAGCGGGCGGAGGGTTCGGGACAGGTGGGGACGGGACACGTGGTGGGTCGCCGCGTGCCGGGCCTCCGGCGCGGCGCGGTGCGGGAGAGCGCCGGACGGAGGTCCGCGATGCCCGAGGCGGGGCCGGCTCACCGTACGCGATGCGGAGGCCGGCCGGGGAGGGCGGACGGGCGACGGCTCGACGCATGATTCCGGCGCACGCGCACCCGCGGGCCCGTGAGCGCGCACCGTGCCGTCCGGGCCCGGCGCTCTGTCCATGCCTCTTCCCGTGCGCTCACCACCCGCCCCGCCCCACACCGTGCAGGACACAGAGAACCCTACACGCTGTAGGGGTGAAGGGGGACGGGTGGTGACGCACCCGCGGTTACCCGCAACGGCGACGGTGATGCGCCTCGCCGCGGCGGCGCCGTTCACGGTGACGTCGCGGCCGTCACGGCGGGTGACCGCCCGCGCGGCCGGACTCAGGCGTGCAGGGTGGGCCGGTACACGAGTTCTTGGATGTGGCCGTCGAGTGTGCGGCTTTCGAGCAGTTCGAGGTCGAAGTCGGCCGCGTTCCGGAAGATCGGGTCGAGGCCGGTCTCGCCGGTGATGACCGGGAAGAGCGTGACCTGGACGCGGTCGACCAGGCCGGCGGCCATCAGCGCCCGGTTCATCGACAGGCTGCCGTGCGAGCGCAGCGGCACGTCCGACTCCTCCTTGAGCCGGGCGACGACGTCGACGGCGTCGCCCCTGGCGACGGTCGCGTCCGGCCAGTCGAGCTCTCCTTCGAGGGTGGACGACACCACCGTGGCCGGCATGTTCCTCATCCGGGTGACCCAGGGGTCGCGCACCTCGGAGTCCTCGGTGCTGGAGGCCAGCATCTGTGCGAACGCCCGGTACGTGGTGGCCCCGAAGACCATCCGTTGCCTCTCGCGGTACAAGGAGAGGCGGTGGCCGAGGAGTTCGGGGCCCTGCTTGCCCCAGTAGCCGGTCCAGTCGCCGCCGGCGGCGCCGAAGCCGTCGAGACTGCAGAAGACGTCGAAGGTGTAGGTGGCGGTCATGATGATCTCCTCGCGTGTACGGGGCACGGGTCGGAGGGGCAGACCGGAGGCCCCGGCGAAAGTCATCGCGGCCTCCTGGCGGCGGCGCTACTTGGGCGGCAGGCCCGCCGCGAACGCGTGCCCCTCGTCGAGCCACCCGCCGAGCGCCTCGTCCTCCGCGACGACGGAGCCCGCCACCACGACCCAGCCGCGCATGGGCCGGCCGGTCATGTCGAAGCGCCGCGCGCCGGGCCGGGCCAGGGCGGCGTCCGCGGCGTCGGGGCCGACCCGGACCATGAGGTCGTCGCCCCAGACTCCGACGGCCATGTTGCCGCGGTACAGGAAGGCGATGCCCCCGAACATGTGTCTCTCGGTGATCCCGGGACCGGCACGCAGCCGCTCCCGGATCCGCTCGGCGAGTCCTTCGTCGTACGCCATCGCTGTCTCCTTCCCGCCGGGTGTCTTCCTTCCGGCCGGTGTGCCGTGCCGGCGGGTGTGCTCCGCGCCGTGCGCTCAGGATCCCAGCGGACGTGGGGCGGCGCGCGGCATCGGCGGGAATGAGGACGGGCGAGCGTCCCTAACACCCGCCGCACGCCCCTGACCAGCCCGCGGACCTCGGTGTTCAGGTTGCGTTCAGGCCCGTGGGCGCCTCGGCCAACTCACGCTCCGGAAGCGCCAAAACAATGGCAAAGGGGTCTGGGACGATCACCGGGCGCCGTGTCATCGTGCCCCGCATGACGACAGATCACCTCATGCACGACCGGCCCACGCGCCCCGTACGACACGCGGCGAGCAAGGTGCCGGAGGTGACCGTCTACTTCTGGATCATCAAGGTGCTGACGACCGGGATGGGCGAGACGGCCTCCGACCTCCTGGCCCATCTGCTCGGCCCCGTCCCCGCGGTCGGTCTCGGCGGCGTCGCCCTGGCGGCCGCCCTGGTGGTGCAGTTCGCCGTCCGGCGCTACGTCGCCTGGATCTACTGGACGGCGATCGTGATGGTCAGCGTGTTCGGCACGATGGCCGCCGACGTCCTGCACGTCGGCCTCGGTGTGCCCTACACGCTGTCGACCCCGTTCTTCCTCGCGGCCCTCGCCGCCGTCTTCGTCCTCTGGTACCGCGGCGAAGGCACCCTGTCCATCCACAGCATCCGCACGCGCCGCCGCGAGGCCTTCTACTGGGCCGCCGTACTGGCCACCTTCGCACTGGGCACCGCCGCCGGTGATCTCACCGCCACGATCGGCCTGGGCTACCTGGGCTCCGCCGTCCTGTACGCCGCCGTGATCGCCGTCCCGGCCGCCGCGCACCGCTGGGGGAGCCTGAACGCGGTGACCGCGTTCTGGGCGGCGTACGTCATCACCCGCCCGCTCGGTGCCTCCGTCGCCGACTGGATGGCCGTCGGCCACCCCCGCGGCGGGCTCGCCCTGGGCCTGGGACCGGTCACGCTGTCCTGGACCGTGGCCATCCTCGGCTTCGTGGGCTACGTGGCCGCCTCCCGCAAGGACGTCCGGCGCGACGCCCTGGCATGACACGACGGGCGGCACCCGCGGCCGGGGCGCGAACGGCCCCGGCCCCCCGCCCGCCCCCGCTTGGTCCCCCTCGTGCCCGGCGCCGCGCAGTACCCCGCCCCCCCCGCTGCGTGCCCGGCGCTCGCGCAGCGCCCGCACCGGCGTAGTACCGCGGTACCACCCGCCCGGCGCAATCCAGCCTCCCGGTACCACCGGTTCGGGGTGATCCGGCTCTTAGCGTGGTCGTGAGGCGCCGCAGGTGACCGACACCGCCGGCCGACAGGAAGAGCGCGCATGATCGACGCACGGCAGTTGACCAAGAGGTACGGCGAGAAGACCGCCGTGGACGGGCTGGACTTCGAGGTGAAGCCCGGCACGGTGACCGGATTCCTGGGGCCCAACGGCGCCGGCAAGTCCACGACCATGCGCATGATCGTCGGCCTGGACGCCCCGACGAGCGGCTCCGTCACCGTGAACGGACAGCACTACGCCCGCCACCACGCACCGCTGCAGGAGGTCGGCGCTCTCCTGGAGGCGAAGTCGGTCCACCCGGGGCGCTCGGCCTACCACCACCTCAGGGCCCTGGCGCTCACCCACGGCATTCCGCGCCGCCGGGTCGACGAGGTCATCGACCTGGCCGGGCTGGGCAGTGTGGCCAGGAAGCGTGCCGGTGCCTTCTCCCTCGGCATGGGCCAGCGGCTGGGCATCGCGGCCGCCCTGCTGGGCGACCCGCAGACGGTGATGCTGGACGAGCCGGTCAACGGGCTGGACCCCGAGGGCGTGCTCTGGATCCGCAACCTGCTCAAGGCCCTCGCCGGTGAGGGCCGCACGGTGTTCGTCTCCTCGCATCTGATGAGCGAGATGGCCCTGGTCGCGGACCACCTGATCATCGTGGGCCGGGGACGGCTGCTGGCCGACACGACCGTGGGGGATCTCGTCCGGGACGCCGGCGGCGACACGGTGAAGGTCGCGACGCAGGACCCGGCGCGCCTGCGGGAGGTGCTGGCCGGCCCCGGCGTCGACATCACGGGCCGCATCGGTTCCGAGGAACTGCACGTGACCGGCGTGACCGCCCGGCAGATCGGGCTGACGGCGGCCGAGCACGGCATCCCGCTGTTCGAACTGACCGCGCGATCGGTGTCGCTGGAGGAGGCTTTCATGGAGCTGACCAGGGATGCCGTGGAGTACCACGGCACGACCGGCATCGAGACCGTCGGGAGGCCGGCATGAGCACACTCACCGCGACCGCCGAGGAGTCCAGGACCGCCCCCGCCCGGCCCGCCTACCGGGTGACGGGACGGCGCGTGCTGGCCTCGGAGTGGGCCAAGCTGTGGTCCCTGCGTTCGACCTGGATCACCCTGGGCCTGGGCCTGCTGTTCCTGGTGGGCTTCGGGCTGATCGCCGCCGCCCGCTACAAGTCGGGCATCGGCTCCGGCCGCATGGACCGGGACTTCGCCCGTTCCACGGCCGTGAGCCTGTCCCTCTTCGGCACGAACTTCGCGCAGCTGGCGCTGGGCGTCCTCGGCGTGCTGATCACGGCGGGGGAGTACTCGACCGGCATGATCCGCTCGACGCTCGCGGCGGTGCCCCGCAGGCTGCCCGTGCTGTGGTCCAAGGCGGCCGTGTACGGGCTGGTCGCCCTGGTGGTGGGAGCCCTGGGGGCGTTCGTCGCCTTCTTCTTCGGCAGCGGGATCGTCTCGGGTACGCCCGCGGCCATGGACTTCTCGCACGCGGGCGTCCTGCGCAGCCTGCTGGGCGCCGCGCTGTATCTCGGCCTGGTCGGCGTGATCGGCATCGCGCTGGGCGCCCTGCTGCGGTCGGTGGCCGGCGGGATCTCGGTGCTGGTGGCCACCCTCATGCTGATCCCCGGACTGGTCTCGCTGCTGCCGAGCTCCTGGCAGGACGACATCAGCCCCTACCTGCCCTCCAACGCCGGGGAGTCGATGTTCGCCCTGACCCACGACGCGACCGCGCTGTCGCCGGGCGCCGGAATGCTGGTCTTCCTGTGCTGGACGGCGCTGGCGCTGGGCGGCGCGGCGTACCGGATGGCACGCAGCGACGTCTGACCCGGCACCGTCGTCACGCCGGGGGTGCCGTCGGCACCCCGCACCATGAATCGGTCCCGGCACCATGAATCGGTCCCGGCACCGGGAATCAGTACCCCGCACCATGAACAGGTGACCTCCGTGACCACCGAAGACCTCAGCGGGATGCAGCCGCTGGTCGCCCGGCTCGCCCGGGGCGGCCGGCGGTTGCGGCAGTCCGACCGGAACCGCCCGTGGGTGCTGGACAGCGCGGTCGTGGCCGTGGTCTTCCTGATGTTCTGCCTGCCCGACCTGCTGCACGACGGGGCCGGCGACGGCGACGCCCCACGCCACTTCCGGCTCGCCGTCACCCAGCTGCCCGTCGCGGGCATGCTCGTCCTGCAGGCGGGACTCGTCCTGCCGCTGCTGTGGCGGCGGCGCAGGCCCCTGGCGGCCTTCGCCGTCATCGCCGCGGTGTTCGTCCTGCAGTGGTCCCTGGGCGCGGCGCTGCGCGCGGACGTCGCGCTCTTCGTCGCCCTGTACAGCCTGACCCTGCACGGGCGGCTGCGGCAGCTGCCGTGGGCGTGCGCCACCACCGCGGGCGCCATGGTGCTGGTCGCCGTACGGGTGTCCCCGGCCGTATCCGTATGGGACGCGCTGTTCTTCCTGCTGAGCACCACGACCGCGGCCGTCGCGCTCGGCCTGATGGTCCGCGTCCGCCGGGCCCAGCTCGCCGGACTGCGCGAGCGGGCCGCCCGGCTGGAGATCGAACGCGACCAGCGCAGCCGGCTGGCCGCGGCCACCGAACGGACCCGTGTCGCCCGCGAGATGCACGACATCGTCGGCCACAACCTCTCCGTCATCATCACGCTCGCCGACGCGGGCGCCTGCGCCACCGGCACCGCACCCGAACGCGGCAAGGAAGCCCTCCAGCTCATCGGTGACACCGGCCGCCAGGCCCTCGGCGAGCTGCGGCGCGTGCTCGGCGTGCTGCGCGAGCCCGCGGACACCGCTCCGGGCGGGCCCGAACTCAGCCCGCAGCCCGGCCTCGGCGACATCGACGCCCTGTGCGCCACCGTGCGCGCGGCCGGCCGGGACGTCGTCTACCGCACCTCCGGCGACATGGACGCCCTCGACAGCGGGGTGCAGCTGGCGGCGTACCGCATCGTCCAGGAAGCTCTCACCAACACCCTCAAGCACGCCGGCCCGGACGCCCGGGTGCGGCTGGCGATCGTGGAGGCGGACTCCCGGCTGACCATCCGGGTCCGGGACACCGGCCCGAACCGGCGGCCCGGGCCGCACGAGGAGGGGCAGGGCCTGGTGGGCATGCGGGAGCGGGCGGCGCTCTACGGCGGGACCGTCGGCGCGGGACCGGCCGGCGGCGGGGGATGGAGCGTCGAGGCCGTTCTCGACCTGACCCCCCGAGGCGGTGTCCGGTGACCACCGTGCTCGTCGTCGACGACCAGCCGCTGCAGCGCTACGGTTTCCGCCTGCTGCTGGAGTCCCTGCCCGAGACCGACGTCGTCGGCGAGGCCGCCCACGGTGCCGAGGCCGTCCGCATGGCCGCCGAACTGCGCCCCGACGTCGTCCTGATGGACGTCCGCATGCCGGGCATGGACGGCATCGAGGCCACTCGCCGCATCGTCGCCGCGGGCGGGCGTTCACGCGTCCTCGTGCTGACCACCTTCGACCTCGACGAGTACGTGCACGCCGCCCTGCGCGCGGGTGCGAGCGGCTTCCTGCTCAAGGACGCCCGCCCCGAGGAACTCCTCGCCGGCATCCGGGCCGTGGCCGGCGGGGACGCGGTCATCGCGCCCGCCCTGACCCGGCGCCTCCTGGACGAGTTCGCGCGCTACGTTCCCGCCCACCGCGCGGACTCCGGCCAGGACCCGGGGCTCGGTTCCCTCACCGACCGCGAGCGCGAGATCCTCGTCGCCATCGGCCGGGGCTGGACCAACGGTGAGATCGCCACCCGCTTCGTCCTGTCCGAGTCCACCGTCAAGACGCACGTCGGCCGCGTCCTCGCCAAGATCGGCGCCCGCGACCGCGTCCAGGCGGTGATCTTCGCCTACGACCACGGTCTCGCCCGGCCGTGCACCTGAGCGGCTATCCGGCGGCCTCGATACGCGCGTTGCTGATCGTCATCGGCGTTCCGGTGACCGCGATCAGGTACATGCGCCGGCGCCCGTGGGGCAGGAAGTGGTGGCCGCCGGCCGGGCGCACGACGTACACCGCGCTGCTGTGCGGGGCGAGGGTGGCGGGTCCGCTGGTGATCGTCCACCAGTTGGAGGCGCCCTGTCCGACGCGGCTGGCGAAGTGCGGGGCGAGGGCGGTGCCGGTGGTGTTGACCGCGCGTACCGTCACGGCGGTCACGGTCGAGTGCGTCCGGCCGCCGATCCGGGGGGTGAGCGTCATGCGCAGCGGGGGCGGGCTGGCGGCCGCGACGGTGGCGCACAGCAGGGCCGGGACGAGGAGGGCCGCGGCGACGGCGGCCTTGGCGCGCCGGCCGGAGAGGTGGGGCAGCCGGGGCTGCCAGGCGTGGGCCAGCCAGGAGGCCGGGACGGTCGCCGCGGCCGCCAGCCACAGCGGGGTCATCATCAGGAAGTAGCCGTCCTGGGAGCGGGTGGCCAGGTAGAACGACAGCCAGGGCAGGACGGTGATGGCCGTGCCCAGGCGCCGGGCGAACAGCACGGTCGCGGCGAGCAGACCCGCCAGGAGCAGCATGCTGGCGTAGGAGTAGTAGTCCAGGCGGCTGCTGCCGGCGGTGAAGTAGTAGGAGATGCCCATCAGGCCCTGGCCGTGCAGGATCGCCTTCTGGGTGATCGGCAGCAGCAGTCCGTGCAGCCAGGCGGAGAAGCCCTGGGCGGCGAAGTAGGCGTTGACGCCCGCCCAGGTCAGGGCGGCGACGCCGGCGAACCGGGCCACCACGGCCGACGCGGGCCGGGCCCCGAGTTCGGAGCGCCGCACCGCGTGGAGGCCGATCAGCAGGAACGGCGCGAAGAACCAGGCGAGTTGCTGGGCCGCGCAGGCGGCGCCCAGACACACGCCCCGCAGCACCCCGCGGTGTCCCAGCCGCCCGCCCGCGCCGGTGGCCGGCCAGCGGACCACCACCGGGACGAGGAGGGCCAGCGCGAGGATGGCCGGGTATCCGGAGCGGGCGTAGCCCGGCAGGATGCCGAAGCCGAGGCACACGGCGGTGGCCGCCGACCGCCAGGGGGACGGCAGGAGCAGCCACAGCGTGACCGCGCCGGCGATCAGCGTGCCGGTGGTGACGAGGGTGGCGGCCGCGGGCGAGTGCAGCACGGCGTGGACCGGCGCGGCGATCAGGGCGGTCAGCGGCGGATATCCGTAGGTGAGATCCGCCCCGCCCGACATGGTCTTGGTGACGCCGGACGTCGCGGTGCCGAACAGCCACGGCCAGGCCTGGCCGTAGACCGGCCGGCCGTGCCAGATCTCGTTCGCCGCCTGCGCGGTCAGCACTCCCTCGTCGGTGCCGCCGTGGGTCAGCCAGTATCCGCAGAGCACCAGCGCGATCGCGAGGACCAGGACGCCGGCGTCCACCCGGACCAGGGCCCGCCGGCTGCGCACCGCGAGGGCGAGCACCCCGCACACGAGGATCCCGGCGTAGCAGACGGAGATGACCGCGCCGGCGGGCGGGTGGTCGAGGATCGCCCGCGTCCAGGCGGAGCGGGTGCCGATGAACAGGCTGATGGTGGCGAGCAAGGTCATGCCCCGGTGCCACTGCCGGGGCGCCTCGCCGGCGGCAGCCGAGGGCGGGGCGGCGGCGGACGAGGGCGCGTCGCGCTGCCGCACGTCGGTCTCGACGGTGTGCGTCCTCATGTCCGCCCTCTCCACACATGGCTACTACAGCATGTAGAGGTAAGCGGGGCGCGCCCGGTTCACCCGGTGGAGGTGAGAGCGCCGCAAGAAAGTGGTCAGGGGTTCGCCGGGTGCCGCTCCGGTCCGGCAGTCGTACAGGTCACCTGCGCAGGCAAACTGGACAGTTAAAGCTGATGGTTCTACGGTGGGGACCGTGAGCGCACACGCCGAGCCGTCGCCCTCCGCCGTCCGCGCCTCGCAGGACGTGCGGTCCGTCGTCGGGCGCCTGCGCCGCCGTATCCGCGCGGCCGCGGACACCGGGGACATCAGCCTCACCCAGGCGTCGGTGCTGGCCCGCCTGACGGACACCGAGGGGCTCACGGTCAGCGATCTCGCCGCCGTCGAAGGCATGCGGCACCAGTCGATGGCGAGCACGGTCGCCGCCCTGGACGGCCTGGGACTGGTCGAACGCCACCGGGACCCCGGCGACGGCAGACGCATGCTCATCGCGCTCACCGCCGACGGCCGCCGGCGGGCCGAGGAGGGCCGCGCGGCCCGCGGCGAATGGCTCGCCGACCAGCTGCAGCGCAAGTGCACCGAGGAGGAGCGGCAGAGCGTGATCGCCGCCATGGCCGTACTCAAGCGGCTCATCCATGACTGACCCGGCCACCGCGACACGCGGGGACACCGGAAAGGCGGGCTTCGACCGCCGGCTCCTACCCCCGATGATCCTGGGCTCGGTCCTCAACCCGATCAACTCCACCGTCATCGCGGTCGCCCTCGTGCCCATCGGCGCCGGGTTCGGAGCGCCGCCCTCGCAGACCGCCTGGCTGGTCTCGGCCCTCTACCTGGCCACCGCCCTCGGGCAGCCGATCGTCGGCCGCCTGATCGACGTCCTCGGGCCGCGCCGCCTCTTCCTCTTCAGCACCGCCCTCGTCGGCGTCGCCGGAGTCGTCGGCACCCTCGCCCCCGGCCTCGGCGTCCTGATCGCGGCCCGGGTCCTGCTCGGCTTCGGCACCTGCGCCGGCTACCCCGCCGCCATGGCCCTGCTGCGCAGCGAGGCCGCACGCACCGGGCGCGACAGCCCCGCCGGCGTGCTGACCGCGCTGGCGGTCGCCAACCAGACCATCGCCGTGGTCGGCCCCCTGCTCGGCGGCCTGCTGATCGGCGCGGGCGGCTGGCGCGCCACCTTCGCCCTCAACATCCCCCTCGCCGCCGTCGCGGTCACCCTCGGCGCGCTGCGCCTGCCCGGGCAGCCGGGCACCGGCGCGGCCGTCCGGGGCCGCCTGGCCGCGCAGATCGACCTGCCGGGCATGGCCCTGTTCGCCGCCGTGCTCTTCTCACTCCTGCTGTTCCTGATGAACCCGCACGCCGGCACCTGGTACCTCCCGGTGATCACCGCCGCCGCCGGAACGGGCTTCGCCGTACGGGAGCTGCGCGCCGAAACCCCCTTCATCGACCTGCGGGTCCTGGGCGGCAACCCACCCCTGCTGGCCACCTACGGACGCGCACTCGTGGCGTACGTCGTCTCCTACGCCTTCCTCTACGGCTTCACCCAGTGGACCGAGGAGAGCTACGGGCTCACGCCCTTCCGTGCCGGGCTGGTCCAGATACCGATGTTCCTGGTGGGCATCGCCGTCTCCGTCACCGTCGGCCGGAGCAACGGAGTCCTCGGCAAGCTCCTGCTCGGCGGCGCCGGCCAGATCGCCGCCTGCGTCCTGATGCTCACCCTCACCGAGGACAGCGCCGTGTGGACGCTGCTCCTGCTGGCCGTGATCTTCGGCGTGCCGCAGGGCGCCAACAGCCTGGCGCTGCAGAACTCCGTGTACTTCCAGTCCGACCCCGAGCGCACCGCCTCCTCGGCCGGCCTGCTGCGGACGTTCGCCTACCTGGGCTCGATGGTCGCCTCGTCCGCCACCGCCGCCTCCTTCGGGCAGCGCGCCGGCACCTCCGGCATGCACCACCTCGCCTGGATCATGCTCGGCGCGGGCGTCCTCTACCTCCTCCTCACCGTCGTCGACCGAAGCCTGCGGCGCCTGCCGGCCGACGCGGGCGACCGCACGTCCTGACCGCGCCACGCGGACACGGCCTCCGGGTGCCGTGGCGGAGTGCCGAGACCGCGGAGTGCCGGACGGCGGCCGGAGCCGGACCGCGGCCGGCACCGGATGATCGTCTGCGCCCCGCACCCCTCGTACCCTGTCCTCGTGCCCACCTCCCGCCTGCAACGCGTCGCCGTCCTGGTGCTGGAGGGCGCGAAGCCGCTCGACGTCGGGATTCCCGCGCAGGTGTTCACGACCCGCCGGAGCATGCCGTACGAGGTGCGGGTGTGCGGCGCGGCGCCCGGCCTGGTCACCGGCGGTGACGGGCTGGCCTACCACGTCGCCGACGGTCTCGACGCCCTCGCCTGGGCGGACATCGTGTTCGTGCCCGGCTACCGGTTCCCGGACCGTGAGGACCCGCCGCGGACCGTCGTCGACGCGCTGATCGCCGCCCACGACCGGGGCGCGCGGCTCGCCGCGATCTCCACGGGAGCCTTCGCGCTCGCCGCGACGGGCCTGCTCGACGGCAGGCGCGCCACGACGCACTGGCACTACACCCGCGCCCTCGCCCGCAAGCACCCGCGTGTCCAGGTCGACGAGAACGTCCTCTTCGTCGACGAGGGCAGCGTCCTGACGTCGGCCGGCGCCGCGTCGGGCATCGACCTGTGCCTGCACATCCTGCGCGCCGACCTCGGAGTGGCCGCCTCCAACCACGCGGCCCGGCGCCTGGTCGCCGCCCCCTACCGCAGCGGCGGCCAGGCGCAGTACGTGCCGCGCAGCGTGCCCGAGCCGCTCGGGGAGCGGTTCGCCGCCACCCGCGAGTGGGCGCTGCACCGCCTCGACGAACCCCTCGGCCTGGAGACACTCGCCCAGCACGCGGCCGTCTCACCGCGCACTTTCTCGCGGCGCTTCGTCGAGGACACCGGATACACCCCGATGCAGTGGGTCATGCGGGCGCGCGTGGACCGGGCCCGCGAGCTGCTGGAGCGCTCCGGGCGCAGCGTCGAGCAGATCGCCAACGACGTCGGGCTCGGCACGGGCGCCAACCTGCGCATGCACTTCCAGCGCATCCTCGGCACGACACCCAGCGAGTACCGGCGCACCTTCACCCGCGGCGAGTAGCCCGCCCGGCGGCGGCTTGGCGCGATCCTTGCGAACCATGGCGCTCACGCCACGGCCAGGACCGGACCCGCCGCGCGAGGCTGGTGACGTACCGAATGACAGGGACACCAAGGGACAGTCATGACTCGCATCGCCATCAACGGATTCGGCCGCATCGGACGCAATGTGCTGCGTGCCCTGCTCGAGCGCGACAGCGACCTGGAGGTCGTCGCCGTCAACGACCTCACCGAGCCCGCCACCCTCGCCCGCCTCCTCGCCTACGACTCCACGGCCGGCCGCCTCGGCCGCCCGGTGAGCGTCGACGGCGACACGCTCGTCGTCGACGGCCGCCGCATCAAGGTGCTCGCCGAGCGCGACCCGGCGCAGCTGCCCTGGGCCGAACTGGGCGTCGACATCGCGCTGGAGTCCACCGGCCGCTTCACCTCGGCCAAGGCCGCCCGCGCCCACCTCGACGCGGGTGCCCGCAAGGTCCTCGTCAGCGCGCCGTCGGACGGCGCCGACGTGACCCTCGCCTACGGCGTCAACACCGACGCCTACGACGCGGAGCTGCACACGGTCGTCTCCAACGCCTCGTGCACGACCAACGCGCTCGCCCCGCTCGCCTCCGTCCTCGACGACCTCGCGGGCATCGAGCACGGGTTCATGACCACCGTGCACGCCTACACGCAGGAGCAGAACCTGCAGGACGGCCCGCACCGCGACGCCCGCCGCGCCCGCGCCGCCGGCGTCAACATCGTGCCGACCACGACCGGCGCCGCCAAGGCGATCGGCCTCGTCCTGCCGGGCCTCGACGGCAAGCTGTCCGGCGACTCGATCCGCGTACCGGTCCCGGTCGGCTCCATCGTCGAGCTCAACACGACCGTCGCCCGCGACGTGACCCGCGACGAGATCCTGGCGGCCTACCGCGCCGCGGCCGAGGGCCCGCTGGCCGGCGTCCTCGAGTACTCGGAGGACCCCCTGGTCTCCTCCGACATCACCGGCAACCCGGCCTCGTCCATCTTCGACTCGGCCCTCACCCGCGTCGACGGCCGCCACGTCAAGGTGGTCGCCTGGTACGACAACGAGTGGGGCTTCTCCCACCGCGTCATCGACACGCTGGAACTGCTCGCCGCGCGCTGACCCGCAGCCACCGCGCGACGGCCGCCGCGACGGCGAGCCCGGCCCCGCACACCGTGTGAGGCCGCCGGCTCGCCGTCGCGACGTGCGTCAGGGCTTGCGGGCCACTCCGCAGAACTGCGTCACGTCGACGATCTCGCCGATCTCCGGCTGCTCGGCACGCCAGCGCGAGCAGGACACCACACCCGGCTCGAGCAGCTCCAACCCCTGGAAGAAGCGCAGCAGTTGCTCACGGCTGCGGAGCTTCATCGGGGCCGAGCCCTGTTCGTTCCAGCTGGCGACCGCCGCGGTCATGGCCTCGGTGTGCACCTCGGCGGTGGGATGGGCGAGGGCCAGATAGCTGCCGGACGGCAGGGCGGCGACGAGGCGGTCGACGATCTCGTACGACTCCTCGTCGTCGTTCACGAACTGCATGATGCCCAGCAGCATGAGCGCGACCGGCCGGTCGAAGTCCAGTGTGCGGGCGGCGCCTTCGAGGATCGTGCCGGGGTGGTGGACGTCCCCGTCGATGTAGTCCGTGACGCCCTCGGGGCTGCTGGTGAGCAGCGCCTGGGCGTGGACCAGGACCAGGGGATCGTTGTCCACGTAGACGATCCGCGCGTCGGGTGCCAGCCGCTGGGCGACCTCGTGGGTGTTGTCCGCCGTGGGCAGGCCGGTGCCCAGGTCGAGGAACTGGCGGATGCCCGCGTCGTCGACCAGGTGACGCACCGCCCGGCCGAGGAACGCCCGGTCGGCACGCGCGGCGTCGACGATCTCCGGGAAGTACTCCAGGACTTGATCGCCCATGGCGCGGTCGGGGGCGTAGTTGTCCTTGCCGCCCAGCCAGTAGTTCCACACCCGTGCCGAATGCGGGGTGTTGAGATCCAGCCGCGCCAGCACCGCCTCACGATCGTCGGCCGACTCCTCAGGCATGACACGCTCCTTGCTCGCCGCTGGTGGCAAGCGACAACGTAGCGGGCGGTGTCGGTTCGGGCCACCGATTCCCGGATCTTGGCGGCCCCTTGCCCGCCCGTCCGCCGGCCGATCGGTCGCCTTCCCCGGGCAGTCCCGTCACCCGGCTGCACATGCGGCACACGGATGCACGCGGACTCGCGTGGTGTGCCGCGGGTACGGCTCGCCGGGGTGCGCCGGAGACCGTCACCGCCGAGTCCGCCGCGAGCCCGGCGGTGCCACCTCGCTCGACGGTGAACTCGAAGTCCCGACGGGTCCTGGCACCGGGCGCCATCGGCAGCTGGATCCGGCCGGCGGCGAGCATCCGTCGTACCTCGGTCCGGCTGACGCCGAGACCGAGTGTGAGAAGCCGTTCGACGCGGACCGGCGCGGGCAGTTCGAAGCCGACCGTCACCATGAGCGGTGCCGGGGCGTCGGGTTCGTGGAGAGGCGCGTCGGTCAGAAGGTGCCACGTGCCGGTCCAGTCGAGGCGGTACGCGTTCTTCGCGGCCAACGCCGCACTCATCGCCCATTGCCCCACCGCGGTGGGGTCGTTGGACTCGTAGGCCGTCAGGCGGGCGGGCTCCAGCGAGGACACGTGGGTGCGTTCATGGACCGGCACCTTCGAAGTGCGGTCGCACAGAACGCAGTTCAGGAGCAGCCAGACATCGAGGCGCTTGCCGTTCGCGTTGACGCGGAACTTGCCGGAGGGGCGGTGACGCGTGCCGCCGCAGTCCAGACAGGGTTTCACGACGGTGGGCAGGGCGGACTGACGCACGGCCCAGCGGGCCTTGCGGGCGGTATTCATGGATGCGGTTGATTTCCGGGCTCGGCAGAAGCTCACGCGGCCCAGGCCGCGGCTCCTGGGATCTGACGGGTGCACACGAGGACGCGGGTGCCGCCCCGGGGCCGGGTCGTCAGGCTCCGAGGCGATCGCGCGACAGGTCGACTGCGGGTACGTGGCAGCGGTTACAGATCCATGCGGGCGATCCTGATCGAAGCCGGGCCCCGCAGGCAACTCGTTTTCCTTGGCATAGTTGACCCGCCACTTCGGGCCGGGGAGAGACGGGGCAGATGGACGCGCAACACGAGCGGTTCCGCATCGAGTTCGCCGGCGGCACGGCCGCCTCGGTGGCGAATCGGCGCTCGTTCCGCGACCACGAGCGCAACGACATAGAGGCGGAACTGCCCGGCTGGCCCCCCGGACGGCCCTTCGCGGTCCGAGGGTTCTTCGGCCGACTGGGCCGGCACACGAGAACCGTCGTCGGCGGCCCGCTGATGCTGCCTCTCCACATCATCGCCGCCCTCTTCAACAGCCCGTCGTCGCCCGACAGGCGCGGAAGGCTGGAGGAACGCGAGAACGAGGTAGACGACTTCCCCGTGATGTGGGCGGCCCGGGGCGAGACGGCTCGCACCCTGCCCTGGCAGCTCGATCCCTCCCGGCGGCCCTGGCGGACCGTCACCGAGCTCGAACTCGCCGACTCCGACGGGTGCGTACGCATCACGTCCTACGAGGACACGGCGCGCGGCAACCGCTTCTTCGGATGGGGCGGCGGCGGCAGGGTACCGGGGTCCGAGGCCGTCCTCTGGGAGGTGCCGCGGCACGACGTGGCCGGTGCGGAGGTCAAGCCGTTCAGCATGAACGAGTCCGACGTCAAGATCCGCTTCCGCGACGGGTCATGGGCCCGGCTGACGACCACCGGATCGTCGGCCGCCCGGAAGGTCGTGGGGCTGCTCGACCGGAGCTGAGGGCCCGCGAGAGCGTGCGGGCGATGGACGCGGGTGCCGCGCCGCTGCGTCTGGAAGGCGCGGCGGCACGGCTCCCGGCAGACCGCTCCGGCGGGAGCGGCCTGCCGGTCGCGGCGGCGCAGAGCCCAAGGCAGACCAGCCCGGCGCCGCCGCCTTCCGCCCTCTAGGTCGCGGAGGTACGGCGGTTTCCGCCCCGACGGTCGGTGCCGCGCCCGCCCGCCTTGCCGGTACCGCTCGCGCTCCCGCCGGCAGCCGGCCGCCGCCCGGACCCGCGACCGGCCTTGCCGGTGGCGCCACCGGTCGCGGCGTCGCCCGCGGCCTGGCGGTCGGCGCCGCGACCGCCCCCTCCGGCCCCCGCCCGGCGTCCAGCACCACGCTGACCGGGAGCGGAGTCACCCCCGCCCCCCGCCACACCGGCAGCGGCGCGACGTCCCGCTCCGCGGCGGTCACCATCGGCCGCGGTGCGCCGCCCCGAGCCGCGGCTCTCGCCACCGGCGACAGCGCTCTGCCCCGATCCACGGCTCTCGGCACGGGCCGCGGTGCGCCGCCCCGACCCGCGGTCCTCAGCACCGGCAGCGGCGCGTCGTCCCGCTCCGCGGCTGTCCGCGTCGGCCGTGGTGCGCCGTTCCGGTCTGCGGCTCTCGCCGCCCGCGACGGCGCTCTGACCCGATCCGCGGCCGTCGGCGCCGGCGCCGGTGGTCCGGCCCGCTCCCCGGACCTCCGTGCCGGCGGCGGCCCGTCGGCCCGACGCGCGGCCCTCCGTACCGGCGGCGGCACTCGTCATCGACCCGGCCGCACCGCTTCGGCGGCGGCCGGACCGCCTGCTCGCCCTCGTCCCGGTCTTCCGGTCCGGGCGGGACGCCTTCGGTGCCGGAGGCGGCTCGGGGAGTTCGATGGTGACGGCCACACCGGACGGCTCGCGGGCGCCGGTGATGGTGGCCAGTTCGGCGTCGCTCGATCTGATGCGTGCCGTCCGGGGGCGGATGTTCGCGTCCGACATGAGCCGGGTGACGTCCCGCTTCTGCTCGGGCAGGACGAGCGTGACGACGCTCCCGGAGCCGCCGGCCCGGGCCGTACGGCCGCCACGGTGGACGTAGTCCTTGTGGTCGGTGGGGGGATCGACGTTCACGACGAGGTCGAGGTCGTCGATGTGTATGCCCCGCGCCGCCACGTTCGTCGCCACCAAGGCGGTGACCTGGCCGTTCTTGAACTGTTCCAGCGTGCGGTTGCGCTGCGGCTGGGAGCGGCCGCCGTGCAGTGCCGCGGCACGGACGCCGACGGCCAGCAGCCGCTTGGCGAGCCGGTCGGCGGACCTCTTGGTGTCGAGGAAGAGGATGACCCGGCCGTCACGGGCCGCGATGCGCGTGGTGACGGCCTTCTTGTCGGTCTCGTCCTGCACATGGAGGACGTGGTGCTCCATGGTGGTCACGGCCCCCGCGGACGGGTCCACCGAATGCACCACGGGGTCGTTGAGGAACTGCTTCACCAGACGGTCGATGTTGCGGTCCAGGGTGGCCGAGAAGAGCATCCGCTGTCCGTCGGGCCGTACCAGCCGCATCAGCTTGGTGATCTGCGGCAGGAAGCCGATGTCGGTCATCTGGTCGGCTTCGTCCAGCACCGTGATGCCGACCTGGTCCAGCACGCAGTCACCGCGTTCCACCAGGTCGTTGAGCCTGCCGGGGCTGGCCACGACCACCTCCGCGCCGCGCCGGAGCGCACCGGCCTGCTTGGTGATGGAGAGCCCGCCGACGACGGTGGCCAGCCGCAGGTTCACGGCCGTCGCATACGGGGTCAGCGCGTCCGTCACCTGCTGGGCCAGTTCCCGGGTGGGCACCAGCACGAGGGCCAGGGGCGCCTTGGGCTCCGCCCGCAGCCCGGCCGTACGGGCCAGAAGCGCCAGCCCGAACGCGAGCGTCTTGCCGGATCCGGTGCGTCCGCGCCCCAGCAGGTCACGTCCGGCCAGTGAATTCGGCAGGGTGGCGGCCTGAATGGGGAAGGGGGTCGTCACGCCTTGTGCGGTGAGGGTCTTCAGCAGCCCCGCGGGCATGTCCATACCGGCGAAGTCCTCGACGGCGGGAAGTGCGGGGGTCATGCTTTCGGGCAGCCGGAATTCCCGCGGCGACTGCGCGGACGGTGCGGGGGACGAGGCGCGCCGATTCGGCTTCTGGGACCTGCGGGACATTCGGTTGTCTGCCTTCCTGGAAACAGCACAAACCGGGGTCCGCACCATGAAGGTGCGGACCCCGGTGAGCGGATACGCGTCCTGCGATCAGGCGGGGACGATGTTCTCCGCCTGCGGGCCCTTCTGGCCCTGCGTGACGTCGAACGAGACCCGCTGACCGTCCTGGAGCTCACGGAAGCCCTGGGTCGCGATGTTCGAGTAGTGGGCGAAGACGTCCGGACCGCCGCCGTCCTGCTCGATGAAGCCGAAACCCTTTTCAGAGTTGAACCACTTCACGGTGCCCTGTGCCATGACTTTCTCCTTCTGTAGGCAATGGCCCCATCCGGAGATGCCGGAAAACAAATTATGCGCCTGAAGGAGAAACATTCCCGTCAGGCGCACATAGGTTCATGGGTACCACAACTGCAACTCGGAAACCGTAGCACAACATGGCGGCCGGCGGATGATCGGCGAGGCGTGTCGGGGCTCCCGCTCGAACCGCTCGAACCACCTGAACCGCTCGAACGACCCGAACCGCTCGAACTGCCTGAACGGCTCTCGCGCGACCCGGACCGTCAGAAGAACCGCGCCTCCGGGTAGCGGCCCGAGGGCCCGTCCAGCAGCCCGTGATCGTCCCGGCCGCGCAGCCAGCGGTCGAAGAAGGCGGCGATGTACCCCCGTTCGGCACCGATGGCGTGGCTCGGCGCGATCGTGCCGATGTTCTTCACGACGGTCTTGCGAGGCAGCCCCAGCCGGCGGGCGATCTGCGGGATCAGGGCCACGGCGTCCGTGTACGTGGCGTGTTCCGCCCCGCGCAGGCTCAGGCCCCGGTGCCGGCCGTGGCTGTGCCGCCACACGGCCTTCCAGGAGGGTACGGTCCGCAGGTCGTTGCCGTCCTTGCCGATCAGCAGGAAGGGGCGGTCGACGCCGTCGGCGGCCACGGTGGAGAGGTGGCCGGGGGTGCTGTCCTCCTGCTGGTGCGCGAGCAGGCCGTCCAGGTCCGCCGCGGCGGCGATGCGCGGATCGTCGTGCATCGCCTGCAGGGCGGTGAAGCCGCCCGCCGACTGGCCGAACATGCCGAGGTGACCGAAGTCCAGCATGCCGCGCAAGGTCCGGGGCAGGGCGCTCGGCAGGGCGTCGAGCACGAAGCGGGTGTCGGCCACCCGTACGCCGATCGTCTTCTTGAGCAGCGCCCTGATGCGCTTCTCGTCGGGGGATGCCTCGGCGTACGCGGCGGGCAGCACGGAGTCCTCGACGCGGCCGCCGGGAAACTCGACGGCCGACGCGTCGTAGGTGTGGTCCACGCTCACCACGACGTAGCCACGCGAGGCGAGGTCGTCGCAGAGGGTCGTGCCCAGGGTGCGGGGGTCGCCGGCGCCCGGTGAGTGGAGGACGACCGGGAACGGGCCGCTGCCGCGCTCGACCGGGGCTCCTTCGTGCGCATGGGTGCGGGTGGCCGCCCAGTCGACCTTGTCGGCGGGCACGTCGGAGAAGCTGTTCAGCGCGGCGAATCCGGCGGCCGCGCCGGGCAGCATCTGGGGCGCGCGCCGGTGTCCGGCGACGGTCCGGGCCGGGTAGCGGACGTCGATCATGAGCTCCCGGTACGGCTGCGAGGTGACCCAGGGATCGGAACGGGTGCCGTCGACCAGGTGCAGCGAGACCGTCCCCACCGGGTGCGGACCACTCGGCCCGGGCAGGGTCAGCCGCACCAGCCCGTTCTCGCGCGACGCGCGGGTCGCGGGAGACGCGGAGGACGCCGGTGGCCTGGACGCGGCACGTGCCGGGAGTGCGGACGCGGCGAAGGCGGCGGTGGCCGACATCAGAACGGAACGGCGAGTCTGCATGACTGGTCCCCTTGGTCGATACGAGCGCAGCTGGTCGATGTGAGTGCAGCCGGCTGACACGAGCGCAGCCGCCGGTCGGTGGGCGGTTGCCGGTACGTGCGTGGTGATCACGCCGCGTGGAGCGATCACGTACAGCGTTCCGGCTCGGCGTGATCGTCACCATCCGGTGGGCCCGCCACCGGGGCTGGGGGTTTTCCTCCATCCCCGGGTGGAGACGTGTCCATCGACCCGTGGGTGGTGGTGATCGGCCGACCGCGCGGAGCACCCTTGAGGCATGAGTTCACTGCACTCGGCACTCGTCGTCCTGATCGGCGTCTGCTTCGTGGTCTTCGCCGTGGCCTGGCTCACGGGCGCCGTGTACTTCGGCGTGAAGAGCCGGCACGGTCTGCCGGGCTGGACGCGCGGACTGCGTCGCGAGCTGCCACGCCGGATACCGCTGGTCGCGGGCGCCTGGATCTTCGCCGCCCTGATCAGACACGTGCAGGACTTCTGGCACCACTTGCAGTACTGGCAGCCCGAAATCGCCCTTCTGGGCGGCTTGCTGGCCGTCGTGTCCACCGCTCTGCTGCTGTGGGCCCGCTGGGTCCTGGGCACGATGTGGGCCAGCGTGCCGATGGTCCAGGAGCACCACGAGCTGCGTACGGACGGCCCCTACGGGCTGGTCCGGCACCCGATATACACCGGCCTCCTCGGCCTGCTCGTCGGCGCCATGCTGGCCTGCGGGTTCGGCGTCTGGACGGCGTGCGTGGCGGTCGCCGTGCCGTGGCTGCTGCGCCGGGTGCGGAAGGAGGACGAGCTGATGGCCCATCAGTTCGGCGCCGCCTACGACGCCTACCGCGCCGACGTCCCGGCGCTCCTGCCACGGCTGCGCCCCGCTCCGACCGGCACCCGCCGTGTCGGCGGCGAGCAGCACTAGAGAGCGGGGCGGGCGACTCCGGTCAGGACCGGGCGGAGCAGGCGTTGCCCGGACCGGTCAGAAGGGGCGGAACTGGGGGCCGTAGTTGCCGGGCGCGTCGGGGATCGAGCGCTCCATCAGCTCCACGGCAGGGCGCTCCAGGCCGCGCATCGTGTGGATGGCCGTGCGCAGGGTGCGGTGGCCACCGCCGGCCCAGGCCATCTCCAGGTTCTGCAGGACGGCGTGGTAGGTGGCGTCGAAACCGTCCAGGAGCCGACGTACCTCGCCCCGCGCGTCGGACCAGCCGCCGACCGGGACCGGGGCCATGGGGCGCGTGTCGGGGAAGGGCACGGGCGCGCCGGTGAACTCCCAGTCGCCGTCGCTCTCGCGCAGCCGACGGCCGTGGTAGATCTCGCCGAAGGCGTAGTAGTGCGCGGGGTAGTCGTCGTCGAAGGCCGTGGCGGGTGAGCTGGTGGTGCCCTCGCCCTGCTCCTTGATGATCTCGATGGCGCGCATGACGTCGTCCGGGGTCCGCACCGGTTCCAGCACGTCGGAGCCGATGCGCGCGGACAGTTGTCCTCGTCCCTGGAGGTCCGGTGCCACCCTGCGGAAGGCCCGCAGGATGTCGTCGTAGAAGGTCCCGACGCTGGGTTCGGCCGCGATGCTGCGGGCGAGCGGTCGGTCGGGGGCCTCGATGGCCATCATGACGTCGTGCACGAGGGACCGGGTCAGGCCCGACAGGTACACGGTGACTCCGGGCCGTACGCCGCCGGGCAGCGGGCCGGGGTAGGTGGACGCCGCTGCCTTGATCCGCGGCCGTCCGCCCACGGACACCAGGAGGTTGCAGACCACGCCGAGGTGGAACATCTCGTCGCCGACGATGCGCCGGATCAGCCGGGCCGCCTCGCTGCCGCGGTCCTTGATGGACCACCAGCCGCACAAGTAGGGAGGAATCGTGGCGAGTTCGAGGGCGACCGCGACCTGGAGGGCGTTGCGCAGCCAGCTCATTCCGCGGCCGTCCTCGGGTACGGCCAGCAGACGTGCCACGGAGTGGTGGCCGGGTGCGGCGGTCGCCGTGTTCGCCGGCCGTGCCGCGGCCTGTGCGGGGCCGGTGGCCGCGACCGGAGCGCCGGCCGCGAGGGCGGCCGTGGCGAGGAAACTCCTGCGCTTGAAGGGGGCAACTGCCGGGCTGTCCGAATCTTCTGTCGTACCAGTCAATTTCGCCTCAGCTCATAGCAATGGCCCCGTCTCCGTACGAGATGGACGGGACCCTCCGACAGCTCTGGAAGCTAGCAGCCGACACCGCGCTTCCCGGGCGCACGCTGCCCGGGCGACGCGTCCACCACCCTGACAGTCCAACGGGTCACGGCCCGGCCGCGGAGCACGCCTCCGGGGCCCGGACGAGGCCCCGGCGGCGCGGTCGGGCTCACACCGGGACCGGCATGAGCGCGCAGCGCACCGGTTCGGCGTGCGCGGGGTCCAGGGCGTTGAGCACCAGCCGGTTGATGTTCGGGTCGTACACGCCGCCCACGTGGCCCGTGAGGTCCAGCGGGCACTTGTCCTGCAGCAGGATGTTGTGGACGGTCGCGCCGGGGCCGGCCTTGAGGAACTGGTTGGTGTAGGGGGTCACCACCAGATCGGTGCGGGTGACGAGGGTGGTGTACGTGACGCCGGGCTCGGTGTCGCCGTTGGCGTAGAGCCGCTGGAGCACCGGGGAGCCGGTCGTCTGGTCCCTGACGGCGGGGCTGTCCAGGCCGAGCGGTTTGCCGGCCCGGCCCGCCACGTCCAGTGCCGTGTCCAGCAGGTCGGCCAGTCCGGATGCGTTGGTGCCGTGATTGCTGGGGTTGATGCCGACGAGCTGACGCACCTTCGCGGCGCCGCCGTTGAAGCGCAGATACCACTCGGGCGTCAGACCGCCGCCCTGGGAGTGGCCCACGAGGTCGACCTTCGAGGCGCCGGTGGCGGCCAGCACCTTGTCGACGTAGGAGGCCAGTTGCCTCGCCGAGACCGGCACATGGGCAGTCGCCTTCATCAGGGCGTGGGGCCTGCTCTCGCCGTAGTTGAGGGCGAAGACGCAGTAGCCGGCGTTCTTGAGCACCGGGGCGAGCCCGCTCCAACTGTCGTAGGCGTTGGCGAAGGTGCCGTGGACCAGCACCACCGGATAGGGATGGGCGGCCGAGGGCTTGCAGCCGAAGTCGTTGGATCCGGCCGGGGAGCGGTCGGGGTCCGGCAGCGAGGCCATCGCGGCGAGGCCGGTGCTGAGCGCCCCCAGGTAGCCGAAGGGGTTGGCGGACGCGGTGGCGGGGGCCCAGGCGGCGGCAGGGTGGGGTCTGGGCGGGGCGGCCGCGGCGGCGGGGACCGCGGCGGTCAGGCAGACCACGGCGGCCAGGGCGGTTCCTGCGGCCTTGAGGATGCGGCGCATGAAGGTGCGCACCTCCCGGTGACGGGGTGTGGGAGGGTGGGGGGGGGGGGGGGCCCCCGGGGCCGCCCCCCCCCCCCCCCCCCCGCCCCCCCGCCCCCCCGGGCGCCCCGCTGGGCCCCCGCGCGACGACCCCGGGG
>NZ_JBIWOE010000005.1:294104-396809 GCF_044767585.1 Streptomyces sp. NPDC101225
CCGCCGCCCCCTCCCCGCCCCCCCCCCCGGCGCGGGGGGCGCCCTGGGGGGGGGGCGGCCCCGCCCCCCCACCCCCCACCCCGCCACGCCCCGCCCGGGCACGGCGCGCCTCGTGCGCCCGTCTGGCGCACGCGCGATCAGCCAGGTGGGCGGACAGACCCCGGCCGGCCCCGGTGCGCGCCGGGGCCGTCGGCCGGACGAACGGTGCGGTGCCGGCCTTGACGGCCGGGAAGGAAGCGCGGGCCCCGGCGGTCAGGTAGGGAAATGCTGGCCCTGGCGGTCAGGAAGGAGGTGCTGCCGGGCCTGGCGGTCGGGAAGGAGGTGTCGGCCCTGGTGGTCAGGTAGGGAGCTGCTGGCCCTGGCGGCCGGGAAGGCGTGCCGGGCCTGGCGGTCGGGAAGGAGGTGCCGGGCCTGGCGGTCGGGAAGGAGGTGGGCACCCGTGAGGTCGGGTCGTGGCGGTCAGGCGTGCGTCGCACGGCACGTGGACCAGCCCGCCTCCCCCCGGCTCCCCCCGGCTCCCGTTTGACGAACGGACGAGCCCGCCCCCCCGGCTCCCGTTTGACGAGCGGACGAGCCCGCCCCGGCTCACGCTTGACGAGCGGGGCGGCCATGCGCCCCGCTCGCCGTCACGTGCTGGGTGTCCTGCCCCGCGTCAACAACCTCCCCGGACGGAACACCTAGGCCGTCGCCGGCAGCACATGGTCGCCGATCTTGTCCGTGCTCAGGCACAGCGAGCAGACCACCGCGTCATGGGTGGCGCAGGCGGCCAGGTCGGGCCGCTCGTAGGGCTGGTGGCAGACGTGGCAGTCGTACGTCGTCGCGGTCGGGTTGCCCTCCGCGTCGAGTACGGGCTCCTCGATGCCGTCGTCGGTGCGGCGCAGGTAGTACCTGCCCTTGGTGACGACGGCCATCAGGGGGGTGAGGACGAAGGCGATGACGGCCGCGGCGACGGGGGAGTAGGGCTGGAGGGTGTCGCCGAGCAGATGGAAGTACATGGCGATCGACAGACCGGAGGCGGCGACGAAGGCCACCACGCCCACCGGGTTGACGGCGAAGAGCATGCCGCGGCGGAACTCCGGCCGCAGCGGGGAGAGTTTGAGCAGGTACTTGTTGACGGCGATGTCGGTGGCGACGGTGACCACCCAGGCGATGGCGCAGTTGGAGTAGAAGCCGAGGATGCTGTTGAGGAAGCTGAACATGTCGGCTTCCATCAGGGCCAGCGCGAAGCCCAGATTGACCAGGACGAACACCATGCGCCCGGGGTAGTGCCTGGTGACGCGTGTGAAGGAGTTGGTCCAGGCGAGCGAACCGGAGTACGCGTTCGTCACGTTGATCTTGATCTGGCTGATCACGACGAGTGCCACGGCCAGCGGGACGACCAACCAGGAGGGCATCATCGCGTCGAAGGCGCCGCGGAACTGCTGGATCGGCTCGGGGGCCGCCTTCGCTCCCACCGCGGCGAGGATGTAGACGGCGAGGAAGACGCCGATCGCCTGCTTCAGCGCGCCGAGCACCACCCAGCCGGGGCCCGCCATGACCACCGCGGTCCACCAAGTGCGCTTGTTGGCCTCGGTCTTGGGCGGCATGAAGCGGAGGTAGTCGATCTGCTCGCCGATCTGTGCGATGAGGGAGAGACAGACGCCGGCGCCGAGCAGGACGGGCGCGACGCCGACACCGCCGTCGCCGTCCGTGCCGGCGTACGCGAGGAAGCGGTCCACGGTGCCGGGGTCGGTGGCGATCAGGTAGATGAGCGGACCGACCATCAGCAGCAGCCAGATGGGGGTGGTCCACACCTGGAGCTTGCTGAGCGCCTTCATGCCGTAGATGACCAGGGGGATCACCATGAGTGTGGAGACGGCGTAGCCCAGCCAGAGCGGCAGCCCGAGGCCCAGTTTGAGGCCCTGCGCCATGATCGAGCCCTCGAGCGCGAAGAAGATGAAGGTGAAACTGGCGAAGATGACGCTGGTGAGGACCGAGCCGTAGTAGCCGAAGCCGGAGCCGCGGGTGATCAGGTCCAGGTCGATGTTGTAGCGGGCGCCGTAGTAGGCGAGCGGGAAGCCCGTGACGAAGATGACGACCGCGGCGACGGCGATCGCGACGAGCGCGTTGCCCGTGCCGTGCGCCAGGCCGATGCCGGCGCCTATGGAGAAGTCGGCCATGTAGGCGATGCCGCCGAGCGCCGTCGTCGCCACGACCATCGGGGTCCAGCGACGGTAACTGCGCGGTGCGAAACGGAGGGTGTAGTCCTCCAGGGTCTCCTTGGTCGCCTGGCCGGGCGGGGATTCCGGTGCGGTGGCGGTCTGCGGGGACTGGGTTGCACTCATGGTCGGCCCTTCGGGGTGGAGTGGTGCTCCGGTGGGGGGCGGGGCGGTGAGCGGTGGGCGTCCCGGGGTGGCGTCGTCGGCAGCCAGGGAGTCGAGGGCGAGGTGAGAGATGAAGTCCCTTGATTTCAGCGCTGGTTGACGAGAGGCCGCATCGCGCGGCGGGTGTGCCCGGTCACCACGGCCGTCGAGCCGACGGCGGGGGCGGGCAGGGCGCGGTGGTGCTCGGGGCGCCGATGGGTGTCCGGGCCGTATACGACTCTGCATCCATGGGCGGACACGCTAGAAACCCCTTGTTTCCCGCAGGTTGATCGCGTCGTGAACGGCCCGTTTCCGTGACCTCACCGATCCCGCGGGGTGCTGCGACACCACCGTCCACGGCGTCCGTCACTCCGTGCGGTGCGTGGCCAGCGCGTTGGCGGCCGAGAGCATGGCGTCCAGGACGGTGAGGACTTCCTCGCGGGGCTCGGAACGGGTCGTGCGGTGGCGCGCGATGAGCCGCCGGGTGCCGAGCCCGGGCAGCGAGACGGCGGTGACGCCCTCGGGGTGCGAACCCAGCACCGCCAGATAGGGCACGACGGCGATGCCCAGTCCGCCGGCGACCATGGACAGTGCGACGTTGTAGTCGGAGTAGCTGTGCGCGGCCGTCGGTGCGAGGGAAAGGCCCCTGCGCAGCTGGGAGTTGGCGTCGTGGGCCGCGGAGTCCGGGTCCACCGCGAGCCAGGTCATGTTCTCGAGCTCCGCCGTGGTCGTGGGGGTCGGCAGGCCGCTCGGCAGGACGACCAGCCACGGTTCGTCGAGCAACGGGACGTCGCGGGTGCCCTGGACCGAACGGCGCCCCAGAGGAGATTCCTGCTCCAGGACGAGGAGATCGAGCGCGCCGGAGCGGAGTTCCTGCTGGCCCTTGTCGCCTTCCGTCTGCCGCACGGCCAGTTCCAGGCCCGGAAACCTCTCCCGCAACTGATGCACCAGCGGAACGAGCAGCGTCCCGATGAGCGTCTGGGGAGCGCCGATGACCACCGTGCCCGCGACCTCGCCCTGCAGGGCCGACAGCGACTTGCGGGCTTCGGTGAGCTCCGTCTCGATCCGCTCGGCCGCCTCGGCGAGGGCCCGTCCCGCAGGGGTGAGCACCGCCCCATGAGGCTGGCGGTCCAGTACGGCGGTGCCGACCGCATCCTCCAGCCGGGAGATCTGCTGGGACACCGCCGAGGGCGTCAGATGCAGCATGGCGGCCCCCGCCAGCACTCCGCCGGCCCGGTGGACGGCCAGCAGGACTGCCAGTTTCCGCGGATCCAGATCCATTCACAACAGCTTAATCCGGGGGGTAGACAACTTCAATTGCACTACACCCGCGCCTCCGTCACGATGGCGTCATGCAGGAGATGCTCGTTCCCGGAGCCAGTGCGGCGGGGTGGGCCGGTGCACTGTGCACGGCAGCCGCCTACGGCCTCGTCTCGCGTCGGCGGGTCGAACCCGATTCCCGTCTGTTCCAGGCGATGAACATCCTCGGCGGCGCGCTGCTCGCCGTGTCCGCCGCCGCCAGCGGCGCGTGGCCGTCGGTCACGTCGAACTTCGTGTGGATCGTGATCGGCTTCCACGCGCTGGTCGGCCTGCACCGCCTCCCGCGCGCCGCACGCACCTGGTGCGCGGGCCGTTTCCCGCGCCGCCGCACGGCGGACCGTGTGGCGGTACCTGCGGTGGCGGCTCACTCCAACATCGTTGCGGACGAGGGCCGTTAGAGCATCTCGCGTCCGCGCGGAGCGGCGGCGGTCAGTCCGTTCGTCCGGCCGCCGCCCTGATCAGCCGTCCGATGTCGGCCAGGTCCGCCTCGAACTCGGCCGTGAGGTCGACGGGCAGGTCGAGCCAGGGCGCGAGGGTGCCGTGGCCGGGGAGTTCGCCGTCCGGGAGCTGGCCGCGCCGGCCGCGTGGATCGAGGCTTCCGGGGGCGAAGCGGCCCGACGCCTCGGAGGCGGCGAACCCGATCAGGAAGGTGCTGATCATCCGCTCCAGCCGGGGCACTTCGGGTTCCGGGACCCCGGCCTCGAGGAGGGCGAGGAAGATGATGTCCACCGCGCGCACGGCGTCCGGGGTGATGGCCGGCCGGGAGAACAGGAGTTGCGCCGCCCAGGGGTGACGCTGCGTCACCGCGCGGGAGGCGTGGGCGAGCGCGGTGAGCCTTTCCTCCCAGTTCTGTTTCTGCTCGCCCGGGGGCTCTGACGGCAGCAGGGCGGCCAGCAGGCGTCCGAGCATGCCGTCCAGCAGCGCCCCCTTGTCCTTGACGTGCCGGTACAGCGCCATCGGCGTGACGCCGACGCGGTCGGCCAGTGCCCGCATCGAGACCGCTTCGAGCCCGTGTTCGTCGGCGATGTCCAGCGCCGCGTCCAGAATCTCTTCCCGTCTGCCGCTCATGGGTCTACAGTGTAGACGTATACGGTGTAGACCTCATGGAGGCATGCATGCTCGTCGCCCAGGAACTGGTGAAACGCTACGGCCGGCAGCGGGCCCTCGACGGCTTCGACCTCACGGTCGCGCCCGGTGAGATCGTCGGCCTCATCGGCCACAACGGCGCGGGCAAGACCACGTTCGTCGAGATCGTCACGGGTCTCGTGCGGCCCGACGCGGGCCGCATCCGCATCGGGCCGTACGACGCCCTGCGCGACGGGCGGGCCGCCCGGCGGCTGCTGGGCGCGGCTCCCCAGGAGCTGGCCCTGTACGGCACTGCCACCGCGCGCGAGAACCTGCGGCTGCTCGCCGGCCTTGCCGGGCTGCGCGGCCGGCGCCGGGCCGCGGAGATCGACCGCGTCCTGGAGGAACTGCAGCTGACCGCCGTCGCGGACCGCCCGGTCGGCGTCCTGTCCGGGGGTCAGCGCCGCCGCGTCCAGGCGGCCACCGCCATGGTCGCCTCCCCGCCCCTCCTGCTGCTCGACGAGCCGACCGCCGGGGCCGACCCGGAGACCCGCACGGCACTGCTGGCCGCCGTGAAGGCCCGCGCCGAGGACGGTGCGGCCGTCGTCTACACGACCCACTACCTGCCCGAACTCGTCGATCTCGGCGCCACGTTGGCGCTCGCCCGCGCCGGGCGCGTCATCGCGCGCGGCACGCAGGAGGAGCTCACCCGCGACCTGCCCGGCGAACTCCACGTCACCTTCGCCGATCCGGCCGTACCCGAGCTGCGCCGGCCCACCACGGATCCGGGAGCGGATCTGGCCGCCCTGCTCGCCTCGGGCCGTACGCCCGCGTCCGTCGACGTCCGCCGTCCCAGCCTGGACGATCTCTACCGATCCCTGGAGACCACCGTGCCGGAGTCCGATCATGCTGCCGCGTGAATCCGCCGTCCGCCTGGGCGCCCTCGTGCGCCACAACGCGCTGCTGATGCTGCGTGAGCCCGGTCCGCTGCTGAGCCGGATGATCCTGCCGCTCGTCTTCATGACCCTGCTGCGCCCGCTCTACCTGGCCGCCCAGGGCCGCACCGCCGGCACTCAACAGGCCGTCGTGGGCACGCTGGTGACCTTCTCCCTGCTGGCGCTCAGCATCGCGGGCAGCGCGATCCTCACCGAGCGCATCGGCCGCACCTGGGACCGTCTGCGCTCCACGCCGCTGCACCCGGTGGAGATGCTCGTCGGCAAGGCGCTTCCGGTCCTCGGGGCCCTGCTGGCGCAGCAGTTGCTGATCATCGGCTTCGGGGTGTGTGCCTTCGGGCTGAGTGTCCCGCATCCGCTCCTGCTGCTGGGTGTGCTGCTCAGCTGGAGCGGTACCCTGCTCGGCCTCGGCACGCTCCTCGGTGTGCTGGTGCGCAGCATGGGAGAGCTCTCGGCCGCCTACGACATCGGCGGCATGCTGCTCAGCAGCGTCGGCGGCGCGCTCGTACCGCTCAGTGTGCTGCCCGCCTGGGTCGCCCACATCGCCCCGGCCTCGCCCGGCTACTGGGCCGCCCGCGGCCTGCGCGCCGCGCTCGACGGTGACGCGCACACCGCCGCGACGGCCTGCGGCACGCTCCTCGGGGTCGCGCTCCTGTGCGGTGCGCTGGCCTCCGCACGGCTGCGCGGGCACAGCAGCCGCCTGGTCGCCCTCTGACCCCGGTCGAGGAGACGCAGGTCACATCGGGGCATGTCACAGGGGTTCGGGCCACCTCGTCCCAGGGGGTGTAGCCGGTGACGGCGACATGCCGACCACCCGACGACCACAGGGGAGCAGACCATGGAAGCGCGAGTGAACTACTTCACCAGCCCGACCGCCGGCAAGGCCGTCAAGTACCTCATGCCGGCGGGACGGGCGCTGAAGGAGGCACCGTTGCCGGCCGCGACGCAGGAGCTGGTGGCGCTGCGCGTGAGCCAGATCAACGGCTGCGCGGTCTGCATCGACATGCACACGAAGGAGGCCGCCGCGGCGGGGGAGACCTCGGTACGGCTGAACCTGGTCGCGGCGTGGCGGGAGGCCACGGTCTTCACCGAGGCCGAGCGCGCGGCGCTGGAGTTCGCTGAGGCGGGCACCCGGGTCGCGGACGGCGCCGGCGGGGTCGGCGACGACGTGTGGGCGTACGCCGCCAAGCACTACGACGAGGAGCAGCTCACCGCCTTGGTGGTGCTGGTCTCCTTCATGAACATGGTGAACCGGCTCAACGTCATCAGCCGGCAGCCGGCCGGGGACTACGAGCCCGGGCAGTTCCACTGACCGGTACGGGTTCCGACGGGTCGTGACGGATGAGCGCGCAGGGGAGTCGAGTGGACGTGAGCAAGGTCGAGGAGTTCGAGGAGCTGCGGCCGCTGCTGTTCTCGATCGCGTACCGGATCCTGGGCAGCGTGGGCGAGGCCGAGGACGCGGTGCAGGAGACATGGCTGCGCTTCGACGGTACGGCGACCCGGCCCACCTCGACCAAGGCGTATCTCTCGACCACGGTGACGCGGATCGCCATCGACGTGCTGCGTTCCGCGCGCGTACGGCGTGAGCAGTACGTCGGCCCGTGGTTCCCCGAGCCGCTGCTGAACGACCCGTACGAGGATCCGGCGCGGGCGGTGGAGCTGGCCGACTCGGTGTCGCTGGCGGCGCTGCTGTTGCTGGAGCGGCTCAGCCCGCTGGAACGTGCGGTGTTCGTCCTGCGTGAGGTGTTCGGCTTCGGCTTCGAGGAGGTCGCGGCGGCGGTCGGGCGCACGGAGGCGGCGTGCCGGCAGCTGGTGGTACGGGCGCGGCGGCACATGCGGGAGGGGCGGCCGCGCTTCGAGGCGGTCCGCACCGAGCGGGAGGAGCTGGCGTCGCGGTTCTTCGACGCTCTGCGCGAAGGCGACGTCGCCTCGCTGCAGGACCTGCTCGCCGCGGACGTGTCGATGGCCGGCGACGGCGGTGGCAAGGCCCCGCAGCTGGCCAGGGCCGTCGTCGGCGCCGACAACGTGGCCCGGCTGCTGGCCTCCGTCTTCCCCTGGATGACCCGGATCGACGTGACCTTCGAGCCCCACGAGATCAACGGCCAGCCCGGCGCGGTCTTCCGCGACCGGGAGGGCAGGGTGGTGAACGTCATGGTGCTGGACGTCCTGGACGGCCGGATCCGCGCCATCCGCTCGGTGATCAACCCCGACAAGCTCGCCCACATCGGCCCGGTCGCCGACGCCTGGGCCCTCGACCGCGAGCTGAGGAGGGCACGCCGCCGGCCGAACTGACCGCCGGCACGGGCCACTTTGGCCACCGGCGGCAGACGGACCACCCCTCGGCCGCCGGCCGCGGGATCCTCCGTCGGCCACTCGCCGAACCAGCCCATCTACGGCTGCCGGCGCCCGGATCGGCCACCGGCCGCGGGCCGGTCCCGCCGCCGCTCGCCGAATGAACCTACGTTCGCCCTCGGCGCCGCCGAACCGGCCGCCGGCTGCGGGCCGTTCGCTGTCGCTGTCGCTGTCGCTGTCGAGCCGGGCGGACCTACGTTTGCCGTCGGTCGGCGGATCGCTCGTCGGTCGCAGGCCGCACCTGCCGCCGCCGTTCGCCGCGTCGGGCGTCGGGCGGCGGGCGTCAGGCGTCAGGTGTCAGGTGTCGGGGGAGGGCCGACCGTTCACCGGCCACCGCTACGGCAGTGGGCCGTCGGCCGCTTCGGCAGCGACGGCAGTTGAGCGCCCGCTCGGCCCCCCCGGGGGCCCCGACCGCCCCCCGACCGCCCCCCGACCGCCCACCGATCGTCGGCCCCCCCGTCCGGTCCGGTCACCTGCGCTGCGCCGCAGCCGTACCGGTACACGCCACCCACCCTCCGGCCACAGACCGGACCGGCCCCGTCGTGGCGCTCGCGGCCGGGTGTTTCTGCCGGCCGCCGTCGCCGCTCAGGCTCTGTGGAAGTAGTGCCCCTTGTCGAGGTCCTCCAGGAGCCCAGGCCGGGTCGGGTGCCAGTCCAGCAGGTCGCGGGTGAGGGTGTTCGAGGCGGGAGCGTCGAGCCCGAGGAAGCCGCTCAGCCAGGTGAAGTGCCCCGGCGCGGCCTCCGGCGTCACGGAGGTGACCGGCAGGTCGAGGTGCCGTCCGATCACCTCGGCCACGTCGCGCAGGGCGACGCCCTCTTCCGCCACGCCGTGCAGCACGGATCCCGCCGGGGCCTTCTCGGCCGCCAGCCGGAACAGCCGCGCGGCGTCGAGGCGGTGGACGGCCGGCCAGCGGTTGGCGCCGTCGCCGAGGTAACCGGAGACGCCCTTGTCCCGGGCCACCGCGACGAGGGACGCCATGAACCCGTGATCCCCCTCGCCGTGGCAGGTCGGGGCGAGCCGCACCACCGACGAGCGCACGCCGCGTTCCGCGAGGGCGAGCACCGCCAGGGAGGTGGACGCGCGGATGGACATCGCCGAGCCGTCGACCGTGGGCATGTCCCGTTCGCCCGCCACCTTGCCCGGCTTCAGACCGGCCAGCCCGGAGGCCAGGACGAACGGCCGGTCGGTGTCGGCCAGCGGCTCGGCGAGGGCGTCGACGGCGCGGCGGTCGGCCTCGGCGGCGCCCTGGAAGTCGCCGCTGAAGGCGATGTCGTGCTTGAAGGCGAGGTGGACCACCCCGTCCGCCTCGGCGGCGGCGCCGGCCAGCACGTCGAGGTCGTCGACGGTGCCGCGCACCACGTCCGCCCCGGCGGTGGTGAGGGCGGCGGCGGAGGAGTCGGAGCGGGCGAGGCCGGTGACCCGGTGGCCCGCTTCGAGGAGCTCGGGAACGAGCGCGGAGCCGATCCAGCCGGACGCGCCGGTCACGAAGATACGCATGGCAAAGCCCCAAACTGTCGATGTCAGTGACTGTCATCAACGCTAGCACCTGATGTCAGTGACTGTCATCGCGTAGGATCTGGCGCATGGTGAGATGGGAGCCGAACGCGCGGGAACGCCTGGCCGAAGCGGCGTTGGAGCTCTACAGCGAGCGCGGCTACGAACGCACGACGGTGGCGGAGATCGCCAAACGGGCCGGGCTGACCGAGCGGACCTTCTTCCGGCACTACGCCGACAAGCGCGAGGTGCTCTTCGACGGCACGGGCGCGCTGCAGGAGCTGTTCGTGACGTCCGTCGCCGAGGCGCCGCAGTCCGCGGCGCCGATCGAGATGGTGGCGGCCGGGCTCGAAGCGGTCTGCGCGATGTTCGTCGACCGCCGGCCCTTCGCCCGCAAGCGGCAGGCCGTGATCATGGCCAACGCGGAACTCCAGGAACGCGAACTGATCAAGCTCGCCGCGCTGTCGGCCGCGCTCTCCGGTGCGCTGCGCCGCCGGGGCATCGGCGAACCGGCCGCGAGCCTGACCGCCGAGGCCGGCCTCGCCGTGTTCAAGATCGGCTTCGAGCGCTGGGTCGCGGAGGGCGAGGAACGCCCGATGGACGAGCTGATGCGGGAGTCCCTGGACCAGCTCAAGACCGTGACCGCGGGGGCCTGACGCACGCCTGCCGATCGGCCTCGGCCTCCCCCCGCGGTCGAGCCGGTCCGCGTCAGGAACTCGTGAGGACGACCAGCCGCCGGGTCGCCCGGGTCATCGCCACATAGCGGTCGACCGCCCCCTCGACCCCCTCGCCGAAGGACTCCGGGTCGACCAGGACGACCAGGTCGAACTCGAGTCCCTTCGACAGTTCGGGCGGCAGCGAGCGGACCCGGGGTGTCGCCCGGTACGCGGGGGCGCCGATGACGCACGCGATGCCCTCGTCGTGGGCGGCCAGCCAGGCGTCGAGGACCGGTTCCAGCTCCGTGACCGATCCGTGCGCGACCGGGATGCCGCTGCTGCGGATCGACGTCGGTACGTTGGCGTCCGGGAGCACCGCCCGGATGACGGGCTCGGCCTCCGTCATCACCTCTTCCGGGGTTCGGTAGTTGATGCTCAGGGACGCCACCTCGACGCGGTCGAGCCCGATCCGTTCGAGCCGCTGCCGCCACGACTCGGCGAAACCGCGCCGTGCCTGGGCGCGGTCCCCGACGATGGTGAAACTGCGGGACGGACAGCGCGGCAGCAGCATCTGCCACTCGGCGTCGGTCAGCTCCTGGGCCTCGTCCACCACGATGTGTGCGAAGGGGCCCGCCAGCAGGTCCGGCTCGGCGGCGGGCAGTTCGGACTCGTCGACCAGACTGGCCCTGGCGTCCTGACCGCGCAGCATCACCACCAGGCCCTCGCCGTCGTCGGTGTCGGCGCCGGAGACGGACGCGGCCTCGATCAGGTTGTCGACGACCTGCGTCATCCGCTCGCGCTGGGCGGCGAGGACGGCCGTGTGCCGTAGCCGCCGCCGGGCCGCCTCGGGGTCTCCGAGCCGCTGCCGCGCCGCGTCCAGAAGCGGCAGGTCGGACACGGTCCAGGCCTGGGCCTCGGCGCGCTGCAGCGTGCCGACCTCGTCACGCTCCAGCCAGGGCGCGCACATCCGCAGATAGGCGGGCACGGACCACAGGTCGCCCACGAGGTCGGCCGCGTCGAGCAGCGGCCAGGCGCCGTTGAGGGTGCCGACCAGCTCCTTGTCCTGCCGCAGGGCCCCGAGGAACTGCTCGGGCGTGACGTCGTCGCCGGCGTACTTGTCCAGCAGGATCGCGGCGAGCTTCTCCCAGATCTGCTCGCGCGCCTCGTTGTGCGGGGTGCCCGGTTCCGGTGCCTCGAACGCCTCGGTCCAGTCCTCTGCGGTCAGCGGGATCTCGGTCCAGCCGACCGTCACCGTCGTGGCCCCGGTGGGCGGTTCCTCGTAGAACCGGACGGCCGTCTCGATCGCCCGCACCATGTCCGCGGACGACTTCAGGGCGGCCGCGTCCGGGTCGGTCTCGGTCGCCGCCGCCGCCCCCTCGGCGACGAGGTCGCGGACGGTGCAGATCTGCACGCCCTCCTCGCCGAGGCTGGGCAGGACGTCGGCGACGTAGGCCAGGTAGGGCTGGTGCGGGCCGACGAACAGCACGCCGCCGCGCCGGTGTCCGAGCCGCGGGTCGGCGTACAGCAGGTGGGCGGTGCGGTGCAGGGCGACGACGGTCTTGCCCGTGCCGGGACCACCGTCGACGACCAGGGCGCCGCGGGAACCCGCCCGGATGATCGCGTCCTGGTCGGCCTGGATGGTGGCCAGCACGTCGCGCATCCGGTCCGACCGGTGGCCGCCGAGGCCGGCGATGAAGGCGGACTGGTCGTCGAGCGCGGCGTGCCCCTCCAGTCCGTCGGCGGTGAACACCTCGTCCCAGTAGTCGCTGATCCGGCCGCCGGTCCAGCGGTACCTGCGGCGGCTCACCAGGCCCATGGGGTCGGCGTGGGTGGCCGCGAAGAACGGTTCGGCCGCCGGGGAGCGCCAGTCGACCAGCAGCCGGCGGCCCTCGCTGTCGGTGAGGCCGAGCCGGCCGATGTACAGGGGCTCGGCGCCGTCCGCGGCGACGATGTGGCCGAGGCACAGGTCCAGGCCGAAGCGGCGCAGCGTGCGCAGACGGCTGTTGAGCCGGTGGACCTCGGCGTCGCGGTCCATCGCCTGCCGGCCCAGGCCGCCCGGTGCCCTGAGCTCCGCGGCGAGCTGCTCGGACAGCTCGGCGACGGTCTGCTCCAGACACCGCGCGACGGCCGCGAAATGCCGCTCGTCGCGGGCGATCAGCGCCGGGTCGGCCTTGGCGGAGAGGCGATCGGGCAGATCGAATGCTGACAAAGAGGTGCGCACCTCGGGAATCCCTCATTTCCGCAGGTTCTGGCTTCGGCCTGCGATTGTGCGGCACGCCCCCGGCCTTGCCGCAAGCCCCCCAGTGCGCTATAAGTTGAGAGTGGCAAGGAGTGGCTGACCTCCTTGCCCTTTCTGTTGCCCGGCCCCTTCCGCCCGCGAAGTCGCCGCTGCGGCCCGCGCGGTCCCGCGATGACGGCCGGCTACGGCCGGCGCAGTCCCGCGATGAGGAGGCCGACCAGTCGGCGGGCGTCGTAGCGGGGATCGTTGTCCGCGCCCGCGCAGAGGTTCCCGACGCCGCGCATCAGCTCGTAGGCCCCCGGAGCGGACGGGATCTCGCCCGACTCGGCCGCCGCGTCCAGGAGTTGGCCGCACACGGGGACGAGACGGTCGAGGAAGTACGCGTGCAGCGTCTCGAATCCGGCGCTGTCGGAGTGCAGGACGGCGGCCAGACCGTGCTTGGTGACGAGGAAGTCGACGAACAGGCTGATCCAGTCGCGCAGTGCGGCATAGGGAGTCGGACGGCTCGCGAGCAGCGCCGGTCCGGCCTCGGCGCAGGCGTCGACCTGGTGCCGGTAGACGGCGACGATGAGATCCGCCCGCGTCGGGAAGTGCCGGTAGATCGTGCCCAGCCCGACGCCGGCCTTGGCCGCGATGTCGCGTACCGGTGCCTCCACGCCCGACGTCACGAAGACCTCGGCGGCCGCGCTGAGCAGCGTCTCCTTGTTGCGCCGGGCGTCCGCCCGCCTGGACCGGGGCGCCTGTCCCGTGCCCTCGTCGCCGTCGTTCACCCTGTCGCTCCCGTGCTCTCTCTTGCCAAAACGGAACCGTGTTCCGTATCGTCGTTTCCGGAACGGGGTTCCGTTTGTTCATGATGGCAGAGCCGGGGCCCGGCCACCAAGCCATGCCTCGATGCACGCCTCGATGGAGGAATACGCTCATGCAGTACCGCACCTTGGGCCGCACCGGTGTGCAGGTCAGCTCCCTCGCGCTCGGCGCGATGAACTTCGGCAGGATCGGGCGCACCACCCAGGACGAGGCCACCGCCCTCGTCGACGCCGCCCTCGAAGCCGGCGTCAACGTCATCGACACGGCCGACATGTACGGCGACGGTGAGTCCGAGGAGATGGTCGGCAAGGCCATCGCCGGCCGCCGGGAGGACATCGTGCTCGCCACGAAGGCCGGCATGCCGATGGGCGCCGAACGCAACCACCAGGGCAGCTCGCGCCGGTGGCTGGTCACCGAGCTGGACAGCAGCCTGCGCCGCCTCGGCGTCGACCACGTCGATCTCTACCAGATCCACCGATGGGACCCGCGCACCGGCGACGAGGAGACGCTGTCGGTCCTGACCGACCTCCAACGCGCGGGGAAAATCCGCTACTTCGGCTCCTCGACCTTCCCCGCCCACCGCATCGTGCAGGCCCAGTGGGCCGCCCGCGAACACCATCTGAGCCGCTACGTCACCGAGCAGCCCAGCTACTCCGTCCTGCAGCGCGGGATCGAGACCCACGTCCTGCCGGTGACCGAGGAGTACGGGCTCGGCGTGCTGGTGTGGAGCCCGCTGGCCTCGGGCTGGCTGTCGGGCGCGATCCGCGAGGGCCGCGAGATCACCGGGAACCGCGCGGCCTTCATGCCGCAGCGCTTCGACACCACCGTCCCGGCCAACCGGGCCCGGCTCGACGCCGTGGAGCGGCTGGCCGGCGTCGCCGACGAGGCCGGCCTGACCATGATCCAGCTCGCGCTCGGCTTCGTCACCGCGCACCCCGCCGTCACCAGCGCGCTCATCGGCCCGCGCACCCTGGACCACCTGCGTTCCCACCTGGCCGCCGCGGACACCGTGCTCTCCGCCGACGTGCTCGACGCCGTCGACGCGATCGTCGCTCCCGGCACCGACCTCGCCCCGGACGAGAAGCACGACACCCCGCCCGCGCTGCTCGACCCGTCACTCCGACGCCGCTGAGGACGGAGATCGTCATGCCGCACACCACCCGTCCCAGATTCGGCATCATGACCGCCCCCCAACAGGTCGACTACCACGACCTCCTGCGCGTCTGGCGCGAGGCGGACGGCCTCGCGCAGATCGAGCACGCGTGGCTGTTCGACCACCTCATGCCGATCGGCGGCGACCCCGGCGGGCCGGCGTTCGAGGGCTGGACGCTGCTCTCGGCGCTGGCCGCGCAGACCCGCCGGCTGCGCCTGGGCGTGATGGTGACCAGCAACCGGTTCCGGCCGCCCGCGCTGCTCGCCAAGATCGCCACCACGGTCGACACCGTCTCCGGCGGACGGCTGGACTTCGGCATCGGCGTCGGCTCCCGCCCCGGCCATCCACTGGCCCGGCGCGAGTACGCCGCCCACGGCCTGCCCTTCCACTCCACCGCCCACGCCGTGGGCAGCCTCGCCGAAGCCTGCACCGTCATACGGCGGTTGTGGACCGAGGCCGAGCCGTTCGACTTCCACGGCGAGTACGTCCAGCTCACCGGGGCGTTCGGAAACCCGAAACCGGTCCAGCGCCCGCACCCGCCGATCCTGATCGGCGGCCGCTCGTCCGCGACGCTGCGTGTCGTCGCCGAGCACGCCGACCTGTGGAACATCCCCGGCGGTGACATCGACGACGTCGTGCGCCGCAGCGCGCTCCTCGACCGCTACTGCGCCGAGATCGGCCGCGACCCGGCGACCATCACCCGCTCCCTGCATCTGCCCGTCGACTACGAGCGGCCCGGACCCACCCGGGACGCGATCGCCGCAGCGCTCGGCTCCGGCTTCCGGCACATCGTCCTCGCACTGCCGTCGCCCTACCCGGCCGGCGCCGCACGCTGGGTCGCCGAGGAACTCATCGGCGACCGGGCCCGCGGCGCGGCGGACGCGGCGACGCCGGCACCGCCAGGCTCCCGGCCCGGTGGACGATGACGTTGAAGGAGCCGTGCTCGCGCTCGACATGCCCGTCGAGCAGGACCGCCGGGGCGTCGAGCAGGACGCGGCGGCAGCGCTCCCAGACCGGCGGGGAGAAGACCAGGTTGACCATGCCCGTCTCGTCCTCCAGGGCACCGAACGCCACGCCGTTGGCCGTGGGCGGGCGTTGCAGGTACTTGGCGAGCCCGCCGAGCCGTACGCGGGCCTGGTCGGACATCGCGCGGACGGCCGCGGCGGTCTGGGCGCCCCGGCGTTCGAGCACCGGCCGGACATGGTGCACCGGGTGGCCGGTGGTGCTGGCTCCGGTGGCGGCCAGGTCGGCGACCGTCTCCTCGGCCGGGGTCATCACCGGCAGGTCGGGGGCGGGGGCGAGGGCGCCGAGGCCGGGCAGGTAGGGCTGCAGGCTTCGGGGAAAGGCGCCGGCCGTCCACAGCGCGCTGCGCCGGTGGTCGTCGAAGCCGGCGAACGCCCCGGCGGTGGCGAGCTGTTCCATCAGCCGCGCGGGCAGCCGCGTGCGGCGGGCGAAGTCCTCCAGACCGCTGAAGGGCCGCACGTCACGGGCGGCGACGATACGGCGTGCGATCTCCTCGCTGAGGCCGTTGACGCCGGTCAGCCCCCGGCGGACGGCGAACCGCCGCTCAGCGCCGTCGGGTTCGAGGGTGGCGTGCACCCCGGAGGTCCGCACGTCGACGTTGCGGACGCCGATGCCGTGGCGCCGGGCGTCCTGGATGAGGGTCTGGACGTCGTAGAAGCCCATGGGCAGGTTGGCCATGATCCCGGCGGTGAGGGCGGCCGGGTAGTAGTGCCTGATCCAGGCGCTCGCGTAGATGATGTGGGCCATCGACTGGGCGTGGCTCTCGGGGAAGCCGTAGTCGCTGAACGCCTCGATCATGGAGGTGATCCGGGCGGCGGCCGCGGCCGGGATGCCGCTCGCGGCCATGCCTGCGAGGAGGCGGTCGCGCAGTGCGGAGACCTTCTCGGGCGCGTGCTTGGCGGCCATCGCCTTGCGCAGGCGGTCGGCCTCGCCGGGGGTGAACCCGGCGCAGTCGATGGCCAGTTGCATGGCCTGCTCCTGGTAGAGCGCGACGCCGAGGGTCTTCTCCAGGGCACGGCGGGCGAGCGGGTGGGGGTAGCTGACCGGCTCCTCGCCGCGCCGGCGGCGCAGGAAAGGGTGCTTGGAGCCGGCCTGGATCGGCCCGGGACGGATGATCGAGGCGGCGATCGCCAGGTCGTTGAAGGTCTTCGGCCGCAGCTGGGGCAGGGTGCTGATCTGGGCACGGGACTCCACCTGGAAGACGCCGATGGTGTCGGCGCGGGCGATCATGTCGTAGACGGCGGGGTCGTCGGGCGGGATCGAGGTGAGGTCGAGGCGTACTCCGTAGTGCTCGGCGATCAGGTCGCAGGCGGTGTGCAGGGCGCCGAGCGTGCCCAGGCCCAGCAGGTCGATCTTGATCAGCCCCGCGGCGGCCACGTCGTCCTTGTCGCCCTGCAGGACCGAACGGCCCTCGGCGGTGGCCCACTCCAGCGGCATCACCTCGCCGAGCGGCTGCCGGGTGAGGACCATGCCACCGACGTGGATACCCATGTGCCGTGGCAGGGTGTGGAGTTGGGCGGCGAGTTCGCGTACGTCGGCAGGCAGGCCGAGGTCCGGGCCGGGTGGGCCGTGGTCGATGTGCCGGGTCATCTCGCGGATGTGCGGGGCCGGATGGCCGAGGACCCTGGCGGCGTCCTGTACCGCCAGCCGGGGCCGGTAGGTGATCACGTTGGCGACCTGCGCGGCGTGGTCGCGGCCGTAGCGGCTGTAGACGTACTGGATGACCTCCTCGCGGCGGCCGGCCTCGAAGTCGATGTCGATGTCGGGCGGTCCGGCCTTCTCCACGGACAGGAAGCGCTCGAACAGCAGGCCGTTCCTGAGGGCGTCGACCGCGGTGATGGCGAGGACGTAGCAGACCACGCTGCTGGCCGCGGAGCCGCGGCCCTGGCACCAGATGCCGCGGCCGACGGCGAACTGGACGATGTCGTGGACGATGAGGAAGTAGCCCGCCATGTCCAGCTCGCCGATCACGGCGAGCTCGTGGTCGAGCTGCTTCCAGGCCGCGGCGGCCTCGGGGGAGCGGGAGTCGCGTTCGCCGTAGCGGGCGGCGCAGGCCCGCTCGGCGAGGTGGCGCAGCCAGGTGTTCTCGGTGAAGCCGGGCGGGGTGGGGAAGCCGGGCAGCCGCGGACGCAGGCCACCGAGGTGGATCACGCAGGAGCGGCCGAGTTCGAGCGTGGTCTCCAGCACGCCCGGATGGCGGGCGAGCGCGCGGCGCATCTCCGCGTACGAGCGCAGGTGTGCCGTCGGGGCCGGCATCAGATGGCCGGCGGCGCGGTCCAGGGTCTCGCGGCGGCGCAACGCGGCGAGCGCCTGGGCGAGGCGGGCCTGGCGCGGGGCGGCGTAGTGGACCGCGCCGGTCGCCACCACCGGCAGGCCGAGGCGGCGCGCGGCGACGACGGTGACATCGGCGGCGACGGAGTCCTGCGGCAGGTGGTGGTCGACGATCTCGGCGTACACACTGCCGGTGCCGAAGACGTCGGCCAGCCGCTCCAGTCGGTGGGCGACCGCGGCGACGTCGCAGCGCTCCGTGCCGGGGGCCGGGCAGCCGGGCAGTACCGCCCAGTGTCCGCCGCTCGCCGCCGTGGACAGGGCGTGCAGGTCGTGGACGGGGGCGTTCTTCGCTCCCGCCAGCTGGCCGGCACTGATCGCCGCCGACAGGAGCCGGAAGCCCTCCAGGGTGCGGGCGAGCACCACGGGCGTACCCAACTCCTGCTCATCGAGGGTGAGTTCGGCGCCGTAGACGGTGCCGATGCCGGCCGGGGCCGCGGCCTCGGCCAGGCGTCGCGCGGCGTAGAGACCGTCCCGGTCGGTGACCGCGAGGACCTTGATGCCGAGCCGGACGGCCTCGGCGACGAGCTCGTCCGGCTGGGCGGCTCCCTGGAGGAAGGAGAAGGCCGTGTGGACGTGCAGCTCGGCCCAGCCCGGACCGTCCTCCGCGCCGGAAGGTGCGGGAAAGCCGATGATCTGTGCCTCGGCCGCCCCCGTCCCCGCACCCTTCCCCGACACACCCATAGCGCAATTTTCGAATAGATGTGCGAATGAGGCAAGCGGGGCCCGCGCCCGGACCGGGTACGGGCCCCGCCCGTCTCGTGCGGGAGAGGGCGGACCGATGCCGCACCCGCCGAGTCCGCTTTGCCGCGCGGCGGCAGCACGTCATCCGGAAGGGCCGGGATGTCCCAGCGGTACCGATCCGATCGTCAGGCCCGCGGCGGACGCGTCCTCCAGGTCGACGCCGGTGATCCCTGCCCGTTCCGCGGTGCGGACGCGCAGCGCTCCACCGGGCCAGGTGAAGACGAGTTCGTCGCCGTGCTCGGTGACGTCGGCCCGGAGGACGGAGGCGAAGAGGTCCCTGCTGAACGCGGGGTCGGTGGTGCTCAGCCGCGTCGGCCCGAGGGTGACGGCGGGCCCGGGAGCGGTGCTCCACAGGGAGGTCCACCAGTCCGTGCCGGTCGCGGCACCGGTGCTCGGGAGGGCCGTGACGTCGCGCTCGCGAGTGCCGAGCAGTTCTTCGGCGGACGGGTAGGCGCGGTCCGTCTGGGCGAGCTGGACGACGACGCGGTGCCTGGCGTCGGGCAGCAGGAAGGCCTCCTGCCAGGCGGGGTGCCCGTAGTCCTCGCCGACGACGGTGGCGCCGATGGACCGTGCCTGTTCCACGGTCTCGCGCAGGTCGGGAACCGTGAAGGTCACGTGATGCGCGCCCTCGCCGTGCTTGTCGAGGAAGCGGCTGAGGAAGCCGGGCCCGTTCGGTTCGAGGAGTTCGACCCGGCCGCCGCCGTGGCGGGTGCCGACGTAGAACAGGAGATACCGGAACTCCTGGAGGGTTTCCCCGACGACGGGTGTCGCGCCGAGTCCCGCGCGAAGCCGCCTCGCCCAGGCCAGCGCGTCCCCTACGGCGAACGAGGTGTGATCGAAGTCGACGGCTGCGGCCGGAGCGGCGGAGTGATCGTGTGCGGTCATCGGTCCTCAATGTACGGCTTGAGGCCGCGTCCGAGGAGGGCCGTCGGCCACCGGCCCATCCGCGGTACGCCGACGTCGGGCACCCGGCGGGCGGACCCGCCGCGCCTGACGGCCGGTCGTGCGGCCCGGGCCAGTGCCGCGAGTCCTCCTTCGGGCCGTCGGGCGGGCTGTCGGGTCCGCCCGGCGGGTGGCGTGTCCATGGGTTTCACGGCGGAGCGGTTGGCGCGGGCCGTCCCCGTCGGCGTCCTTGACGGCCGGCGCGCGGCGCCCGGTCACGGTGGAGCTCCTGGGGCTCGAGGGGGCGGTCGGCGGGCCGGCCCGGCGCGATCCGGGCGGTTCGACCGGTGCGGTGGTCGGCGGAGCCGGCACCTCGTACGCGCCTGCCGCGGCCAGTCCCGCGGCCCGGGGGCGCCGTTCGTCGCCGCGGCGGCAGCCTCGACCGGAGGGCTCGCGTCTCCCGCGTCCCTCGCTGCCGGTGTCAGCCGTAGTGGGCCTCGGCCCACCAGCGGCCGTGTTCGACGACCAGGAGCCAGGCGCGGCCGTCGGCGGCGGTGATCTGCATCCGCGCGATGCGGCGGGAGCGGTCGTGGTCCCACCACCACTCCAGTACCGGCCAGGGGCCGGCCCAGCCCTCGACCGTGGCCTCGCCGTAGCCCTCCACGGCGAGGCGGGCCGGGGCGGCGGACAGCGACATGCGGCCGGAGACCGCCACCCGTCGGCCGCCCGCGTCGGTGAGATCGGCGGGCAGCCAGCGCGGGAAGACCGTGGCCGGGTGAGGGGCCGGCAACCGGCCCGGCCAGGGGCCGTCGGGCGGACGCGGGCCGGTGTCCAGGTCGCCGAACGGGACGAGCCGGACCTGGTCCGCAGGGCCCCGGCCGCCGCCCAGCTCCACGCGCACCACGGCACGGTGGCCGAGCATCGCCTGCACACGGGCGGCGGCCCGCTCGATCTCCTCGGGGGTGTGACGCTCGCCGAACAGCGCGGTCTGGCGGCCGGTGGCCGTGGTCAGCTGCTCGGGACGCAGCGCGAGGCGGACGATGCCCTGTTCACCGCCGGTGTCGAGCAGTCCCGCGTCCGCCCACGCCTGCAGGACTCCGCGCACCCGCTCGGCGACCGCGAGCGCGGACAGACGGCCCTCGTGGCGGAAGATCCGCGACAGGGTGCGGCCGTCGGCGAGCTCCACGGCGGCCTCCAGCCGGGCGCACACCAGCCCGGCCGAGGCGAGGCGTTCATGGAGCTGCCCGGCGCTCGCCTTCGCGGCGAACACCACGGGTTCGAGGAGACCGGCGGCCGGCTCGAAGGCGTACGCCACGGTGTGTGCCTCCGTGTCCTCCCGCGGGGCGAGCGGGCGGTCGTGGCGGCCGCGGGCGGTGCGGTGGGCGGTGATGCCCTCGGCGCCGAACCGGGCCAGCACCTTGGCCTCGGGCAGCGCCGCGTACGCGCCGACCGTGCGGATGCCCAGGCGGCGCAGCAGCTCGGCCAGCCGGGGTGCGCCCAGGATGCCCACCGGATACGGGGCGAGCCAGGCCGCCTCGCCGCCGTGGGGCACGACGGCCCCGGTGCGGGCGGCGAGGGCCGCCGCGAAGACCGAGTCGGCGATGCCCGCACCGGCCGGCAGATCCACCTCGCCCAGGGCGGCGACCAGGCGGTCGGCCAGCTGCGGCTCACCGCCCCAGTAACGGGACGGGCCCTGGGCGGGCGCGGCGATCAGGCCGGGCCGGATCACCTCCAGGCGCGGCATGACGGTGCCCTCGACATGACGGACGGCGGGCTCGAACACCCGGATCTCGGCGGCGAGGTCCCGCTCCACCACCCGCAGCCGTGCACAGCGGGACCGTGCGACCCGCACGCGCATCCGCCGCCGTACGCCTGCCGCCCGTGCGGCGGCCGAGCAGGCCACCACCTCGTCGCGGTGGACGACCGCGACCGGTTCGGCGCCCCGGGGGCCGGCCGCCAGGACCGGGTAGTCGGGCACCCAGCCGACGATGATCCTGCTGCTCCGGCCGTCGTTCATGGACTGATATTCGAATGTGCGTGCGATTAAATCAAGTCGGTTCCCCGCACGCGAAGATTCCGCCGGGCGTCACGCGAAGGTCCCGCCGCGCGGCGCCCACGCGACGGGAAGGCGGCTCCCCGGGGCGGAACGGCCCCGGAGAACCAGAGGAGCTGTTCTCCCAACCCCTCTCCGTCTCGGGTAGCCCCTTCGCGGGCGCCTCACACACCCTTCGGCGGGCGTCCGGTCCGTCCCGTCCCGGCGGGTCGGTCGTGGTGCGGGGCGTGCGTGTGCACGTACTCCAGCGCTTCGAGGACGACCGTGCGTCGGTACCAGGAGCGCCAGGCGGCCAGGTCGTCCGCGAGGACGGACAGGGCGGTGTGCTGTGCGGCCGTCATCCAGCCTCCGGGCCGCATCCGGTGGACGCAGATGACGCCCGTGCACTCGCCGGTCTCGCTCAGGGCGGGCACGGCGTACAGGGCGCGGCTGCCGGTGGCGAGTGCGGCCAGCCCCTCCTCGGCCCCGGCGAGATCGGGGTCGGCGGCGACGTCCGCGACGAAGATCGGCTCGCCCAGGTCCCTGGCCTGCGCGCACACGGCGGGCGGGCCGCTCACCAGCGCGAGGCGGTCGCGATAGGCGGCGTCCAGGCCGGCCTGCGCCTCCAGTACCAGGGAGTTCTCCAGGGCGCGGTCGGGGAGGTGCACCTCCGCGCCGTCCGCGTCCGCGAGCGTGACGGCCTCGTAGACGAGGCTGCGCAGCACGTGCTTGCGGTCGTCGGCCCGAAGGCCCTGCCTGCCGAGGAGTTCCAGCCGGGGCGGCGCGGTGCGCAGGCGCCCGGGAAACCACCGGGGCGAGGACGTGCCCGGCGGCGGAGCGGTCACGACGGCCGACGCGAGGATCCGCATCGGCGCGTTGTACCGCTGGGACGCCTGCTTCAGCAGGCCGAAGGCCGCGTCCGCGTCGGCCAGGGCGTAGCGCTCCAGCAGGACGCCCTGGGCCATGCCGATCAGCGGGCCGGTGCGGATCTTGGCGTGCAGGCCGAACAGTTCGGCCTGCAGGTCCTCGCCGCCGCCCGGCACGTGCACCCGGGACTCCGCGGGGGCCACCGCGGCGAGAGCCGCCGCGAGCGTGGGGTGCACGCGCAGCCCCGGCGGCGGCGAGGGGGAGAACAGCGCCTGCACATGCGGAGCCGCCGCGATCACCAGGACCGGGTCCTCGGTGCGATGGCGCGTGCCGGCGTCGAGGACCCGGACGGCCGCCGCGCTGACGAGCCGGAGGTCCGTGAGGTCCAGGACGAGGTGCCGTCCCGCGCGGCTCGCCCGGTCGGCGTGGCGGGCCAGGTCCTGGCTCAGCGCGGTGGCGGCCTCGTCGTCGAGGACGCCCGACCGGCACAGGATGTCCGCCTGGCCGGCCGCCGACCGCACGGTGAGGGCCGCGCCGGGCGTGGTGCCACGGCCGCGCAGTGGCGGCGCCGGGTCCTGTGCCATGCGGCCGATCCTTCCGCCGGACTGCGGTCCCTTCCCGACCGTCTGCTCCAGATTGGCTCCACGGTATGCGGGGTGGCAACCAGTAACGCCTGCCCCAACGGTCCGTCGCCCCGGGGGGCGGTCCCCGCGGGGAGGCGGTCCCCGGACCGGGTACGGGCTCAGCCCACCACGCGCAGGACCGGCCGTGCCGGGCGCGAGGCCCCGTCCGGGGCCACCGCCTCGCGCAGGCCGGGTTCCGTGGTGCCCGCTGTGCCCGTGGCGCCCGTGCCGCCGTCTGCGGGGGCGACCCGGCCGTCGGGCCCGGGCAGCCACAGGTCCGCATGGCGTGGCGCGGCCGCCGCACCGCGTCCGGCGGACGCCACCCGCACCCGCCGTCCGCGCAGCAGGCCGTGGCCGCCGCCGACGCCCTCCCAGACGGCGGACACCACGCTCATCCGCACCTCGGCACCCTGCCAGGAGTCCGCGGCCAGAAGTACCGATCCGCTGCGCCGCAGCACGGCCGCCAGCCGGCGGGCGATCCGGTCGGGCACCGGTCCGGGCCGGCCGACGAGGACCACCGGCACGGCCTCGGCCACGGTGGCGAGAACCTGTGCCCACTGGCGGCCCGGATCATCGATCCGCATCCCGTCCGCCAGCTCCAGCCCGGCCGCCTGCGCCGCCGGCGCCCCCATCTGCGGCAGGCCCACCGCCGCCCAGCCGGCCGTGCCGCCGGCCGCCTCGGCGGCGAGAGCCAGCAGGAGCGGCATGTCTCCACCAGCGCTGACCGTCGTTCCCGGGCGGATACGTCCCTCCGGGAGCAGGGCTCCGAGCGGCGACGGGTACGTCGACCCGGCAGGGCCGACATGTGCTTCCACGCTCGCCACCGGTCTTGCGGACATGGCTCCATATTCGAGTATTCGTTCGAATGAATCAAGTCATCAAGGATGCGTGTCGGTGGGGTGCGGGGCGCGCCGAAGGACTTGCCGAACCGGCAAACGCGCTCCTCCTCCGAGGCGCGCCTTCCGCATGATCGGCGTACGAGGCGCATGCGCAGGTACGAGGCACATGCACAGAGGAACGGTCCTGGAGGAGAGCCCGCATGACGCACCCCATGACGCACCATGTCCCCGAGATCACACACCGGCTGATCCCCGCGCCGGCAGGCCGGATCCACCTCGCGGAACAGGGGACCGGACCGCTGGTGCTGCTCGTCCACGGCTTCCCCGAATCCTGGTACTCCTGGCGCCGCCAGCTGCCCGCCCTCGCCGCGGCGGGATTCCGCGCGGTCGCCGTCGACGTCCGCGGCTACGGCCGCTCCTCCAGGCCGGCCGCGGCGGACGCGTACCGCATGCTCGAACTGGTCGAGGACAGCGTCTCGGTCGTGCACGCCCTGGGCGAGGAGTCGGCGGTGATCGTCGGCCACGACTGGGGCGCGGCCGTCGCCGCGAACTCCGCCCTGCTCAGGCCCGAGGTCTTCCGCGCGGTGGGGCTGCTGAGCGTCCCCTACACCCCGCGCGGTGGGCCCCGTCCCAGCGACGTCTTCGCCGGCATGGGCGGGGACGAGGAGTTCTACGTCTCCTACTTCCAGGAGCCGGGCCGCGCCGAGGCCGAGATCGAACCCGACGTCCGCGGCTGGCTCGCGGGCTTCTACGCCGCCCTGTCCGCCGACACCATGCCCGCACCCGGCGCGCCCGACCCGCACTTCGTCGGCAAGGGCGGGACACTGCGCGACCGGTTCCCCGCCGGGCCGCTGCCCGCATGGCTCAGCGAGGCGGAACTCGACGTCTACGCCGGGGAGTTCGAACGCACCGGCCTCACCGGAGCCCTCAACCGCTACCGCACCATGGACCGCGACTGGGAGGACCTCGTGGCCTACGACGGCGCCCCCGTCACCCAGCCGTCCCTGTTCGCCGGCGGCACCCTGGACGCGTCCACGGCCTGGCTGTCCGACGCGATCGAGGCGTATCCGGTCACCCTGCCCGGTCTGGTCTCCTGCCACCTCCTGGAGGGCTGCGGCCACTGGATCCAGCAGGAACGCCCCGAGGAGGTCAACCGCCTCCTGACCGACTGGCTCGCCGGCCTTCCCGCCGTCCGCTGAGCCGTAACCCGGTTGAGGCGGTGCCCGCCGATGGGAAAGGCTCCGTGGTCATGGAGTACTTCTGCTACCACCGCGACCGGGCCGGATCGGCGGCCCTGCGTCACGAACTGCTGGAGGAGCACTGGTCCTACATGGACCGGTACGCGGCCGGGATGATCGCCCGCGGTCCGACCCTCGCCGCCGACGGCGACACCCCCAGCGGCAGCGTGCACATCCTCGATCTGCCCGATCCCGCCGCCGCCCGCGCGTTCGCCTTCGACGAGCCCAACCATCAGGCCGGCGTCTACCGTGACGTGCTGCTGCGCCGGTGGCGCAACCTGCTGGGGCGCACCATGTGGGACTTCCGCGGCGGCCGGGAGGGCGGCACCCGCCATCTCGTGCTGGGTCTCGGTCCGGCGGGGGGCGCCGGCCCCGCCGTACCGCACGACACGGACGAACTCATCGCGTACGGGCCCCTGTTGTCGGACGACGGTGCCACCTGGCTCGGTACGGCGGCGCTGCTGCGGGCCCCGGACGAGAAGGCGGCGCGGGCCGTCCTGGCGGCCGACCGCCATGCCGTCGTCGAGGTCCACACATGGCAGTTCGGCGGACGGCCCTAGGGTGAACCCGGGCGCATATCCTCACAGGTCATGAGCGCAGCCGCGGACACGTCCGCCGTCACGAATCTGATCGCCAGGTACGCGGAACTGGTCGACACCGGCGACTTCGCCGGGGTCGGCGCCTTGTTCGCCGACGCCGTGTTCATCGGCAGCGGGGCACCGCTGGAAGGAGGCGAGGCCGTCGAGCGGATGCTCCGGAACACCGTGATCCTCTACGAGGACGGCACACCCCGCACCCACCACGTCACGACCAACGTCACCGTGGAGGTCGACGGTGCCGCCGGCACGGCCGCCGCGCGCTCCTACGTCACCATCTTCCAGGCCGTGCCCGGCCTCCCGCTGCAGTCCATCGCCGCGGGCCGCTACACCGACCGCTTCGTGCGCCGCGACGGTCGGTGGCGGTTCGCGGAGCGCCGGGTCGGCATCCATCTGGCGGGCGATCTGAGCCACCACCTGCGGAGCTAGTGCTGCGACGGGATGCGGGGTGCGGGAGCGGGTTCGTGCGGCGAGTGGTGTCCTGGACGGGTGGATCCTGACGGGCCCTGGGCCCGGACCCGCAGTCGAGCAGTCGAGCAGTCCCGCTGTCCCGCAGTCCTGTAATCCCGCTAAGCCCGCAGCAGTGATCGTCCGGACGAAGGAAGTGCCGCCATGACCACCATCGCCGTCATCGGAGCCGGCCCCGGGCTCGGCGCCGCCGTCGCCCGCCGCTTCGGCCGTGAGGGATTCGACGTGGCGCTCGTCTCCCGCAGCCGGCAGCGGGTGGACGAGCTCGCCGCGAAGCTGGCCGACGAGGGCGTCACGGCGCGCGGCTTCGCCGCCGACGTACGCGATCCGAAGGCCCTGGCGGCCGCACTCGACACGGCGCACACCGAGCTGGGCCCGATCGAGGTCCTGCAGTACAGTCCGCTCCCGCAACAGGAGTTCATGCGGCCGGTGCTGGAGACCACGTACATCGACCTCATCGGGCCGATCGAGTTCTCCGTCTACGGCCCCGTCGCCGCCGTCCAGCAGGTGCTGCCCGGCATGCGCGCCCTGGGGCGCGGCACCGTCCTCCTCGTGAACGGCGGCAGCGCCGTCGTGCCGCACGCCGACCGGGCCGGCACCTCCGTGGCCTTCGCCGCCGAGAGCGCCTACGGCCATCTGCTGCACGACGTGCTCGCCGGCGAGGGCATTCACGTCGCCCAGCTGATCATCCCCGGTGCGATCATCCCCGGGCACCATCGCAAGGACCCGGTCCTGCTCGCGGACACGCTGTGGGACATGCACCGCACCCGCCACGGCTACCGCCACTTCGCCGACGACCTCGACTCCTGACGGCCGGTCCCGGGGCCCCGGTGTCGGGTGCCGGTGCCGGGTGCCGGGTCAAGCCGTGGCCCGTTCCTCCGCCCGCTCCAGGCGCACGATCACGGCCTTCGACGTCGGCGTGTTGCTGATGTCGGCGACGCTGTCGAGCGGTACGAGGACGTTGGTCTCCGGGTAGTACGCGGCCGCCGAACCCGGGGGAGTGGGGTAACCGACGAGGCGGAAACCCTCCGCGCGGCGCTCGGAGCCGTCGGACCAGACGCTGACCAGATCGACGAGCCCGCCGTCGGTGAGCCCGAGACCGGCCAGGTCGGCCGGGTTGACCAGGACGACGCGCCGGCCGCCCTTGACGCCCCGGTAGCGGTCGTCCATCGCGTAGGGGACGGTGTTCCACTGGTCGTGCGAGCGCAGTGTCTGCAGGACGAGGTGGCCCTCGGGCGCCTGCAGCATCGTGAAGTCGTTGACGGTGAAGACGGCCTTGCCGCCGGGCGTGCGGAACACCCGCTCGTTGACCGGGTTGGGCAGGCGGAACCCGCCCGGCAGCCGCACCCGCTCGTTGAAGTCCTCGAATCCCTCGACGACTTGGGCGATACGGTCGCGTACGAGGTCGTAGTCGGCCTCGAAGTCGGCCCAGGGGACGGCGGGTCGGGAGCCCAGGACGCGGCGGGCCAGCCGGGTGATGATGGAGACCTCGCTCAGCAGGTGCTCCGAGGCGGGGGCGAGGCGGCCGCGCGTGGCGTGCACCTCGCTCATGGAGTCCTCGACCGTCATGAACTGCTCGCCGCCGGCCTGGACGTCCCGGTCGCTGCGGCCGAGCGTCGGCAGGATCAGCGCGGTGCGGCCGCACACCGCGTGCGAGCGGTTGAGCTTGGTCGAAATGTGCGCGGTCAGACGGCAGTTGCGCAGCGCGCGCTCGGTGGCGTCGCTGTCGGGCGTGGCCCGCACGAAGTTGCCGGCCACGCCGACGAAGAGCTTCGCCCGGCCGTCGCGCATGGCCCGGATGGAGTCGACCGAGTCCAGGCCGTGCCGGGTCGGTGGGGTGAAGCGGAACTCCGCGCCGAGGCGGTCCATGAACGCCTGCGGCATGCGCTCCCAGATGCCCATGGTGCGGTCGCCCTGGACGTTGCTGTGCCCGCGGACCGGGCACACCCCCGCGCCGGGCCGGCCGATGTTGCCGCGCAGCAGAAGGAAGTTGACCACCTCGCGGATGGTCGGCACGCCGTGCTTGTGCTGGGTCAGGCCCATCGCCCAGCAGACGATGACGCTGCGGCTGTTCAGCACGCGTTCATGGACCTGCTCGATCTCGTCCCGGCTCAGCCCCGTGGCCTGGAGGACCGCGTCCCAGGACGTCGTGGCACGCAGCTGCTCGGCGAAGGCGTCGTAGCCGGTGGTGTGTGCCTCGATGAACTCCCGGTCCAGGACGGTGCCCGGCTCCTTGTCCTCGGCCTCCAGCAGCAGCAGATTCAGGGCCTGGAACAGGGCGAGGTCGCCGCCCGGCCGGATCTGCAGGAACTGGTCGGCGATGTCCGTGCCGCGGCCGACGAGACCGCGCGCCTTCTGCGGGTGCTTGAAGCGCAGCAGCCCGGCCTCGGGCAGCGGGTTGACGGCGACGACCTGGCCGCCGCGGCGCTTGGTCTCCTCCAGCGCGGACAGCATGCGCGGGTGGTTGGTGCCGGGGTTCTGCCCGACGACGAACACCAGGTCGGACTCGTACAGGTCGTCGAGGCTGACGCTGCCCTTGCCGATGCCCAGGGTCTCACCGAGGGCCGAACCGCTCGACTCGTGGCACATGTTGGAGCAGTCCGGCAGGTTGTTGGTGCCGAAGGCGCGCGCGAACAGCTGGAGCAGGAAGGCGGGTTCGTTGGCCAGCCGGCCGGAGGTGTAGAACAGGGCCTCGTCCGGGTGGTCGAGGGCCCGCAGTTCGCCGGCGAGCAGGTCCAGGGCCTCGTCCCAGCCGATCGGCTCGTAGTGCGTCGCGCCCTCGCGCAGCACCATCGGCTCGGTCAGCCGGCCCTGCTGGTTGAGCCAGTAATCCGACCTGCGGCTCAGCTCGTCGACCGAGTGCTGCCGGAAGAACTCTGCGGTCACCCGGCGCGAGGTGGCCTCGTCGCTGATGTGCTTGGCGCCGTTCTCGCAGTACTCGTTGCGGTGGCGGCGGCCGGGAGCCGGCTCGGGCCAGGCGCAGCCGGGGCAGTCGAAGCCCTTCGCCTGGTTGATGTTGAGCAGGGTCAGCGCGGTCCGCCTGGGCGAGGTCTGGCCCAGCGCGTACGTCAGGGCGTGGACGACCGCGGGAGCGCCGGTGGCCCATGTCCTGGGGGCCGAGACCGACAGGTCGCCCTCGTCCGGTTCGTCGAAGTCCCGCATCGAGTACCACGCCCTCTCCGTGCCGGGCCCCGTCCCGCCCATGCGTCGCGCCCACTCTTCGCCAGGGCGTCGGCCATGGTCAAAGCGGAAGTTCTTATCGGCTGAGAGGCGGCACCGATGACTGCCGCGTGTGTGATCCGTGCGCGGACGGCCGGTGGGCCGGCGACGGCACCGGTGCCGGACGGCGCGCCGCGGTGGATCATTGGAGGGTGCTGCTCCGCCAACTCGAGTACCTCGTCGCCCTCGCCCGAGCCCGTCACTTCGCGAAGGCGGCGCAGGCCTGCTACGTCTCCCAGCCGGCGCTGTCCGAAGGCATCCGGAAACTGGAGGAGGAACTCGGCATCCCCCTCGTGCAGCGCGGCCGCAGGTTCGAGGGCCTGACGCCCGAGGGCGAGCGCGTCGTGCTGTGGGCCCAGCGCATCCTGGCCGACCGGGACGCGATGCAGGACGAGATCCAGGCGCTGCAGGCCGGACTGAGCGGCCGGCTGCGCATCGGCACCGTGCCGACCGCGGCCACGGCGGTCGCGCTGCTCACCCAGCCGTTCTGCGCCGCCAACCCGCTGGCCACGGTGCAGGTGTTCGCGGACCTGCAGTCCGTGGACATCGTCGACCGCCTCCATGCCTACGAACTCGACGCCGCCGTCACCTACCACAGCACCGTCGTGGAGCACGGCTTCAAGTTCGTCCCGCTGTACCGGGAGCGCTACGTCCTGCTGATCCGGCGCGACGCCCGCGATGCCCGTGACGTTCGTGCGGACGAGATCTCCTGGGAGGACGCGGCCCAGTACCCGCTCTGCCTGCTGCACCCCGGCATGCAGGGACGCCAGGTCCTGGAGGCGGCCTTCGAGGCGGTCGGCGTCTCCGTGACCCCGCGCGTGGAGACCGACTCGATCGCTTCCCTGTTCGCCCAGGTCAGATCCGGGCAGTGGGCGAGCATCGTGCCCCACGCCTGGCTCCACGTCTTCGGCGTCCCGGCAGGCATGCACGCCGTCCCCCTGGTCCGCCCGGTCCGCACCGAACGCATCGGCCTGGTCCTCCCGGCCCGCGAGCCGGTCTCGGTGATAGGCCAGGCCCTGATCGACGCGGTGGAACAGGCGGGGATCGCGACGACGTTGGAGCGGTTGCCGGACGAGAGTTTCTCCAGGTGAGCCGGCGGTAACGGACGAGAGCTGCGGCCGGGGCACCGGACACCGCACGGCCGAACCGCCCGCCACCCGCACCGCCCTGCCCACGCCGGCTCACCGGGCGACCGACGTCGAACCGGGCGCCCACGCCCGCGCGGACATCCGCCTTGCCGGCGTCATGTCCCGGCCGCGTGACAACGAGGGATTGTCAGCCGGGGAGTGACAACCTACTGTTGTCACCATGAGCCAAGAGCCCACCGTGGACCAGCTCATCCAAGCGGCCCGCAACCGCGCCACCGGTGACGACCCGCTCGACCTGCTGGACGCCGTCCTGGCCCTGACCCGAGACCTGTCCGGCCGAGCCGACGCCGCCCTCGACCAGGTCGTACGGCAGGCCCGCGACGCGGGCTGCTCCTGGACGGTGATCGGTGAACGGCTCGGCGTCTCCCGTCAGGGAGCGCGTCAGCGATACGCCGAGCGCGTTGCCCACGCCCCCGCGACCGTCGGCCTGGTCCGCGGCCGCGACCTGGAGGCCGGACTGACCGCCGCGCTGGACGCGGCTGAGGCCGACCACCTCGCGCAGGCCGGCACCGAACACATCCTGCTGGGACTGCTCACGGACGGGGTGGCCGCCGCCACCCTGGAACAGCTCGGCGTCAGCCGTGCCACGGTCCGCGACGCCGGCCACCGCCTCTTCGACCACCCCGACCACCCCGCGCACCGGGGCCGGCCCGTCTTCTCCGCCGAGGCCCAGGCCGCTCTGGCCGGAGCCGAGCAGCTGGCCGCCGAACGCACCCCGGCCTGCGCACCGGTCGTCGTCACCACACCGCAGCTGCTCGCCGTCATCGCCACCGACCCCGGCTCCCGCGCCCGCCGTGTCCTCAACGACCTCGGCGTGGACGTCGCCGACGTCAAGCGCCTGCTGCACTGCTACGTCAACGTGCCCCGCACCCCCTTCGGCCGCCGCTCCCGCCGCGGCCGTCCCGGCAAGAAGCAGACGGACCGCTGCTCGTTCTGCGGGCACGCATCCAGTGCGGAACGCCGCCTCGCCGCCGGACCCGATGTGTGGATCTGCTCCGAGTGCGTGGTCCTGTGCGGCGAGATCCTCGGACGCGGCGAGATCCTCGGAACCTCTCGCCCGGCTTCCTGAAGCAGGGAACCGACGGCGGCTTCTCGGCTTCGACCTCCGGTTCTTCCGCGTGCGAATGTCCTGGTGGACGTCGCCGACGCCGTCGCCGCGGGGGCCGCGCTCGCTCCGGTCCAGTGGCGGGAGAACGTACGGGTGCTCCTCGAGGCCGGGCCCACGCTTCACAGAATGCCCACACATCCCAGGGTGAACTTTAGGTTTCAAGCGCTACGCTCGACCGCAGTCCGAGCGGCCGAGTGCGTCCACCTCGCACCGCTCCCTCCGCAGGCACGGGAGACCCGAGGTGCACGACGGCGACGTAGTGGTGATCGGCGGCGGGTACGCGGGGGTCCGGCTGGCCCGGCGTCTGGACTCGGTCGCGCGGGTCACCCTGGTGGACCGCAAGGAGGTCTTCTTCCACCGCATCGCGTCCCTGCGCGCGGGCGTGCGCCCCGAGTGGTCGGTGACTCCCTTCATCCCCTACGACCGGCTGCTGCGCAACGGCCGCGTGGCGGTGGGCAAGGCGGTCCGCATCGACACCGCCGAGCGCCAGGTCGTACTGGCGACGGGCGAGCGGCTGCCGTACGACGTGGCGGTGATCGCCAGCGGCGCCGACTACCCCGAACCGGCCCGCTTCACCGGCACCACCACCGACGAGGCGGTGAAGGCACTGACCGGGCACCAGCAGAAGATCGCCACCGCCGGGCACATCCTCGTCGTCGGCGGGGGCCCCTCCGGCGTGGAACTCGGCGCGGAGATACGCCTCGCACGGCCGGACGCCCGGGTCACCCTCGCGCACGCCGGCCCGGCGCTGCTGCACTCGACCGGCGTCGAGCGGGCCGGTCGCAGGGCGCGGGACTGGCTGGAGGCGCACGACGTCGAGGTACGCCTGGACTCCTTCATGTCGCCCGGCAACGACTTCGGCACCTACCGCGACAGCCGCGGCACGGTCATCGAGGCGGACCTTTCCTTCTGGGCGACCGGCACCACGCCCAACACCCTCTGGATGCGGCTGGGCGGACACGGCGCGTGGCTGAACGAGACCGGGCACGTCAAGGTCGACCGCACGCTGCGCGTCGCGGGACGGCTCGACGTGTTCGCCGTCGGCGACGTCAACGACGCCACCGAGCTCAAGATCACCCCCGCCGCGCTGGCCCAGGCGGACCTCGCCGCCTGGAACATCCGCGCCCACCTGACCAGTTCGGGCCGGCACCGCAAACAGCTGCGCCGCTACCGGGCGACGCACCGCACTCCGCTCATCGTGCCCTTCGGCGCGGGCGACGGGCTGACCCTGCTGCCCGTGCCGGGCGGCGAGAGCGCGGTCCTCGGCGGCCGTACGTCGGTGCTGGCCAAGGCGAAGACGCTGATGACGCCGTACATGAGGCGCCAACTCGGCTACACCGCCGGCTGATCGGCCGTACGGCCTTCCGGTACGGCCTTCCGCTACACCCGCTCGGGCGCCCCGGACCCGGGCAGGCCCCCCGGCGATCTAGGGTGCGGGCATGACCTCGCAGACGTATCTCTCCGAACTGTTCGCGCTGGACGGCCGGGTCGCCGTGGTGACCGGCGGCAGCTCCGGCATCGGCCGCGCCATCGCGGGCGCCCTCGCGGGCGCCGGGGCGAGCGTCGTGGTGGTGGCCCGCCGGGAGGCGGAACTGAGCGCCGCGGTGGACGAGTTGACGGCCGACGGGGGCAGGGCGGCCTGGGTGAGGGGCGACCTGGGCAGCCGCGACGGTGTGCGTGACGCCGCGGACCGGGCGGCCGGGGTCTTCGGGGAGCCCGACATCCTCGTCAACAGCGCGGGCGTCAACCTGCGTCCGCCGATGGGAGAGTTGGGCGAGGACGTCTGGGACCGCACGATGGCGGTGAACCTGGAGGCACCCTTCCTGCTCGGGCAGCGGTTCGGGCCCGGCATGGCCGAGCGCGGCCACGGGCGGATCATCCACGTCACCTCGCAGCAGGCGCACCGCGCGTTCGTCCGGAGCGGGGCCTACGGGGTGTCCAAGGGGGCGCTCGAATCGCTGGCCCGCTCGCAGGCCGAGGCGTGGTCGCCGCACGGAGTCACCTGCAACACGCTCGTGCCGGGCTTCGTGATGACTCCGCTCAACGCGCGGCTGTCCTCCGACCCGCGGAAGGTGGCGGAGCTGGCCGCCCGCACGATGATCGGCCGCAACGGCCTGGCCGAGGACTTCGCAGGCGCCGCGGTCTTCCTGGCAAGCCGCGCCTCCGCGTACATCACCGGCCAGTCCATCTTCGTCGACGGCGGCCTGTCCGTGCACTGACGCGCCGGCCTGAAGCCGACCTGACGGCCCGGCGACGGAAGCCCGGCGGCCTGACGGCCGGGTGGCCCCTCGGCCCTGTCGCCGGGTGGCTCTATGGCCTGGGGCCCCGCGGCCTGAGAACCCGCTCGCTGTGTGGCCTGGCGCCCGGCAGTCGGTGACCGTGCGGCCCCGCGGCTCGTGGGCCGGCGGCTCGTCGTCGTGCGGCCCGCAGCCCCCCGGGGGCCTCGGCCCCGCGTCCCCGCAGCCCCCGGCCCCGCCGCCCAAGGCCCCGGTCGCCATAAGACCCGGCGGCTCGGCAGTCGGTGGTGGTGCGGTGTGGTTTGCGATGTGCGGGCGGATGCCGTTCGCGCCGATCAGGCGATGCCCGACCGTGTACGGGAGCAGCGGTGCCGTCCGGGCTGTATAGTCAACAATGCGAATAGGCAACAATGTGGTCATTCGGCGTGTGACGACGGCGGAAGGCGGTCGAGCCGTGGCAGGCAGCGGATATCTGCGCTACGTCGCCCTGGGGGACAGTCAGACCGAAGGGCTCGGCGACGGTGACGAGGAACGGGGCCTGCGGGGATGGGCGGACCGGCTCGCCGAGCAGCTCGCCCACGACAGCCCCGGCCTGCGGTACGCCAACCTCGCCGTGCGCGGCCGGCTGGCCGGCCAGGTGCGCGCCGAACAGCTCGCGCCCGCGATGGAGCTGAAGCCCGACCTGGCCACGGTCGTCGCCGGGATCAACGACGTCCTGCGGCCCCGCTTCGACCCGGACGAGGTGGCCGGACACCTGGAGGCCGTGTTCGCCGCGCTCACCGGGCAGGGGGCCCGTGTCGCGACGCTCACCTTCCCCGACATCGGCCGGATCGCACCGCTGGCCCGGCCGCTCGCGCCGCGCGTCGTGGCGCTCAACGCCCGTATCCGGGAGGCGGCCCGCCGGCACGGCGTCGTGGTGGCCGACTCGGAACCGCACCTCGCGGTGACCGATCCCCGGTTCTGGAGCACGGACCGGCTGCACGCCAGCCCGGCCGGCCACGCGCGCATCGCCGCCGCGGTCGCCCACGCGCTGGAGGTGCCGGGCACCGACGACAGCTGGACGCGGCCCCTGCCCGCGGACCCGGCGGCGCGCACGGGCCTGCGGGCCGCCCGCGACGAACTGCGCTGGCTGGGCACCTTCCTCGGCCCCTGGCTCGTGCGTCGGGCCCGGGGCCGCTCGTCCGGCGACGGACGGCAGGCCAAGCGGCCCGCGCTGCTCCCGGTGACCGCGGTCGCCGAGGGGCCGTCGTAGTACCCGGTGGTCGCCCTGGTCGATCTGTTGATTAATCAACTCGCTGATACGTTGGGCCCATGGCTCTGCGCAACGCGGTGATGGCCGCGCTTCTGGAGGGTGAGGCATCCGGATACGACCTCGCGAAGGGCTTCGGGGCCTCGGTGGCCAACTTCTGGATGGCCACCCCGCAGCAGCTCTACCGCGAGCTGGAGCGGATGGAGCAGGAGGGGCTGGTCTCCGCCCGGGTCGTCCAGCAGGAACGCCGGCCCAACAAACGGCTCTTCTCGCTCACCGAAGCGGGCCTTCAGGTCCTGCGCGACTACGTCGGCGCGGCTCCGGACAGGCCGCCCGCCATGCGGGACGAGCTGATGGTCAAGGTGCAGTGCGTCGACATCGTGGAGGGCGCGGAGTTCGACGCCGTACGGGCCGCGGTCGCCGAGCGCCATGAGCGGGCCACCGCCAAACTGGCCCGCTACCTGCGGATGCAGGAGCGCATGCTCGACGGGCGCGACGAGGAGGAGTACCTCGCCACCGCCGAGCGCATCGGCCCCTATCTGACCCTGCAGGGCGGGATCGCCTACGAGCGGGCCAACCTCCGCTGGAGCGAGACGGCCCTCAAGAGGCTCGGCGAGCGCGCCGCCGCGGCCGGTCGGGCGCAGGGAGGCTGAGCGCGGCGGCAGGGACGGGTTGAGCGGAGGAAACCGATCGGTTTACCATCAGGGTGAAACCGATCGGTTTCCTGTCCCTGGAAGGACTCTGTCATGACCGCTCTCAAGAACGCCGTCGTCCTCGTCACCGGCGGCAGCCGGGGCATCGGCAAGGCGCTGGTGGAGGAGCTGTACACCCGTGGCGCGGGCAAGGTGTACGCCACCGCGCGCGACCCGCGGACGGTGACGCACCCCGACGCCGTCCCGCTGGCGCTGGAGGTCACCGACCCGGCCTCGGTGGCCGCTGCCGCCGAGCAGGCGCAGGACGTCACCGTTCTGATCAACAACGCGGGGAACTCGGTCGGCGGGAGCTTCCTGGACACCCCGGTGGAGGACGTGCGCCGCGAGTTCGACATCAACTTCTACGGTCCGCTGCTGGTGACGCGCGCCTTCGCCCCGATCATCGAGCGCAACGGCGGCGGGCACATCCTCAACGTCCACTCGGTGCTGTCCTGGCTCGGCAGCGCCGGCTCCTACAGTGCCTCGAAGGCCGCGCTGTGGCAGCAGACCAACTCCCTGCGCCTGGAGCTGCGGCCGCGCGGCATCGCCGTGACCGGCCTGCACGTGGGCTATGTGGACACCGACCTGACCACGCGGATCGACGCCCCCAAGTCGGATCCCCGCACGGTCGCCGCGCTCGCCCTGGACGGCGTCGAGGCCGGAGCCCACGAGGTGCTGGCCGACGACGTATCGCGCCAGGTGAAGGCGGGACTGTCCGGGGAACTGGCCGCGCTCTACCCGCAGTTGGCGCAGTAGGTCCGCCCTCCGGCGCCCTGCCGATCAGACGCCGGCGTCGGGCCGTCCGGCGCTCAGGAGGTGCACCGTTACCTGCTCGGTGTGCGGGGCGAGCAGGGACCGCAGTTCGTCCGCCGCCGTCTTGAGGATGCCGCCGTCGCGGGTGGCGTGCAGGGTCTCCAGGGCGAAGGCGACGCGCAGCGAGTCCTCGGTCACCCGGGTGCGGTGGGCGTCGCGGTGGTTCCAGTGCCGGGTGAGGACGCCGTCGGCGTCGGCGTAGATGATCTCGCCGGACCTGGGGTTCTCCACCGTGCCGGGCTCGCCGAGCGGGACGAACTCCTCGCTGCCGTCGGCGTGCCGGATGTCGACGTCCCCGGCGACCCGGTCCAGGTCGAAGGCGCCGGCGGGCAGGCCGTGGCGGACGGAGACGGAGTTGTAGGAGTCCACGGCGGGGTTGACGCGCGGCAAGGTGCCCTTCTTGGCCATTCGCCGGCCGAGCGCGTCGACGCTGGGCCGGACGCGGCGGGGGTTGGTGCCGAAGGAGCGGTAGGCGGTGTGCCACGCCTCGATGCGGGGGTCGCCCTCGTCGGCCGGCTGCCAGGTGCCGGCCGCGAGTCGCCGTTCCAGGTCCTCGACGGCGGCGGTGGTGGCGGGCCAGGGTTCGTGGCCGCGCAGGCCGGTGGCGGCGACCAGGGCGACGAGGACGTCGGGGAAGGCGTCTGCGACGGCGGGGCTGATGCGGAAGACGGTCATGCGGCGAGGTCCTGTGGGGTGGGTGCGGCGGACGGGCGGGGCGTGCGCGTCCGGGATCCGATGCGCTCCGGGCGGTGCGGCGGCCGGCACGCGCTCGGGTGAGGACGATCAGGACCGTACCGGACCAGGCCCGGTGCTCGCTCCGCCGCCGGTCCGGGCCGCGCCCCCGGCGGCGACGCCCCCCCCACCCCGGCCGAGCTCTCGGCGGCGACGCTCACCCCGGCCGCGCCGCGGGAACGGGAGCCCGAGGCGCCGGGAGCGCCCCTACTTGTGCTGCCGCGTCTGCGGCGACTGGACCGCGCCGTGGGGACGCGGGTTGCGCACCACCGCCCACACCGTCTTGCCGTGCCGTCCTCGGTGGCGTACGCCCCAGTTCTGGGCCAGCTGGTCGACGAGGTGCAGGCCCCTGCCCCGCTCGTCGTCCTCGGTGGGTATCTCGTGCAGGACGGGGTTCTCCCCGCTCTCGTCGGAGACCGCTATGAAGCAGGAGCCGTCGGCCCGTGCCGTCACCGCCATCTCGAACTCGCGCTCCATGATCGGACCGTGGCGCACGACGTTCGCCGCCAGTTCCGAGGCCAGCAGGACCACCCGCTCCGTGATCTCGTCCCCCCTCGCGTGCCCCCAGGCGGCCAGATGCTGCCGTACCCGGTACCGGGCCAGCCCCACCGAGGCCGGATGCCGGGGAAGCCGCAACGTCTTGCGTCTCAGCACAGACACCCCTCCCGACTCGCGCGCACGCGTCCCTCCCCGATGCCCCACACGCATCCCTCCCTATTGCCGTCGAAAACACTCGACACTGGTAGAAGCGCCCAGTGACCGAACAATGTCACCCCGCACACGATGAGCTGCTGAATCTGGCCATATCGCTACGGCGCGTCCCGCGCGGTCTCCGCCGCATCCGTGCCCAGGCGCACCGCCCGTGAACCGTGGCGCCGCACGCTGCGGTCCGGCCCGGTGCGCGCCCCCGGCGGATGCCGGCCGGTCCGGGACGCCCGGCCGGGTCGCGGAACGGGTCCGTCTGCGCGGATCCTTGACATCATCTGCGGAGGAGCTTCACCGCGTGCGGGTGCCCGCACGCCCGGAGCCCGAGGAACGTCCAGCGCGACCGAACGGGAAGGGAGCGGCGACCGGATGCGGTTCCATGACCGTGAACAGGCCGGGCGGGAACTGGCCGCGAGACTGCGGATCGAGCAGGAGAAGGGCATGCTGTGCGATCCCCTCGTCCTCGCCCTGCCGCGTGGCGGCGTCACCGTGGCCCGGCAGGTGGCGTCGGCGCTCGACGCACCGCTCGACGTCCTGGTCGTACGGAAGATCGGGGTTCCGTACGAGGAGGAACTCGGCGTCGGCGCGATCGTCGGCGACGACGAGCCGCTCTACGACGAGCAGTCCCTGCGCGCGCTCGGCCTCGGCGACGCGGAACTCGCCCCGGTGGTCGGACGGGAGCGCGAGGAGCTCCGCCGTCGCGAGCGCCTGTACCGGCAGGGGCGCCCCGTGCCCGAGCTCAGGGGCCGGACCGTGATCGTCGTGGACGACGGGCTCGCCACCGGAGTGACGGCCCGCGCGGCCCTGCGCTTCGTACGGCGCAGGGAACCCGCCCGCCTGGTCCTGGCCGTGCCCGTCGGCCCGCCCGACGCGGCCGACCGCCTGCGGCCCGAGGCCGACGAGGTGCTCTGCCTGCACCGTCCGCCCGCCTTCATGGCGGTGGGCGCCTTCTACGAGGAGTTCGACCAGCTCACGGACGAGGACGTGCTGCGGACCCTGCACGCGGAGGCCGATTCCTGAGCGTGGCGGAAGGGGCCGGTTCGACGGCGCCCACGCCCCGTCGAACCGGCCCCTTCCGGAGGTGCGTTCCGCTCCGGGTCCCTCGGAGTCAGTCCGTACCGGCCTCCATCGCCGCGCGGTCCAGCAGCGCGTCCTCCTCGGAGACCTCACCGCGGGAGGCAATCGCCTCGGCGCCGCCCTCGGGCAGCTCCGGCATGGTGCCGATCAGGCCGGTCGCGGCGGCCTGGGAGGCGCCGATGGTGGGGCTGCCGGTGCCGATCAGGCCCAGTCCGACGTACTGCTCCAGCTTGGCGCGCGAGTCGGCGATGTCCAGGTTGCGCATGGTGAGCTGGCCGATCCGGTCCACCGGGCCGAACGCGGAGTCCTCGGTGCGCTCCATCGACAGCTTGTCCGGGTGGTAGCTGAACGCCGGGCCCGTGGTGTCGAGGACCGAGTAGTCCTCACCGCGACGCAGCCGCAGCGTCACCTCGCCGGTGACGGCCGCGCCGACCCAGCGCTGCAGCGACTCGCGGATCATCAGCGCCTGCGGGTCCAGCCAGCGGCCCTCGTACATCAGCCGGCCGAGCCGCCGTCCCTCGCTGTGGTACTGGGCGAGGGTGTCCTCGTTGTGGATGGCGTTGACCAGGCGCTCGTAGGCGGCGTGCAGCAGGGCCATGCCCGGGGCCTCGTAGATGCCGCGGCTCTTGGCCTCGATGATGCGGTTCTCGATCTGGTCGGACATGCCGAGGCCGTGCCGGCCGCCGATGGCGTTGGCCTCCATGACCAGGTCGACGGCGGAGGCGAACTCCTTGCCGTTGATCGTCACCGGGCGGCCCTGGTCGAAGCCGATCGTCACGTCTTCGGTGACGATGTCGACCTCGGGGTCCCAGAACCGCAGGCCCATGATGGGCTCCACGGTCTCGACACCGGTGTCCAGGTGCTCCAGGGTCTTGGCCTCGTGGGTGGCGCCCCAGATGTTGGCGTCGGTGGAGTACGCCTTCTCCGTGCTGTCGCGGTAGGGCAGGCCGTGGGCGACCAGCCACTCCGACATCTCCTTGCGGCCGCCGAGCTCGGTCACGAAGTGGGCGTCCAGCCAGGGCTTGTAGATCCGCAGGTGCGGGTTGGCGAGCAGGCCGTAGCGGTAGAACCGCTCGATGTCGTTGCCCTTGAAGGTCGAGCCGTCGCCCCAGATCTGCACGTCGTCCTCGAGCATGGCCCGCACCAGCAGCGTGCCGGTCACGGCCCGGCCGAGCGGGGTGGTGTTGAAGTACGCCCGTCCGCCCGACCGGATGTGGAACGCGCCGCAGGTGAGCGCGGCCAGGCCCTCCTCCACCAGCGCCGCACGGCAGTCGACCAGGCGCGCGATCTCCGCGCCGTAGGTCTTCGCGCGGCCGGGCACCGAGGCGATGTCGGGCTCGTCGTACTGACCGATGTCGGCGGTGTAGGTGCACGGGACGGCGCCCTTGTCGCGCATCCACGCGACCGCGACGGACGTGTCGAGGCCGCCCGAGAAGGCGATGCCGACGCGCTCGCCGGCGGGAAGGGAGGTGAGGACCTTGGACATGGGAAGAGTATGCATCATCTCGCATGGTCATGCAAAGGCCGTGTCCAGGCGGCCTTTCCCCGGGTCTCCCCGAGCGCGTCCGGCGGCCTTCGCGCCTCCGTCCCCGAAGAGGGGTTCCTTCCGGTTCCCTCCCCCCAGATGTCCTTCCTCGGGCACCATGATCGTGTGACGTACGCGGTGACGGTGGACGTGGAGCTGCCCAAGGGCGGTTCCGAGCTCGACGTTCTGCAGCGGGAGGGCGTGGTCTTCCTGCTGCGCAAGGGCCTCGATTCGATCGCTGCGATCGAGGGGCCCGACGGGATGGAGGTCGACCTGGTGGACGACGTCATCACCGTCCACCCCCGGGGAGCCCGGCTCAAGCTCTGCGTCGACGCGCCCGCGCTGGAGTTCGCCGAGGACGCCGCGCGCGAGGTCGTCGCGGAACTGCTGGAGCGGACCGAACCGCTCACCGCCTGGGAGATCACCCGCTGCGGCGTGGAGCTGGCCCCCGAGGTGCTCCAGGAGAGCCTCGACGCGGCCGACGGCCCCGACGCGCCGCCGGCGGACCCCGCCGAGCGCGCCCGCAGGCACGCGGCGGGCACCCCCTCCGGCGACACCGGCCGACGCGACGACACCGACGTCGCGGACATGCGGCGCAGGCTCCGTCTCCTCGCGCCCGGCCTGCGGGCCTTCCCGCTCACGTCCTTCGGCCACTCCGAGGACGAGGAGAAACGGATCGTCAGCCGTGAGGCGGCCGAGATCGCGGCCGGCGCCGTCGTGTACGCCATCGATCTTCTGGTCGACGAGCTGTTCACCGACCTGGCGGGCCTGGAGGAGGACGGGCCCACCGTCGCGGACACCGACGCGCCGTTCATGATCCTCGACGAACTGCCACGGCAGTTCGCCCAGCAGTACTCGGTCCTGTTCGCGCGCCGTCTGACCGTCACCGCCGTGGCACTGACCGGCCGCCTCACCCAGCCCCACTTCGGCCGGCTGAGCTGCGTGGCCGAGGAACTGCTGCTCAAGTTCCTCGTCGGACAGGCCGAGGCGACGGCCGACCTGTACGAGCTGCTGAGCGAGGAGGTCGAGACGGCGCTCCAGGTCTTCGCCGACGGCGTGGGCGACGACATGGACCACGAGTGGCTCTACGCGCCGGCCGGGAACGGCGCGGGCAAGGGACTCGTCCAGGACTGGTTCCTCCCCTTCGGGGACGAGGGGTACGTGCATCCGTACGCCACGCACGACGACAGCGAAGAGGGCGACGGCGACGGAGGCAGTGGTGGCCGCGGCGGTGACGAGCAGGAGCGCCCGGGCTGACCCCGGCCGGCTCTCCGGCGGTCCTACCCTGGCCCCGTGCACAGCGGCATCCCCTCCGAGGACTCACCCACCGACGGCTCCTCCTCCCACACGGACCCCTGCCACGGCGACGGCATCGGCGGCGGACCGGCCGCGGCCGCCGCCCGGATCACCGGCCGTGGCGTGCGCCGCGAGCGCCCCCGGTCCGCGGCGCTCGCCGAAGTCGGCCTCGACGGCGGGCCGTCGGTCATGGTCAAACGCGCGGACGATCCAGGCGCGGCGCAGGCCGAGGCGGCGGGACTGCGCTGGCTGGCCGAGGCCGGCACCGTCCGCATTCCCGAGGTCCACGGCCACGAGGCACGTTGGCTGGTGACCGACCTCGTCCCGCAGGGCCGGCCGTCGGCCCGTGCGGCACGGGAGTTCGGGATCGGGCTGGCCGCGCTGCATGCCGCGGGCGCTCCCGCGTTCGGCGCGCCACCGCCCGGCGGCCTTGTCGAGGCGTACATCGGACTCGCCCCCATGCGGAACATCGCCGGCGCCGACTGGCCCCTCTGGTACGCCGAGCACCGCGTGCTGCCCTATCTGCGCGCAGCGGTCGACCAGGGCACGATCCGGTCCGCCGAGACGGCCGTGGTCGAGCGCGTCTGCGAGCGGCTGCCCGAACTGGCCGGGCCCGCCGAGCCACCCGCCCGGCTGCACGGCGACCTGTGGAGCGGCAACGTGCTGTGGGGCGCCGACGGTGCCGTCTGGCTGATCGACCCGGCCGCGCACGGCGGACACCGGGAGACCGACCTCGCGATGCTCCACCTCTTCGGCTGCCCGCACCTGGACCAGATCCTCGACGGCTACCGGCAGACGGCCCCGCTCGCGGACGGTTGGGCGGACCGGATCGGGCTGCACCAGCTCTTTCCCCTGCTGGTGCATGCCGTGCTCTTCGGCCGCGGCTATGCCGAGCAGGCCCTCACGGCAGCGCGAAGGGCCCTCGCGTGACGAGACGCGAGGGCCCTTGCCCGCCGGAAGGGTCTCGCGGTCCCGCACGGTCGACCTCCGTCGCCCGATCGCCCCGGCCACCGGGCGGGTGACATGGCGGACCGTCAGGTGCTCGCGCCCGGCGATGCCGCGCGGCAGGGTCGCCACCGTCACGCGGACGCCCTCGACGCGGTTGGCCGACGGCCTTCCCTTCAGGTACGGGTGCCGCCACTTGGCGGTCCACGTACCGTCCCGCTCCCGCCGGAACGCCGGCGGCAGCGCCACCCATGTCACCGAGGGCGGCGGCTCGTTCGGGCGCAGGCTCTTTCACGACGGCGCCGCCGAGGCCGCCGAGATCTCCCGGGCGACGGGCAAGCCGGTCCGGCTGATGTGGCACCGCACCGACGACTTCCGGCACGGACGCACCCATCCCATGTCCACCTCCCGTGTGCGTGCCTCCTACGCCCTCGGCCAGGTCCTCACCTACCGGCAGCACCACACCTCCGTGGCCACCGACTTCGGCCACGGCGTCGGCGAGATCATCACCGCCGAAGCGGCCCAACTGCCCGTCGGCGACCTGACCTTCTCCGAGACGATCTTCACGCTCACGCAGCAGACGCCGTACGACTTCGGGGTCGTGACCCAACTGCTCAGCGAGACCGGCAAGGGCTTCCACACCGGCTCCATGCGCAACATCTACTCGCCCGACGTGCGGTGCGCGCAGGAGCTGGTGGTGGACGAGCTGGCCCGGCGGACGGGCGGGGACCCGTACCACTTCCGCCGGTCCTTCCTCAAGGAGGAGCGCGCCCGTGCCGTCCTCGACAAGGTGGCCGACGTGGGCGGCTGGGGACGGGACATGCCCGCGGGGACGGCCCAGGGGATCGCCCTGCACCCCGAGTACCACGGCTACGTCGCCGTCCTCGCCGAGATCGACTGCCGTCCGCGGACCACCGGACGCACGGTCCCCGACGCCTGCACCGGGCCCCGGGTCACCAAGGTCGTCTGCGCCGTCGACGTCGGGCTCGCCGTCAACCCGCGCGGCCTGGAGGCGCAGATGATGGGCGGCATCATGGACGGCATCGCGATCACGCTCAGCTCGGGGCTGCACCTGGACGACGGGCACTTCCTGGAGGGCAGCTGGGACGACTACTTCTACACCCGCCAGTGGAACACCCCGCCGAAGCTGGAGATCGTCGTCATGCCGCCGACCAGCGGCAGGCCCGGCGGCGCCGGCGAACTCGCCGTGGCCGGCGCGACGGCGGCCGTGGCCTGCGCCTACGGACGCGCCACCGGCACCATGCCGACGACCTTCCCGATCAACCACGACGGCCCGCTCGGCTTCGAGCCGCTGCCCACCAGCCCGCCGGTCCCGGCGTCCCCCACCGACGGCCTGAGCCGCGCCTACTAGGAGTTCAGGAGGCCTCTCGTGCCCGAACACACCTTCATCCTCAACGGCAGCCCGGTGACCGTGGACATCGAGGACGACGTACGGCTGCTGTGGGTGCTGCGGGACGTCCTCGGCGTCACCGGGCCGAAGTACGGCTGCGGGCTCGGCGTCTGCCAGGCCTGCACCAGCCACATCAACGGCAAGGCGTTCAACCCTTGCAGCGTCCCGGTCAAGGACCTCGCTCCCACGGACGAGGTGACGACCATCGAGGGACTGCCCGCCACGGTCGGCAAGGACCTCCATCCGATGCAGGAGGCCTGGCTGGAGTACGACGTCGCGCAGTGCGGCTACTGCCAGCCCGGCCAGATCATGGCCGCCGTCGCCAAGGTCCGCCAGGCCCGCGAGGAGGGACGCGACATCACCGAGGCCGACCTCGACGAGATCCGCAACGTCTGCCGCTGCGGCACGTACCACCGCATCCGCGAGGCGATCGTGGCGGGCGCCGAGAGGTACTGACGCCTCGGTCACGCACCCCGCGCCCTCCCCAGCAGGTGGTCGCGGACCAGGGTCACGTGCGGGTTGGTGACGGCGCCGGGGCGCTGGACGAGGAACGCCGTGTTGATGGGCGGGTCGTCCGGGTCGTGCAGCAGGACCAGGTCGCCGGAGGCCAGCTCGCCGGCGCACAGGTAGCGGGGCAGCACCGTGAAACCCGCACCGCCGGCGACCGCGGCCAGGAGCGCGTTCAGGTCCGGCATGGTGACCGCGGGCCGGCGCACCAGGCGCCGGCCGAAGACATGGCGCCAGTAGCGGCGGACGATCGGCAGGTCCTCGGCGTAGGCGAGCAGCGGGACGCCGTGCAGGGCGGCGGGCCCGGCGGCGGCGATCCGGGCCGGACCGCCGACGCGCTCGGCCCAGCCGGGAGAGGTGACCAGCACGAACTCCTCGTCCTCCAGCGGGACGCAGGCCAGGGTACGACCGCGTGGCCGGTAGGTCGCGATCACCAGGTCGTGACGGCCCGCGCGCAGCTCCTCCAGCAGCGGCTCGGTGAGGCCCGGGGCGATGCGCAGCCGCACGCCCCGCTCGACCAGGGGCGCCAGGCCGGGCAGGACCGAACGGGTCAGGAACTCGTGCGGCCCGGCCAGATGCACCGGCTCCACCGGATGCCCGGCGCCCGTCCCGCCGGGCGCGACCTCGGCGAGCGCGTCCAGCGGCTGCACGATCCGGGAGGCGAGCTCGTCCGCGTACGGAACGGGGGAGACGCCGCGGGCCTGGCGCTCGAACAGCTCCCGGCCCAGCTGCCGCTCCAGCGCGCGCACCTGCGTGGTCACCGTGGGCTGCGACAGTCCGAGCACCAGGGCCGCGGCCGTGAAGGAACCGGTCCGGTAGACGGCGAGGAACGTGCGCAGCAGATTGAGATCCGGCGCGGAGGCGTCGCCACTCCGGGACCTCGCCTCCTTGCCATTGGCTTCCCTATCTCTCACATGGACGAGCCTATTGGATTCCAATGGCACGAGGGTCCTACGGTCGGAGTCCGACAAGCTTTCGCGACCCCTCGGAGACCCACCCCATGTCGAAGATCCTTTTCGTGCTGACCGGAGCGGACCACTGGACTCTGGCCGACGGCACCCTGCACCCCACCGGCTTCTGGGCCGAGGAGGCCGTCGCCCCGTACCAGGCGTTCAAGGCGGCCGGCCACGAGATCGTCGTCGCCACCCCGGGCGGCGTCGTGCCCACCGTGGACAAGTCCAGCCTCGCGCCCGAGGTCAACGGCGGCCAGGAGAACGCCGACCGGATCGCCGCGGTCCTCGGCGCCGCGGCCGAACTCCAGCACCCCGTACCCCTGGACGGCGTGAACCTCGACGACTACGCCGCCGTGTACTACCCGGGCGGCCACGGCCCGATGGAGGACCTGGCCGTCGACGCCACGTCCGGCCGGCTGCTCACCCGGGCCCTGGAGTCGGGCAAGCCGCTCGGTGTCGTCTGCCACGGCCCGGCGGCGCTGCTGGCCGCCGAACGGGACGGCGTGAACTCCTTCGCCGGGTACCGGGTGGCCGCCTTCACCAACGCCGAGGAGACCCAGGCCGGCTTCGCCGACCAGGCCCCATGGCTGCTCCAGGACCGCCTGACCGGCGCCGGCGTCCTGGTCGAGGCCGGCGAGCCGTGGGCACCCAAGGTCGTCGTCGACCGCAACCTCGTCACCGGCCAGAACCCCGCCTCCTCGGCTCCGGTCGCCGAGGAACTGCTCCGGAAGCTGGGCTGAGTTCCCGGCACACGGCCGCACCGTCCGCGCCCGGCCCGCAGGTCCCCCCGAAGGACACCGGGAGCGGGCGCGGACGGCATCTGTCAGCCCTGTGGCGCGCCGATGTTCACCATCCAGGGAATGCCGAACCGGTCCGTGCACATGCCGAACACATCACCCCACATCTGCTTCTCCAGCGGCACGGACACGGCGCCGCCGTCCGACAGCTTCTGCCAGTAGCCGCGCAGTTCGGCGTCGTCGTCACCGCTCACGCTCACCGCGAAATTGGTGCCCGGCGCGTGCTGCATGCCCGGTGGGGTGTCCGCGGCCATGAGGGTGAAGCCGGCGGCCGTGTCCAGCAGACCGTGCATGATCTTGTCGGCGTGAGGCGCCTCCGACTGGCCGAAATCACCGAAGGTACTGAGCGTCAGCGTGCCGCCGAACACCTCCTTGTAGAACTCCATCGCCTGCCGTGCGTCACCGTCGAAGCTGATGTACGGGTTGAGCCGCGAGGTCATGAGAGCCTCCTGAAAAGGGACGAACGTCACTTGTGGGCACAGTAGCGCCGGGCACTGACAACCGGCCTGTCGAGGCTGGAGCCGACTGCGTGCCCAGGCGCCGGCCCGCGCGCACCGCCCTTGCCCGGGTTACCGGGGTGTCAGCCTCCACAGGTGGTCGGCCGTGCCGTTGTCGTCCCACTGGAGGACCTGGGCGCCGGAGGAGGTGCTCATGCCGTCCACCCCGAGCAGCAGCCCGCTGTTGTAGTTGGCGATCTTGTAGAAGCCGTCACCGGACGGGATGAACTGCCACAGGTGGTCCGCGGTGCCGTTGTCACCCCAGATCAGGGCCTTGCCGCCGTCGGCCGTGCTCATGCTGTCGATGCCGAGCAGCAGCCCGCTCGCCCCGTTCGTGATCGTGTAGAGACCCGAGCCGGCCGGACTCAGCGTCCACGACTGGCTCGTACCCGTGCCCGACGCCGCCTGCACGGCCGCCGTGCCCTGCGCCGTCCCGGCGCCCCGCGTGTCCAGCGCGAGCCCGCTGTTCCGGTTGGTGATCCGGTACGTCCCCGCCAGGGAGGCCGACGAGCCGCTCGGTGTGATCACCAGGTGGTAGCCGTCGGAGGCGTTCGTCGTCACGGGGACCGTGACGGAGCCGTCGGAGACGGGATAGTCGGCCTCCGAGACGGTGACCGGCCCGGAGACGGCGGTCGTACGGCCCTTGGACGGGGTGTACTCCAGCGTCACGTGCACGGTGGAGCCGAACGCCGGGAGGGAGCCGAGTCCCTTGACCTGCACGGCACTTGAACCGGCCGACCCGCCGAAGATCACGCTGATCCGCCGGCCGTCACCCGTCAGCGAGGCGGCACCGTCGATGCCGGTCTGCGCCGGGGGAGTGGTGACCAGCATGTTCCCGGACATGTCGCCGTACCACTTGTACAGCCAGTACGAGCCGTTGGGTGCGGCGCCGGTGTCGGTCAGGGTGTCCCCGAGGGTGCCGTAGTGGTTCCAGAAGGCCAGTTCGGCGTCGTGCACCCCCGCCCGCTCGAACTTGGCGACGTAGCCGACCAGCGGACCGGGCACACCGATCTCGCCCGGCGTGCCGTACTCCTCGATCGCGATCGGCCGCGGGCTGATCCCGAGACCGCTCTCCAGGGCGCGGTAGGCGGACACGTGCGCGGCGATGTCCTTGCTGCCCTGCAGCTCGTGCCAGGCGATGACGTCCGGGACGGTGCCGCTCGCCTTGGCGTCCGTGAGGAAGGTGCTCATCCAGGACTGGTTCCAGGCCGAGTAGCTCGGCCCCTGGACGGGCGTGCCGGTGTCCCTGGCCCGCACCTGCCGGTAGGTGCGGGCCCAGCCCGCGTCGAACGCGCCCGCGTCGGCGGTGTCCCACGTCCAGTCGGGCTCGTTCCACAGCTCGTAGGCGGCGATGTTGGAGGCGCCCGAGGACTGCACGGAGGCGACCTGCCGGTCCACGGCGGCCAGCCAGTCGTTCCAGCTCACCCACTTGTAGGGGAAGTCCGGATACCAGTCGGGCATGCGGACGACCACCTTGGCGCCGGCGCGTGCCGCCTTCGGCGCCACCACGAGCGCGTCCCCGGCCGGCCTGGGCTCCCCGTTGGGCAGTTGGGAGCCGCCGGGAGCCATCTGCACGAAGGTGTTCGGCCTGAGCGGGGTGACCAGGCTGTCGGCCGGAGTGCCGGCGTCGGCGAGGCCGTAGAGACTGCCGGTCGCCACATGGGTGACGGGCCGCAGCGTCCGGTCCGCGTCGACGACCAGCGTGGTAGCGGCGGTGGGGGCCGCCTGCGCGGGCGCGGTCGCGAGCGCGGCGGTGAGGGCGGCAGCGCCGAGGACTGCGGTCAGGCGCAGGGGACTTGAAGGTCTGGTGCGGCTCATGGGGGTCCTTACGGAGAGGGTTGGGGGGAAGCGCCCTGCAGGGGCGCGGGGAACTGCACGACCAGCCACAGACGCGGCGGCGGACAACCCGGCGGCGGACGACGGACGGCCTAGTCCTTGACGGCCCCGGCGGTAACCCCGGCCGCCACGTACCGTTGCGCAAGAACCAGCAGCACCGCCGCCGGTACGGACGCGACCACCGCCGTGGCCATGATCGCGTTCCACTCCTGGTTGTTGTTGCCGATGTACTTGTAGATGCCGAGGGTGATCGGCCTCAGGTCGCCGCCGCCGTCGAGGGTGTTGGCGAAGACGAAGTCGGACCAGGCCCACAGGAAGCTGAACAGCGAGACGGTGACCAGCGCGTTGCGGCTCACCGGCAGCACCACGGACCAGAAGGTGCGGAAGGTCCCGGCCCCGTCGATCCGGGAGGCGGCGATCAACTCGCCCGGGATGCCCGACATGAACGCCGTGAAGATCATGACGCCGAAGGGCACGGCGATGGTGGAGTCCGCGATGACCAGACCCCACCAGGAGCCCAGCAGGCCGAGGTCCAGGAAGATGCCGTAGAAGCCCATGGCCATGACGATCCCCGGGATCATCTGCGCGATCAGCAGCGCCAGGCCGAGCGCGCCGCCGCCCCGCGGGCGCAGCTTCGCCAGCGAGTAGCCGGCCGGGGCCGCGAGCAGCAGGGTGAGCGCGACCGTGCCCAGGCCGATGAGCAGGCTGGTGCCGAGGTAGGGCACCTGGTCGTGCAGGACGGCCCGGTAGCCCTCGACGGTGGGGTGCAGCGGGAGCAGGTCCGGCGGATCCTTGCGCATGTTCTGCTGGGGGGTGAGGGAGACGTTGAGCATCCAGTACACCGGGAACAGCATCAGCGCGGTCAGGACGATCCCGATGACCGTGTAACGGCGCTTGCTCGTGCGGGACTTCACGCCTCCTGCCTCCTCTGGACACGGATGTACGCCAGCCCGAAGACGAGCGCGATGAGGATGAGGATGTCGCCGACCGCCGCCCCGGGGCCGAACCTGGGCAGCAGCGTGCCGAAGCCGAGCTGGTACGACCAGGTCGCCAGGGTGGACGAGGCGTCACCCGGCCCGCCCTTGGTCATGATCCAGATCAGGTCGAACACCTTGAGCGTGTAGACGAGTCCGAGGAGCAGGGTGATCGCCGACACCGGGCGCAGCAGCGGGAAGGTGATACGGCGGAACTGCTGCCAGCCGCTCGCCCCGTCCAGCGCCGCCGCCTCGTACAGCTCGGCCGGGATGTTCTGCAGGCCGCTGTGGAGGATGACCAGGTTGAAGGGGATGCCGATCCAGATGTTGGCGACGATCACCGACGTCAGCGCCCAGTCCGGCGAGGTGAGCCAGCCGACCGGGTCGGCGCCGAGGAAGTGCAGGAAGTAGTTCACCACTCCCGACTCGCTGTTGAACATCCACGACCACGTGGACGCCGACACGATCAGCGGCAGCAGCCACGGGACGAGGAACAGCGCCCGCAGCACGGTCGAGAGCCTGAAGTGCCGGTCGAAGAAGACGGCGAGGGCGAGCCCGATGGCGTACTGGAAGGCGATCGACACGAAGGTGAAGACCATCGTGTGCCGCATCGCCGGGCCGAACGTCGGATCGTCCAGCACCCGCCGGAAGTTGGCCCAGCCGGTGAACGGCGCGTCCCCGGACACGAACGAGCGGACGGTGTAGTCGCGCAGGCTCAGATCGAGGTTGCGGTAGAGCGGATACAGGTAGAAGGCGGCGAGATAGGCCAGCAGGGGGGTCACGAAGGCGAGTGCGGTCAGCCTGGTCCTGCGCCGGTGGCGGCGCGGGACCGGGGCGTCGCCGGCGTTCGTCCGCGCGGCCGCCGGTGCTCGCCGCGGACGGTCGACCCGGGCGGTGGTCATGCCGTCCTAGCCCTTCCGCGCGCTCGACTGGGCCGTGTCCAGGGCGTCCTGGGGACTCTTGCTGCCCGAGAGCGCCGCCTGCACGGCGGTCCACATCGGCTGCGAGATGGCCGGGTACCTGGTGCCCAGACCGCCGCTGGTGCGGCCGCGCGCCGACGCCACCGCGTCCACCCAGGGCTTCAGCTTCGGGTTCCGCTTCACCTGCTCGGCCTGCACGGCGGCCGTGGGGGCGACGTACATCAGCGACGTGTCGGTGGGCAGCAGGTTCGCGTCGCTGGTCAGACATGTGACGATCTTCTTGCTGACGGCGTAGCGCGCCGAGTCCTTCTGCACGGGCACGGTGACGAACTCGCCGCCCGTGGGTACGGGCGCCGAACCGCCCTTCTGCCCGGGGATGTTGATGACACCGTAGGCGAAGCCGGCCTTGTCGGCGTTGCCCAGCTGCCAGGTGCCGTTCTCGCCGAAGGCGTAGTCGCCCGTGGCGAACTCCTGCCAGGCGGTGGTCTGCGTGTTCTGCAGTACGTCCTTGGGCGCGTAGCCGTCCTTCACCCACTGCTGCCACAGCGACAGCGCCGCAACCCCCTTGGCGCTGTCGAGCTTCGTCAGATCGCCGCCCGCGCCCCAGAACCAGGGCAGGAACTGGAAGCTGCCCTCCTCGGTGTTGATGGCGGAGAAGGTGATGCCCTTCCCGCCCGCCGCCTTGACCTTCTGCAGGGCGGCCGTGAGCGAGCTCCAGTCCTTGACGGAGGCCGGGTCGACGTGCGCCGCGGCCAGGACCTTCTTGTTGTAGTACAGGGCCAGGGTGTTGGCACCGATCGGCACCCCGTACGACGCGCCGTCGAGGGTGCCCGCGCCGATGATGTTCTTCTGGATGGACGTGGTGTCCAGGCCCAGGTCGCCGGTCTTGTTGAGGATCCCGGCCTCCACCAGCGTGGAGACCACCGGGTTGTCCACCAGCATGACGTCGGGCGCGTTGCCCTGCTGGGCGGCCAGCAGCGCCTTGTTGCCCAGGTCGGTGGTGTCGAACGGGGTGCGCTTGATCTGCACGCCGGCCTTCGTGCCGCAGGAGGTCACGAGCTTGCCCCAGGCCGAGGACGCGTCGAGCTGCGGATAGGGGTCCCAGAAGGTGTACGTGCCCGAGGACGCGCCGGAGGAGGAGCCCGAGGAGTCGGAGCCGCCTCCGCACGCGGTGAGGGAGGCGAGCGTGCCGACGGCGGCGAGTGCGGCCAGGAGACCGCGGCGGGTGGGTATCACGGGGTGACCTCGTTGTCGTAGGGCGAAGGTGAGGGAGAGTCAGGAGGTGGGCAGCCAGACGCGCATGGCGCCGTCCTGCCGGTTGGCCCAGGCGTAGTAGGGGATCGCGGTGAGCTCGACCGGCTCGCCCGCCGCGGGGGTGGAGTCGGCGGCCGGACGGTAGGGCCACCAGCCGGCTCCGGACGGGTCGCGCCGCCGCCCGGCCGCCATGACCGTCGTGACCCCGCCGAGCAGGTCCGGGCGGTGTTTGACCGCGAGCGGGCGGGTGGTGTCCAGGACGAGGTCGTCGAGCCCGCCGCCGGGGTGGTCGGCCTGCTCCAGGCAGTACACGAGCGGCCCGCGCTCGATCGCCACGCACCCCCGTACGGCGTCCACGCGCGGGTCGGCCGCCGTGAGCCGCGGCTCCAGGCCGAGTTCCAGCACGACCACGTCGCCCGGCGCCCAGGTGCGCTCGATGCGCAGCCAGCCGTCGTCGACCGGCGCGTCGGTCTGGTCGTACGTCAGCTCCCCGCAGCGCAGCCGGAACTCGCTGCACCACTGGGGGATGCGCAGGGAGAGCGTCCAGGGGCTCTCGGCGGGGGTCTCCTCGACGGTGAGGGCGATCGTGCCGTGCCAGGGGTAGTCCGTCGCGGCGCGCACCGCGATCGGGCCGGAGGCGTAGCGGCCGGTGACGTACTGGTGGATCTGCAGTCCGTCGCCGTCGCCGGTGGCGAGGTAGTGCTCCAGGGAGGCCAGCAGCCGCATCACGTTCGGCGGGCAGCAGGCGCAGCGGAACCAGCGGGTGCGGCGGGCCGACTGGTCGCCGCCGTGATCGGTGTGCCCGTCGCGCACCTGGAGCGGGTTGACGTACAGCCAGCGCTCGCCGTCCAGGGAGACACCGGCGAGGAAGCCGTTGAAGAGGGTGCGCTCGATCAGGTCGGCGTAGCGGGCCTCACCGGTGAGCAGGGCCATGCGCCAGCTCCACTGCACGGAGGCGATGGCGGCGCAGGTCTCGCAGTAGGCGCGCTCGTTGGGGAGTTCGTACGGGTCGCCGAAGTCCTCCCACTCGTGATGGGCGCCCAGGCCGCCGGTGAGATGGGTCTTGGTGGCGGTCATCGCCCGCCACAACCGCTCCGTGGCGGCGCGCAGTTCGGGCTCACCCGTCTCGGTGGCGAGGTCCGCGGCGGCGGCCAGCAGATACAACTGCCGTACGGCGTGCCCCTCGACGTGCGTCGCCCGGCGCACCGGGACGTGGTCCTGGCAGTAGGCCTCACCGCCGAGCAGACCGTGGCCGTGGCGGTCGACGAAGTAGCCGGCGAGGTCGAGGTAGCGCCGCTCGCCGGTCTCCCGGTACAGCTCGACCAGGGCGGTCTCGACCTCGGGGTGGCCGTCGATGCCGTCGATCTGCCGGCCGCTGCCGGGCGGCCCGAAGACGGAGTCGATGTGGTCGGCGAACTTGCGTGCCACGCCGAGGAGTTCGGGGTGTCCGGTGGTGCGGTGGCGGGCGACCGCGGCCTGCATCAGATGGCCCGCGCAGTACAGCTCGTGGCCCCAGCGCAGGTCCCGGTAGCGTTCGCCGTTCTTCACCAGCTGGAACCAGGTGTTGAGATAGCCGTCCGGCTGCTGGGCCGCGGCGACCAGGGCGGTGATCCGCTCGACGTCGGCCTCCAGCTCCGTGGAGGGGCCCTGGCCGAGTTGCCAGGACGCGGCCTCCAGCCACTTGTAGACGTCCGAGTCCATGAACGGAAAGGCGCCCTGGAACGCGTCCCCGGCTGCCGCGTCCGCCGGCGCGGACCCCGCGAGCCGCAGGTTGTGCAGGTTGCCCGCGGATTCCAGCAGGCCGGGGCCCTGCGGGATGGAGATGCGTGCGTTGACCTCGCGCCGGGTGTGCCAGAAACCGTCCGCCACCTCGGCGGCGGCGGGGCGCAGGGCGGCGTGGGCGCCGGGGCCGGGACGGACGGGGCCGCCGCAGGACGTGGGGGAGGGCTGGGTGGAACGGGCGTGGGGCATGGTTCTCCGGGTGCTGGACGGCGGGAGGTGCGGACCACGGTTGGGCAAGTGGATGAGCAACCGTTTTCCTCGCCGAAGAGTAGAGTGGAGTCGGGGATTTCCGGTCAAGGGTTCTGACCGAGTTTCTCAATTTGCTCAAGGGCTGGTACTCCATCCGGCCGCCTGCCACCATGGGCCGGGCCGCACCCGCGGGGCCCGACCAGCGAGAAAAGGATTGCCCGTGACCGAAGCCGCTCCGCGTCCGCCCACTGCCGGCCGGGCCAAGCTCGCCGACGTCGCCGCCCTCGCCGGCGTCAGCGTCGGCACCGCGTCGAAGGCCCTGAGCGGCAGCGGCCGGATGCGGCCGGAGACCCGGCAGCGGGTGCTCGACGCCGTGGAGACGCTCGGCTTCCGGCCCAATCAGCACGCGCAGAGCCTGCACGCCGGCCGCAGCTGGAGCGTCGGCCTGATGACCACCGACGGCATCGGCCGCTTCAGCACCCCGGTGCTGCTGGGCGCCGAGGACGCGCTCGGCGCCGGCAAGATCTCCGTGCTGCTCTGCGACACGCGGGGCGACACCATCCGCGAGCAGCACCACCTGCGCAACCTCATGGACCGCAGGGTGGACGGCATCATCGTCACCGGCCGCCGCACCGACCCGCGCCCACCCCTGAAGGGCGTCGAGGGCATCCCGATCGTCTACGCCCTCTCGCCGTCCACGGACCCGGCCGACACCTCGGTGGCCTCCGACGACCGGGGTGGCGCCCTCCTCGCCGTGGAGCACCTGCTCGCCTCGGGACGCACCCGGATCGCCCACGTCACCGGACCGGAGCACCACGCGGCGGCCCGCGACCGGGCCCGCCACGCCGTCGACCTGCTGGACCAGGCCGGGGCCCGACTGGCCAGTGGCCGGGTGCACTTCGGTGAGTGGAGCGAGGCGTGGGGCCGCCGCGCCGCCGACGCGGTGCTGCGCACGGCGGCCGACACCGACGCCTTCTTCTGCGGCAACGACCAGATCGCCCGCGGCGTGGCCGACGCACTGCGCGAGCGCGGCCGGGACGTGCCCGGGGAGATCGCCGTCGTGGGCTACGACAACTGGGACACCATGGCACTGGCCAGCCGACCACCGCTGACCACGATCGACATGGACCTGTCCGAGATCGGGCGGATAGCGGCACTGAAGCTGCTGGAGGCCATCGATGCCGAGCCGGTGCCCGGCGTCCACACGGTGCCGTGCAGGCTGGTGGTCCGCGAGTCCACGTGAGGTCCCGCGAGTGCACGTGAGGTCCCGCGATTCCATGGGCCATGGCCGGCCGGCCGCGGCGCGCGCTGCGTTTGACGGCCGGGGCCTCGGGCGCCGCGCTCGCCGCCGGCACGGGGACGCCCGTGGCCGCCGCGCGGGCAGGGCCGGGCACCCCCGGGACGGCGTCCGCACCTACGTCCTCGTCCACGGCATCCACAGCGCCGGATCCTCCTGGACGGCGATCGGCCGCGAGCCGGCGCTGCGCGGCCACCGGGTCGTCGCCGTGGACCAGCCGCTGCACGGCTCTGCCGCACGGCCTGCGGGTGTGACCGTGCGGGGGCCGCGGCAGGCCGAGGTGTTCACGGGACGTTCAGCCCGGTGACAGTTTCCGCGGCCCGCAATGAGCACACTCGTCTCATGGCGACTGCACAAGCAACCGACAAGATTCCCGGCGAGCTCGAGGACGTCCCCGGCTGGTTCCCGCCGCTGGACCGGCTGCTGTTCACCTGGTTCCTGGAGCGGCAGGAGACGCGCGGCTTCGGGGGCGACCTGGTGGAGCTCGGCGCGTACATGGGCAAGAGCGCGATCCTGCTCGGGCAGCACCTCCAGGACGGCGAGAAGTTCACCGTCTGCGACCTGTTCGGCGGCGAGGCGCCGGACGGGGCCAACGCGGCCGAGACGGCCAAGTCGTACTCCTCGCTGACCCGGCGGGCCTTCGAGCGCAACTACCTCGCCTTCCACGACGCCCTGCCCAGGGTGATCGAGGCCACCACCTCGGTGATCCCCGACGAGGTCGAGGCGGACAGCTGCCGCTTCGTGCACATCGACGCCTCGCACCTGTACGAGCACGTCCGCGCCGACATCGGTGCCGCCCGCGACCTCCTGCTGCCGGGCGGCATCGTCGTCCTCGACGACTTCCGCTCCGAGCACACCCCCGGCGTCTCGGTCGCCACCTGGGAAGCGGTGCTCAACCGTGGGCTGCGCCCGATATGCCTGAGCACCCAGAAGCTCTACGGCACCTGGGAGGACCCCGAGCCCGTCCAGGAGGAGCTGCTGGCGATGCTCAGGGAGCGCCCGGACTGCGGTCTGAGCGTCCAGGACGCCGCCGGGCACCGCCTGGTCCGCACCCGCGCGCAGAAGGGGATGCAGCCGCCGTCCTTCCCCCGCTCGCGCCACCACACCGCGCCCGAACCGCCGCGTCCTGCCCCGGCCGCACCCGCACCCTCACCCGCGCCCGCCCGTCCCCGGCCGCGCCCCCGCTCCCGGGTCCGCCGCATCGGTGCGGACATCCTGCCCCCGATCGTCACCCGCGCCCTGCGCCGCACCCTGGCCCGCGGCGTCGACGGCAGCCGGAGCCGGGCCTGAGGGCGGTCCCACCGCTCCCGTGCCCGTGCCTGCCGCGGCACCAGGGCGTGGTGCGGAAGGAGCGTCGTCCGGCCGCCGGCCAGCCGGGACTTTCGAAATCCCCCTAGTTCCGCTCGACCAGGCTCTGGGTGCCGAGGACCGAGATCAGCTCCAGCTTCTCGGCCGCCTCGGTGCCCGGTTCGGCCGAGTAGACGAGGATGTGCAGGTCGTTCTCCTCCACCCGCAGCAGGTCGCAGTCCAGCGTCACCAGCCCCACCTGCGGGTGCTCGATCGTCTTGCGGGAGGCCTCCAGCCGGCCCACGACACCCGCGTCCCACAGCTGCGCGAACCGCTCGCTCTGTGCCCTCAACTCCGTTATCATGCGCCGCAGTTGCCGGTCGGAGGGATAGCGCACGGCGGTCGCCCGCAGTTCGGCGACCATGCCGGCCAGGAAGGCGCGCCGCTCCTGCGGGGAGTGCCGCACCCGGGTCGGCCGGTCCAGGAAGTTGCGCCACACGCCGTTGCGTTCGAAGCCGCGCAGGCCGGAGAAGTCGCCCATCAGCGCCGCGTACATCGGGTTGGCCAGCAGCAGTGTCATGGCTGCGTCGGAGACCGCGACGGGTGTGCCCACCAGCCGGTCCAGCAGCCGCTGCACACTGGGCGTGATGTACTGCGGCACCACCTCCGGACCCGGCGGTACCAGCTCCGCCAGCCCGTACAGGTACGCCCGCTCGTCCCCCGACAGCCGCAGCGCCCGGGCCAGCGCCTCGACGACCTGACCGGAGGGGTTCGCCGCGCGGCCCTGTTCCAGCCGCGTGATGTAGTCGACCGAGATCCCGGCCAGCAGGGCCAGCTCCTCGCGCCGCAGTCCGGCCGCGCGCCGGTGGCCGCCCGCGGGCAGTCCCGCCGCCTGGGGTGGGACGCGGTCGCGCCAGCGCCGCAGCGCCTTGCCGAGTTCCGTGGCCGTCATGTCCCCCAGTGAACACCGCGGGCCGCGCCCGTGCCTGGTACCCGCAGTCCCAGGAAGAAGGGTCTCCTGGCTGACCGCGCCGCCGCCCCGCAGGCTGGACGCATGACGACAACACTGATCACCGGAGCGAACAAGGGCATCGGCCACGAGACCGCCCGGCGGCTCGTCGCCGCGGGCCACACCGTCTACGTGGGCGCCCGCGACGCGGAGCGCGGACGCCGGGCCGCCGAGCGGCTGGGCGCGCGGTTCGTCCTGCTCGACGTCACCGACGACGCCACGGTCGAGGCGGCGGCCAAGACGATCGAGGCCGACGGCGGGCTCGACGTGCTGATCAACAACGCCGGTATCGAGACCAGGGTCGAGGGCAACGCCGTACCCACCGCCGAGACCGTGACCGCCGACCAGATGCGCACCACCTTCGAGACGAACGTCTTCGGCGTCGTCCGCGTGCTGCACGCCTTCCTGCCCCTGCTGCAGCGCTCGGCCGCGCCGGTCGTGGTCAACGTCAGCAGCGGCCTGGCCTCCCTGGCCAACCTCTCCGACCCCGAGCACCCCGCGCACTTCTACCCGGGCATCGCCTACCCGACGTCCAAGACCGCGGTCAACATGCTCACCGTGCAGTACGCGAAGGCCTTCCCCGGCCTGCGGATCAACGCCGTCGAGCCCGGCTTCACCAAGACGGACCTGAACGGCAACACGGGCATCCAGACGGTCGAGGAGGGCGCCGAGATCATCGTGCGCATGGCGCAGATCGGTGCCGACGGCCCGACCGGCGGCTTCTTCGACGTCAACGGCCCGCTGCCCTGGTGAGCCGCCGCGTCACCCGGGCGCCGCGTCACTGAGCCGCCGTGTCACGGGTCCGCCGTGCCGCGCCCGGGCCTCCCGGGTGGTCAGATCCGGTCCAGGCGGGCGACGGCCTCCGGAGACAGCCGGACGCTTCCCGCCGCGAGGTTCTCCCGCAGATGGGCCGGGTCGGTGGTCCCCGCGATCAGCAGGGTGCGGTCGTAGACCGCCAGCAGCCAGGCCAGCGCGACCTGCGCCGGAGTGCAGCCCAACTCCTCGGCCAGGGACACGACTTCGGGATGGCCGGTTGCCTTCGGGCGGCCGGAGAAGCGCGAACCGAGCGGGAAGAACGGCACCCACGCGATGCCCTGCTCGCGGCAGAGCGCGAGCACCGGCTCGGCCGTCCGCTCCAGCACGCTGAAGTCGTTCTGCACACACGCGACACCGGCCGGCAGGGCCTGCCGGAGCTGGTCGGCGGAGACGTTGCTGAGCCCGATGCCGCCGATCTTGCCGGCGTCGCGCAGCGCGGACAGCTCGGCGAGCTGGCTGTCGAGGTCGACCTTCTGGTCCCCCTCGGCGATCAGCCCGGGCGGCGCGTCGGCCCGCCGCAGGTTCACCACGTCCAGCCGTTCCACGCCGAGTACGGAGAGATTCTCCTCGACCTGGGCGCGGAGCTGCTCGGGACGCTGGGCGGCGACCAGCCGGCCGCCGGAGTCGTCGGCCCCCACCTTGCTGACCAGCACCAGGCCGTCGGGGTAGGGGGCCAGCGCCGCGCGGACGAGTTCGTTGCAGGGGCCGTAGAAGTGTGCGGTGTCCAGGTGGTCGACGCCGAGGTCCACCGCCTCGCGCAGCAGGCGGAGGGCCGCGTCGCGTCCGGCCGTCGCGTGGTGCAGCTGCATCACGCCGAAGCCGATGCGGGCGACCGTGCGTCCCGCGAGCCGGGCGGTGCCTCCCGGCCGCGTGGTCGTCGGGTCTGCGGGCGACTGGGGTGCCGTCATCGGAGGGTGCTCCCGTCGGGGCGAAGAGGATCGGTCCAATACGGAGGCTAGCATCCGATCGGAGGTATGCCTCCGTATTGTTCGGCCTCCGCATGGACACCGCGTGCCGCACGTGCGTCACTCGCCGTGGGAGCGTCACCCGCCGCTGCGCCGCAGCCGGACCCGGTAGGAGTAGTGCTCGGGCAGGAAGTGGCTGATGGCCAGCTCGACGAGCCGGCCGGCGACCGTCTGGTAGACGCGGTCGATGCGCAGGAGCGGCCGGCCCGGCTCGCACCCGAGATGCCGGGCGAGGTCCGCGGTCGCCGCGGCCACCGTGATGCTCTGCTCGGCCTCCGCGATCGGCTCGGGCAGCCGCTGGTCGAGCAGGCCGATGACCGTGAGGTCGTGGGGTGTCCCGGGCAGCGTCAACTCCTCCACGGACTCCAGCAGTTGCCCGACGGCCGGCGGAAGCCACACCGATGTGTGACAGAACGCCACATCGTCGTGCAGCCGCAGGAAGGCGAGTGTGTGCACCCGGTCCGTGTGCAGGCCGAGCCGTCCCGCCGCGTCGACGTCGATCCTCCGGTGCAGGGGCGTCACGACGTCCATCCGCGTGTCGATGGACAGCCCCATCAGGTCGTCCACCGAGCCGAACTGCCGCAGGTACTGCTCCTCGCGGGGCGTGGCGAACGTGCCGCGCCCCGGCACCCGGTACACCAGCCCCTCGGCCACCAGGTCCTGGAAGGCCCGCCGCACGGTCTGCCGGCTCACCCCGTACCGGGTCGCCAGCTCCGCCTCCGTGGGCAGCCGGACGCCGTCGGGATAGTCGTGGCGCAGGATCCCCGCCCGCAGCTCCCGCGCGAGCCGGACATACGTGCTCTCCCGCTGCGGCTGCTCACCCACCGGCACCGTCCTGTTCAACCATCACGGCCGTCCTGCTCAGCCATCGAGACCGCCCCTCGCCATCAACTGCGCGGCGATCACGTTCCGCTGGATCTCGTTGGTGCCCTCACCGACGATCATCAGGGGTGCGTCGCGGAAGTAGCGCTCCACGTCGAACTCCGTCGAGTAGCCGTAACCGCCGTGGATCCGCACGGCGTTGAGGGCGATCTCCATCGCCGTCTCCGAGGCGAACAGCTTCGCCATGCCCGCCTCCATGTCGACCCGGCGCCCGGCGTCGGCCTCCCGGGCCGCGTACAGCGTGAGCTGGCGGGCGGCCGTGAGCTTGGTCGCCATGTCGGCCAGGTAGTTGCCGACGGACTGGTGGCGCCAGATCGGCCTGCCGAACGACTCGCGCTCCCGGGCGTAGCGCAGCGAGTCCTCCAGGGCCGCCCGCCCCACGCCGAGGGCCCGGGCGGCGACCTGGAGCCGGCCCGTCTCCAGCCCCTTCATCATCTGGCCGAAGCCGTGCCCCTCCTCGCCGCCCAGCAGCGCCTCGGCCGGTACGCGGTGACTCTCGAAGGACAACGCGCAGCTCTCGACGCCCTTGTAGCCGAGCTTGGGCAGATCGCGGGAGACCACCAGACCGGGGCCGTGCTCCACCAGCAGGACGGAGATGCCCCGGTGGCGCGGCTCGGCGGCCGGGTCGGTCTTGCACAGCAGCGCGATCAGGCCCGCGCGGCGGGCGTTGGTGATCCAGGTCTTGGCGCCGTCGACCACGTACTCCCCGCCCTCGCGGCGCGCCACGGTCGTCATCGCCTGGAGGTCGGAGCCGCCGCCGGGCTCGGTGAGCGCCATCGTCGCGCGGACCTCCCCGGCGGCCAGCTTCGGCAGATGGCGCCGCTTCTGCTCCTGCGTGCCGTACAGCAGCAGGAGCCTGGCCACGACGGTGTGGCCGCCCATCGCGCCCGCGAGGCTCATCCAGCCGCGCGCGAGTTCCTCGGTGACGAGGACGAAGCAGGGCGTGGAGACCGGGTTGCCGCCGTACTCCTCGGGGATCGCCAGGCCGTAGACGCCGAGTTCCTTCATCCGCTCGATGAGGTGTTCCGGGTAGGTGTCGCCGTGCTCCAGCTCCTGGACGACGGGCCTGACGTCCTTGTCGACGAACTCGCGTACCGTGCGCACGACGAGGCGTTCGTCGGCGGAGAGGATGTCCAGGACGCTCATCGGGCGGATCTCCAGATCAGTCGGGACGCATGGTCTTCGGTGGGGTCAGACGACGGCGTCGGCCCGCAGCGACGCGATCGCCTCGGGCGACAGGCCGAGACCGGTGAGGATCGCGTCCGTGTGCTCGCCCACGTCCGGTACGGGATCCATGCGCGCCGGCACGCCCGCCAGGTCGGCCGGCGGGCGCAGCGCCTGCACGGTGGCGCCGGGCACGGCGACCTCGTGCCAGCGCTCGCGGGCGGCCAGCACCGGATGGTCCAGGAACGCGGCGACGTCGTTGACCCCGGCGCAGGCGATCCCGGCCCCCTCCAGGTCCTTGAGGATCTCCTCGGCGTCGGAGCGGGCGAAGCGCTCGGCGACGATCGCGTTGAGCGCGTCGCGGTGCGCGACCCGGTCCGAGCCCGTGGCGAAGCGCGGATCGTCCGCCAGCGCCGGTCGCAGCAGGAAGTCCGCGCACAGGCGGGCCCACTCGCGCTCGTTCTGGATGGAGAACAGCACCTGCTTGCCGTCGGCCGTCGTGAAGGCTCCGTACGGAGCGATGGTCGCGTGCTGGGTGCCGATCCTGGCGGGCTGAGTGCCGCCGTAGCGCGTGTAGTTGGCGGGCTGGCCCATCCACTCGGCCAGCGCCTCGAACAGGGACACCTCGACGGGGTGGATCCGGCCGGTGGTGGCCCGCGTGTACAGGGCGGTGAGGATGCCCGTGTAGGCGTACATCCCGGCCGCGATGTCGGCCACCGAGATCCCGACCCGGGCGGTCTCCTGCGCGGTGCCGGTCAGGGAGACCAGGCCGGTCTGGCACTGCACCAGCAGGTCGTAGGACTTGCGGTCCGCCCACGGGCCGGTCGTGCCGTAGCCGGAGATCGTGCACGGGATGAGCCGCGGGTGGCGCTCGGCGAGCGCGTCCACGCCGAGGCCCAGGCGACCGGCGGCCCCGGGCGCGAGATTCTGCACGAACACATCGGCACCGGCGAGGAGTCGGTGCAGCACCTCCTTGCCGCGCGGGTCCTTGACGTCCAGGGTGAGGGACTCCTTGGAGCGGTTGAGCCAGACGAAGTAGCTCGACTGGCCGTGCACCGTCGTGTCGTAGCGGCGCGCGAAGTCACCCTCGCCGGGCCGCTCCAGCTTGATCACACGGGCACCGAGGTCGGCCAGCTGACGTGTGGTGTACGGGGCGGCCACGGCCTGCTCCAGGCTGACCACCGTGATGCCGGACAGGGGGAGTTCGTGCACCGTCATGCCTCCTGGCCCTCGTGCGGGAAGTGGGTGCGAAGGATCTGTGCGGCGCCGGACCAGGTCAGCCCGTCCAGCAACGCCGGTACGTCCGGGCCGCAGGTGGCGGCCTTGGCGCGCAAGTCGGCCTCGGACAAGGGGCGTTGAGGAGCGCCGGGCGGCAGCGTGAGCTCGGCGCGCACCTCGTCGCCGCCGGCGAGGTCGATGCGCAGGGTCACCCGGCCGTCGAGCAGGGTGCTCGTCGCGCCGGGCAGCCGTTCGACGTGGACGCGCTCGGCCAACGCGCTTGCGCCGGGCCGCCGTACGGCCTCGTCCGTGAAACTGCCGAAGCCCGGGTAGTCGTCGAGCAGCGCGGCGGCCACCGCGTACGGCAGCGAGAACTTGCCCTCCAGACCGGTCGCCGGGCGGTCGTGGATCAGTGGACGGACGGTCCCCGCGGGGGTGCTCACGTGGACGGCGACGACCTCGCCGCGCACCCGTTCGCGCACCTCGCGCAGGGCGGCGATCGGCCGCTGCATGGCGTAGCAGCACGGGAAGAGCTTGACGGCCAGGCCCCCGGGGACGGCCGGGGCGGCCGGGATGTCGGCGGTGGGCCTGCCGCCGACCCGCTCCAGCCAGCCGTCCAGCACCCGCGGATCGGCACGGGCGCCCGCCCGCGCCAGCCGGGCGGCCCGCACGCCCGCGGCGGCCGCGAAGCCGACCTGGAGCGACTTGCCGTGCGTCCCGAAGGCCTCCTGCCCGCCTCCGGCGGCCGGGACCGCGAGCGCCATCGCGGTGGCGAGCCCGTCCGCGTCGAGCCCGAGGGCCGTCCCGGCCGCGACGGCGGCGGCCGGGGCACCAGCGGTGCACGTGGTGTGCCAGCCCGCCGCGTAGTGATCCCAGCCGAGCATCGCCCCGAGCCGGGCCATGACGCCCGCGCCGGCCAGATACGCGCGGGCGCCGCCGCCGGCCGCGAGCACCGCCGGGACGGTGACCACGGAGATGTGCGCGGTGGTGTCCGTGTGCAGGTCGTCGAAGTCGAGCACGTGCGCCATGGCCGCCCACCGCGCCGCGTCCGGCAACGTGGCGGCGATGGCGCGCAGCGGATGCGCACGGGCGGCCAGCGCGACGGCGACGGTGTCGGCCAGCGCCCGCTCGGCGAGCGCCAGGTCGTCCGGCGTGGCGCGATGGTCGTGAGCCCACTGGGCGAGGGCACGGGCTGCTGTCAACGGGTCCCCCGGGGGGTTCGTCGCCTGCTCGTCGTCCGTACGGCGGAAGGTCCTGTGCCGAGATTTGTACGGCCAAATGCAAGATCGTGTCAATGGCCCGCGTCCCGCTCCCACCAGGGCCTTGGCGTACACCTCCTTGACCGTCCCCGCCGAACGTCCGCACAATGCCGGAGATTTGTACGCGTCGATGTGGCCCTGGTCCGGCACGCCCCGGGAGTTCCGTTGCCCCCTTCCGATCCCGCACCCGCCGGCTTCGCCGCCCTCGAAGAGGTCGCCCGCACCTGGCGCCCCGGCGACCTGCGGACGGCCGACGCCCTGGACCCCGGACCGTCCGCCGCCCTCTCGGCGGTACTGGACCTGCCCGCCCCCGCCGCGGCCGACGGCGAGCCGCTGCCGCCGCTGTGGCACTGGCTGCACTTCCTGTCCTGGCCCCGGCAGTCGGACCTCGGCGTCGACGGGCACCCCCGGGACAGCCACTTCCTGCCGCCGCTGCCGCACCGGCGCAGGATGGTCGCGGGCGGACGGCTGGAGGTCGCCGCGCCCCTCACGACCGGACGCCCGGCGGAGCAGCACAGCCGGGTGAGCCGGGTGGCGCCGAAGCGGGGACGCAGCGGTGACCTGCTCTTCGTCACCGTACGCAGCGAGTACCGGCAGGACGGCCGGCTGTGCGTGACCGAGGAACAGGACCTGGTGTATCGCAGCGGCGGGCCGGCCCCCGTCCCGGCCGGACTCGCCCTGGACACCGCCGGCCGCCCGGGCGACGACGCGTCCCCCTGGCAGCGGGAGTGGCACACGGACCCGGCGCTGCTCTTCCGCTTCAGCGCCCTGACCGCGAACGCCCACCGCATCCACTACGACGCCCCGTACACGACCGGCGTGGAGGGCTACCCGGGCCTGGTGGTGCACGGCCCGCTGCTGGTGCTCGCCATGCTGGAGCTGGTACGCCCGCCGCGGCCCGGACGGCGGGTGCGCACCGTGTCCTACCGCCTGAACACGCCCGCCTTCTGCGGCGAGCGGCTCCTCGCCCGCGGCGGTCCGGAGGCGGCCGGCAACGCCCGGCTGCGGATCGCGAGCCACCGCGCGGAAGCCCACGCCGGGGCGGACGTGGGCTTCGTCTGAGCCAGGTGGTCAGGACTCCCGTGCCGGGGCGGCCGAGGGCTCGCGACGGGGATCGCACAGGACCATGACCGCGCGTGCGACGAGTTCGCCCGCGCCGCCGAGCTGCCGGCGGTAGCGGCCGGTCGTGCCGCGGACGGTCTCGGCGAAGTCCGGATCGATCGCACGGGCACCGGCCGGCGCGGGCAGTTCGAGGGCCATGGCGCGGCGGCGGGCGAGGAGCGCGATGATCTCGTCGTCGAGGCGCTCCAGCCGGTCGGGTGACCGGTCCGCGGTCGGTCCGGGCGCGGGGTGCGTGGTCCGTCGGTCCGCGTGGTTCGTCGTCACGAAGGATCTCCGTTTCGCCGGCGGAAGCCGGATCGCGGCTCCCGTCCTCCTCGTCGCAGTGGGTCCTTCAACACCCTGCCCAGGCCGCCGGGCGGCGACTCCTCGTCCTCCCGGAGGCCGAGGGCGCCTGTCGCGCCGCGCGGCTCCGGGTCACGTCGCGGAGGAAGGCGCGGTTTCCGGAATCCCCCGCGGCGTCCGGTCGTGGCGGGGGAGGGCCAGCGGCGTGGCCAGGATGAGCAGACCCGCGAGCGCGATCGCGCCGCGGACGCCCACCAGGTCGGCCAGCACGCCCCACACCGCGGTCAGCGCCGCGGTCGTCCACTTGCTGGTGACCGACCAGGCCGAGAGCGTACGGGCCACCCGGTCCCCTCTCGTCCGCTCCAGCCGGTAGGTGGCGTACACCGGACCGAACACGCCGCAGCAGGTGATCACGCCGAACTCCAGCACCATGACGAGCACCAGACCGGGGGTGCCGGGCCGGACGAAGGCCAGCCCGATCGGCCAGCACGCGCGCAGGATTCCGCTGACGCGCAGGACCCGGTGCTGTCCGCACCGCGAGGCGAGCGGACGTGCCAGCCGTGAGCCGACCAGACCGCCGATCGAGGGGACGGCGAAGGCGAGGCCGTACTGCCAGGGCGTGAACCCGAGGGTGCCGAGCATCAGGACGGCGAGCAGCGGCGAGACGGCGACGAGCAGGGCGTTGAAGGTCACCGTGTTGCAGAACAGCAGGCGCAGCCCCCGATGGGCCAGGATGTACCGCCACCCGTCGAGCAGACCGCCGGCCGACGCCGGCTCCTTGCGCACGGGAGGTTTCTCCGTGCCGCCGATCGCGCGGATGCCGAGGGCCGACAGCAGAAAGCTGACCGCGTTGGCGGCCACCGTGATCACCGGGCCGAACAGGCCGATCGAGGCGCCGCCCAGCGGCGGCCCGAGCACGGTGGCGGTCCAGGTGGTCGTCTCGAAGCGCGCGTTCGCGACGAGCAGGTCCCGCGCCGGCACCAGCGACTTGAGACAGGAGCCACTCGCCGCGGTGAACCCGATGTCGGCGGCGGCGACCACGATCGACACAACCAGAAGTTGTACGAAGCCGAGCCGGCCCAGGACATACGCCGACGGGATCGTCATCAGCGCCGCGAACCGGACCAGGTCCATGCCCATCATCACCGGCCGCTTGCGGCGGAACTCCACCCAGGGCCCCAGCGGCATCGCCACGGCCGCCCCCACGGCGAGACCCGCGGCGGCCAGGGCCGCCACCTCGGTCGTCCCGGCGTGCAGCACGAGCACCGCGATCAAGGGGAACGCGTCGAAGGCGAGCCAGGTGCCGGCCGTGCTCACGGCGTACGCAGCCCACAGCCATCCGAACTCCCGCCCCAGCGACCGTCCGCCCCGCATACCCACCGCTCCGCCGTCCCGGAAAACCGACCCGCGACATCAAAGCCGGTCGTGCGGCAGGGGAGCAAACAACCCATCCGCACGACGACCGACAACCGGGCGTTGTAGGCGGAGGCTCTGGTGTGCGGGGCAGGGACCCCCGCGTCCCACGCAAGAATGTGTCCGTGGATCTCGACGCCGTACGCACCTTCGTGACCGTCGCCGACGCCGGGCGGTTCCGGGAGGCGGCCCTGACGCTCGCCGTGACCCAGCAGGCCGTCTCCAAGCGGGTCGCCGCGCTGGAGAAGCAACTCGGGGTGCGCCTGTTCACCCGCACGGCGCGCGGAGCCCTGCTCACCGTCGACGGGCAGGTCTTCCTGCCGCACGCGCGTGACCTGCTGCGCGCCGAGGAGCGGGCCGCGGCCTCCGTGCGGCCGGGGCGGCGCGCGCTGCGCGTCGACGTCATCGGCCGCCGCCTCGCACCGGCCGATCTCGTACGGGGCTTCCACCAGGCGCATCCCGAGGTCGGCCTCGACGTGGTGACCCTCTTCGACGCCGACGCCGCCATCGGGGCCGTGCGCTCCGGGACGATCGACGCGTCCTTCCGCGCCCTGACCGTGCCCGCACGCAGGCTCCCCGAGGGCATCGAGGCCGCCCGGGTCCACGACGAGCCCGTCCAGCTGCTCACCGGGCCGGGACACGCGCTGGCCGGCGCCCGCACGGTGACCCCGGAACAGCTGGCCGGACACCGGATCTGGATGCCGGGCAATGTCGCCGGCACCGAGTGGGCCGCCTTCTACGACGACCTCGCCGCCGCGTTCGGGATCGTCGTCGAGGTGACCGGCCCCGACTTCGGCACCGAGCCGCTTCTGGACACCATCGCCGACTCCCCGCTGCTGGCGACCTTCGTCGGCGAGCAGACGCGTGTGCTCTGGCCCGCCGACCACGACCTGCGCCGCATCCCCGTGCGCGCCCCTACCCCGGTCTATCCGCACTCGCTGATCTGGCGCGGCGACAACCCGCACCCGGCGCTGGGCGCACTGCGCGCCCACCTCGGCTCGCCGGCCCGGGACCGGGACACGTGGACACCGAAGTGGGCGCGGTGAGCACCGAACGGGACTCCGTCCGCGGTCGGACGGGGGCGGGCGGGAAACCGTGTGCGGTCAGTTGAGGGTGTCCGGGTCCGGTCCCGTGCGCAGGCCGCGGTCGAGGGCGGCGATCGCGGACATCTCCTCGTCGCCGAGGACGAAGTCGAAGACGTCCATGTTCTCGCGGATGCGGGCGGGCGTGACGGACTTCGGGATCACGACGTTGCCGAGCTGAAGGTGCCAGCGCAGCACCACCTGCGCGGGCGACCTGCCGTGCCGCTCGGCGATCTCCGTGAGCGCGGGCTCGGCCAGCACCGCGCCCTGGGCCAGCGGACTCCAGGCCTCGGTGGCGATGCCCGACTCGGCGTGCAGGGAGCGCAGTTCACGCTGCTGGAGGCCGGGGTGCAGCTCGACCTGGTTGACAGCCGGCACCAGCGTGGAGTCCTCCAGCAGCCGGCGCAGATGGGCGGGCCGGAAGTTGGAGACACCGGCGGCGCGGATCCGCCCGTCGGCGGCCAGCCTCTCGATCGCCCGCCAGGACTCCCGGTACAGGTCGCGGGCCGGGGTGGGCCAGTGGATGAGGTACAGATCGACGTGGTCCAGTCCCAGCTCGGCCAGGCTCGCGTCGAAGGCGCGGAGGGTCGCGTCGTGGCCCTGGTCGGCGTTCCACAGCTTGGTGGTGACGAACAGTTCCTCGCGCGGAAGACCGGAGGAGGCGAGGGCGGCGCCGACGCCGGCCTCGTTGCCGTAGACGGCGGCCGTGTCGATGCTGCGGTACCCGGCCTCCAGGGCGGCACCGACCGCGGCGGCGGTCGCGTCGTCGGGGACCTGGAAGACGCCGAAGCCGAGCTGGGGGATCTCGACGCCGTTGTTGAGGGTGACGGTGGGGACGGCGGGGGTCATGGGTGGTGGTTCCTTGTGGGTTGGTGGTGCGGTGGGGCGATGGGTCGGGGGGCGACGGGTCGATGGGGTGGGGTGATGGGGTGATGGGGTGACGAGGCGATGTGTTGCTGGGATTGCTGAGGTTGCTGGGGCGATGGCGCGCGGCTGGGTGGATCGGTGCGGTGTGCCGGTGCCGTGCGGTGGCGTCGGTCCGGGGCTTGGCGTCAGTGCCGGGCCGTGGCCGGGACGTGCTCGGTGCGGGTCGATTCCGCCACGACCCGTCCGCCCGGCCGGTTGCGGCGGTCGAGGGAGGCCGCCAGGAGGGACAGGAGAAGCGCGGTGCCGGACAGGAGAGCGCCGATCCAGTTCGGTGACGTGTAGCCCAGCCCGGCCGCGATGACGACGCCGCCCAGCCAGGCGGCCAGCGCGTTGCCGAGGTTGAAGGCGCCGATGTTGGCGGCGGAGGCCAGGGTCGGCGCGGCCGCGGCCTGGTCCAGCACCCACTTCTGCAGCGGGGGAACGGTCGCGAAGCCCAGCGCCCCGATCAGCGTCAGGGTGAGGGCGGCGAACACCTTGTCGTGGGCGGTCGCCGTGAACAGCAGCAGCGCCAGGGACAGCGCCCCGAGGGCGGTGAACAGCATCGGCATCAGGGCTCGGTCGGCGAACCGGCCGCCGACCAGGTTGCCGAGGAACATCCCCGTCCCGAACAGCACCAGCAGCCAGGTCACCGCGCCGGCCGAGTAGCCCGCGACCTCGGTCATCATCGGCGTGATGTACGTGATCGCCGCGAAGACGCCGCCGTAGCCGAGGACGGTCATCGCCATCGCGAGCCAGACCTGGACGTTGCGGAAGGCGGCGAACTCGGCGCGGATGTCGGCGGCTTCGGGCCGGCCCGTCTCGGGCACGAGCTTCGCCACACCGAGCAGACCCACGATGCCGAGCGAGGCGACGCCGGCGAAGGTGACCCGCCAGCCGGCGGCCTGGCCGATGTAGGTGCCCAGCGGGACGCCCACGATGTTGGCGACGGTCAGGCCCGTGAACATCAGAGAGATCGCGGAGGCCTTCTTCTCCGGGGCGACCAGACCGGCGGCGACGACGGACCCGATGCCGAAGAACGCGCCGTGCGCGAGGGAGGCGACGATGCGCCCGATGAGCATGATGCCGAAGACGGGGGCGACGGCGGACAGCGCGTTGCCCACGACGAACAGGCCCATGAGGAACATGAGCATCTTCTTGCGGGAGACCTTGGTGCCCAGGACCGTCAGCAGGGGTGCGCCGAGGACGACACCCAGGGCGTAGCCCGAGACGAGCCAGCCGGCGGTGGGGATGGAGACGCCGAAGTCGCCCGCGACCTCGGGCAGCACGCCCATGATCACGAATTCCGTGGTGCCGATCCCGAAGGCCCCTATGGCCAGGGCCAGGAGGGCGAGAGGCATGGGAGGTACCTTCCAGGCGATTGCGTGAAACGCTTACGAGCGTCGACAATAATTGCAGACGCGGGATAAATGCAAGTGCGATGAATGTCTGAAGCGGGTATAGCGCGTCTGCAAGTATGACCCCGGATGAAAGCCCCCGCGGTGATGTGTTCGCGGGGGCCTGAGGTCTCGGTGCCGGGCGGCGCGGCGGGCGGCGCCGCGTCAGGCAGGCGCGCGTAGTGTCTCGACCGCCCGCACCAGCGGGGCGAGCTCAGGGTTCCGCGCGGCCTCGTCCAGAGCCTCCCGCAGGGCCGACTCGTTGGTCGGGCGGGCATCCTCGAGCAGTGCGAGGCCGGACTCGGAGACGTTGGTGTAGATGCCGCGGCGGTCGGTGGGGCACAGGTAGCGGCTCAGCAGCCCGCGGTCCTCGAGGCGGGTGACCAGGCGCGTCGTGGCGCTCTGGCTGAGTACGACCGCGTCGGCGACCTGCTTCATCTGCAGGTGCCCTCCCTCGCCGTCGTGCTGCCGGCTCAGTACGTCCAGCAGTGAGTACTCGCGCACGCTCAGGCCGTGCCCGGCCTGCAGGGCGCGCTCGATGTGCGCCTCGATCCTGCCGTGCAGCAGTGACAGGGCGCACCAGCCCTGGGCGAGGGCGGTGAGTGCCGGGTCGGTCGCGGTCATGGGGCTGAGTCCTCCGTCCCGAAGCGGGTCACCTCCAGGATAGGGCAACGACGAAAATGTCGGCGTCCACACGTATTGCGCGTGTGCAATCTGTGTCGTGTCGCGGCCGACGGGGTCCGGCTGATAGACCCGAGACATGGCAGACGACGAATCCGGGCGCTTCGCCGCGGGACAGACGGCACTCGTGGTCCCCGTGCCGGAGGCCGAGCCCTCGGTGCGGAGCTGGCGCAAGCGTTTCGACCCCGCGGCCCAGGCCGGTGTGCCGGCCCACGTCACCGTGGTCTTTCCCTTCCTGCCCGCCTCCCTCGTCGGCGCCGCGACCTGCGCTGCCCTCGACGAGATCGTCGGCCGTCACCGGTCCTTCGACGTGCGGTTCGAGGAGTGCGGGCGGTTTCCCGGGGTGCTCTACCTCGCGCCGGTGCCGGACGCCCCCTTCCGCCGGCTCACCCAGGCGGTCGTCGAGCGGTGGCCGGAGGCCCCGCCGTACGGCGGCAAGTACGACCCGCACCCCCATCTGACCGTCGCCCAGGGGCAGGACGAGGCGGTGCTGGACGAGATCGAGGTCGGCCTCCGCCCCTGCCTTCCTTTCGCGGCGCGCGTCCCCACGGTCGATCTCGTGGTCCACAGCGGTACGGAGTGGCAGCACCGGGCGTCGTTCGCGCTGCGGTGAGGGGCCGCGCCCGGGGGCATCCCGGGGGCATGGTGGACGGTTCCGGGCGCGGCGGACGGTTCCGGGGGTGGGGGCGGCGCGAGGTCGCGTCGGCACGCGGTCGTGCGCGGGCCGGGTGCGGCCTTGACTTGGAGAGCGCTCGAAGATCTAGCGTCGCCAGGGACGGTGCCGGAGACGGCGACGGTCCGGGTGGACGGAGACGGGCATGCGAGTGGGTGTACACATCAACCGGTTCGACCACGGCGGAGGGGGGCCCGCACTCGGCGCCGAACTCGCCGCGGCGGGGGCCGCGGCCGAGGCGGCGGGCGTCGGCTGGCTGTCGGTCATGGACCACTACTTCCAGATGGAGTTCAACGGCGGCGCCGAGGCGCCGATGCTGGAGGCCTACACGACCCTCGGCTACCTCGCGGGTCACACCTCCACCGTCCAGCTGGGCGCGCTGGTCACCGGCGTGACCTACCGGCACCCGGGACTCCTCGCCAAGATCGTCACCTCGCTCGACGTGTTGTCCGGCGGCCGCGCCACCCTCGGCATCGGCGCGGCCTGGTACGACCGCGAGCACGAGGGGCTCGGCGTCCCCTACCCGCCGCTCGCGGAGCGCTTCGAGCGCCTGGAGGAGACCCTGCGGATCTGCCGGCAGATGTGGGACCCGGAGGCCGACGGCCCGTTCGACGGCAAGCACTACCGGCTGGCCGAGACCCTGTGCGTCCCGGCGCCGGTCAGCGACCCCCACCCCGAGATCATGATCGGCGGGGGAGGGGAGAAGAAGACGCTGCGCCTGGTCGCCCAGTACGCGGACGCCTGCAACCTGATCCCCTCCTCCGCCGACGAGGCCAGGCACAAGCTGGACGTGCTGCGCCGGCACTGCGACACCGTGGGGCGCGACTACGACCGGATCCGCAAGACCATCGCCTACACGGGCGAGTCGGTGACCGTCGGAGACCTCGACACCTTCCTGCGGGACATCGACGGGTACACCGGACTCGGTCTCGACACCGTGATCCTGGCGCCCCGTCTCGGTGAGCCCGCGGCGTGGATCGAGGACTTCGCGGCGCCCGCGGTTCAGCGGCTGGCCCAGCTTGACTGAGGCTCCGGGGGACTGCTGCGGGAGACGACGCGCATGCCGCGGCCGTCCTCCACCCGGACCTGCAGCGAGCCGCAGCCGCAGCGCGTCCACAGGGTGCGGCCGGCCGCGGTGCTGTGTCCCGAGACCACCTGGAAGGGCTCGGCGCGGTCGGGCCAGCCGCAGTGCGGGCACTGGTCGCAGGACGTGCTGATCATGGCAACTCCTCGGGCGTTTCGACTGATGGGCCGTCGCGACACAGTCAGGGTGCGACCCGGTGTCCGTACACGTCCAGGTTGACTTTGTCGACCCCACCTTGAAGCCTGGGCTTCATGATTGACCTGCGCCGACTGCACGTCCTGCGGGCCGTCGCCCACTACGGCACGGTCACCGCGGCCGCCCGCGCGCTGCACTTCACCACCTCGGCGGCCTCCCAGCAGATCCGCCAGCTCGCCCGCGACCTGGGCGTCGACCTCCTCGAACCGCAGGGTCGCGGGGTGCGGCTCACCCCGGCCGCCGAGAGCCTGCTCGCGCACGCGGACGCCATCCAGGCCCGCTGGGACCAGGCCGAACTTGACCTGCGCGCCGAACACGCTCCCGCGGGCCCGCTCCGGGTGAGCGGGCACGCCACGGCCGTGTCGGCATTGCTGGCCCCGATGGCGCTACGGCTGCAGGAGCGGTACCCCCGGCTGTCCGTCCGCGTCCGGGAGGTCGTCGTGTCCGAGAGCTTCGACCTGCTCTTCGAGGGGGAGACCGACCTGGCCGTCGTCGAGGCCGGCCCGGACAACCCACCGCTGAGCGACACCCGCTTCGACCAGCAGCCGCTCCTGGACGACCCGTTCGACCTCGTCGTCCCCGAGGGGCACGCGCTGGCCGGGCGCGAGCGGGTCGCCCTGTCCGACGCGGCGCACGAGGACTGGATCGTGCCGATCGAGGACCCCTGCCGTACGCATGTGATGTCGGCGTGTGGCGACGCCGGCTTCAGCCCCGGCATCGTCCATCACGCCCTGGACTGGAACGTCACCGCCCACCTGGTCGCCAACCGGCTCGGCGTCGCGCTGATCCCGCGCCTGTCCCAGCTGACCCCGCACCTGCCGATCAGCCGGGTCCGTTGCACGGGCAACCCGCACCGCAAGCTGCTCACCTGCACCCGCCGGGGCGGCCGGGAGCGGCCCGCGGTCGCCGCCGCGCTCGCGCAGCTGCACGAGCTGGCACCGACGGCGGTGGCGTGAGCGGCGACGGGGCGGTTCCTGGCGCGAGCGGCTGAAGTTCTGTTCGGTGTGAGCGGCTGCAAGGTGCCGGGCGCGGGCGGCTGAGGAGCGGCTTGACGGGCACGGCCGGAAGGGCGGCCCGTTCCACGGCGCCGAAGGCCGCTTGGCGGGGGAGGGCGGACAGGGCGCTCGTCACGCGCGGGTGGATGGGGCCGCTCGGCGTGCACGACGGGAGGCGGCCCTGGCGCCCGACCGTGGAAGGGAGGCCGGCGCGCGACGTGGGAGTGGGGCCGGCGCGCGACGTGGGAGTGGGGCCGGCGCGCGACGCGGGAGTGGGGCTCTGGCGGGCCATGGGGGAACCGCCCGGTGTGTGGGGGTGGGCAGGCGGCCGCGCGTGCGAGGGCGGGACGGGCCGCTTGGCGGGCGCGTCTGGAGGGGCCGCCCGGTGTGCGGACGCGGGCGGGTGGCCCGGGGTGGGAAAAGGGCCGGGCTGTGGCGGCCCCGGCCCTTTTCGCCCCCGTGCGGTCGTGGATCAGGCGGCGACGGCCTCGCCCGCGTGGCCGTGCAGGCGCGCGACGACCTCGGTCAGCTGCGCGGCGACCTCGGCGTCGTCGGCCGGGTGGGTCTCGGCGAAGCGGGTCACCGAGCCGGGGATGGAGAGCTTGACGTCCTCCAGCACCTTGCCGCCGGCGATGCCCACGGCCTTGCGGGTCTCGTCCTGCGCCCACACGCCGCCGTACTGGCCGAAGGCCGTGCCGACCACGGCGACCGGCTTGCCGCCGAAGGCACCGGCGCCGAAGGGGCGGGACAGCCAGTCGATGGCGTTCTTCAGGACGGCCGGGATCGTGCCGTTGTACTCGGGGGAGAAGAACAGGAACCCGTCGGCGGACCGGGCGGCCTCGCGCAGCTTCGCCGCCGCGGCCGGAACGCTGCCCTCGACGTCGATGTCCTCGTTGTAGAACGGGATCTCGGCCAGGCCCTCGAAGATCTCGACGTCGGCGCCCTCGGGCGCGAACCTGACGGCCGCCTCGGCGAGCTGGCGGTTGTGCGAACCGGCGCGAAGGCTGCCGACGAGCGCGAGGATGCGGACAGACATGGGGGTCTCCAAATGGGGGGCTTGAAACGCTGCTGTGGACGATCCGGACCGAGGTCCGTTTATTGTGTAGCACCTTAAGCGGACCGCGGTCCAGTTTTGTTCCCCATGCTTTACGCTGTCTTCATGTCCGCCACCCTGCCGCCCTTTCCCAGGCCCCAGGATTCGGTCGGCGAGCCCGAGTTGCTGCAACTCAGCACCGCCGACGACGAACCGTGCCTGCGCGCAGACGCCGCGCGCAACCGGGCCCGGCTGCTGGAGGCCGCCGGCCGGCTGATTGCCGAGCACGGTGCGGCCGGGGTCACGATGGAGGCGGTGGCCGCGGCGGCCAACGTGGGCAAGGGGACCGTCTTCCGCCGCTTCGGCGACCGGACCGGACTGCTGATGGCCCTGCTGGACCACTCGGCACGCAAGCTGCAGGCCGACTTCCTCGGCGGGCCGCCGCCGCTGGGGCCCGGGGCGCCGCCGCTGGACAGGTTGCGCGCGTTCGGCGTGGCCCTGCTCTACCGCTCGGCCGAGCAGCTGGACCTTCAGCTGGCCGCCACGCCCGATCCGTCCCGCCGGTTCGTCCACCCCTCGGCCGGAGCCCTCGCCATGCACGTCACGATGCTGCTGCGGCAGATCGTGCCGGACGCCGACTGCGAGCTGCTGGCGCAGACGCTCCTGGGCTATCTCGACCCGGCGGTGATCCACCACCTGACCAGGCAGCGCGGCATGTCCCTGGAGCGGCTGGAGGCCGGCTGGATCGACCTGGTGGCGCGGGTGACGGGCACCGGGACGCCCGCCTGAACCCCCCGGCACTCCCAGCCCCCCTTCGCCACTCCCAGCCCCCCGGCACTCCCAGCCCCCCTCCGGCACTCCCAGCCCCCCCCGGCCCCCCGGCACTCCCAGCTCTTCCACCGTTTGGCGCTCTCAGCACTCCCAGTCCCCGCGAGGCCCCGCCCGACCTCCGGCAAGGGTCCAGACGAGTCCGGCTCAGACGAGCCCGCCTCAGACGAGCCCGGCTCGGAGCCCGCCCCAGACGCGGCAGGCCCAGACACGCCCGGCTCGGACACCCGCCCCGGACGCGCGAGGCTCAGACGCGCCAGGCTCAGACGCCCGCCCAGGCCGGCTCGGCCCATCCTGACCAGGCCCATGTCCCGCCCGGCGGCACCCCACTCGGCCCGTGCCCGGCAACCCGGCGGCACTCCACCGCATCCGTCCGGATGCGGTGGCCCGAAGTCGGCCCGGCTGCGTCCGTGTGACCGCGGCCGCTCACCTCAGCTGCCGTCGCCCCCGGTGTGCCCGGCGAACATGTCCAGCAGGCCCTGGGGCGCGTCGGCGCGGAACAGCATGGCTCCGCTCGCCGCCGACGCGGCCGCGGAGATCTCGCTGCGGGGGAACATCTTCTCCTCGTAGGCGATGAGGGCCTCCTCGGTGTCGCCCGGGTGCGCGGCCAGGGCGAGGCCCAGCTCGGCGCCGTCGAGCAGCGCCAGGTTGGCGCCCTCGCCCGCGAACGGGGACATCAGGTGCGCGGCGTCGCCGAGCAGCGTCACACCCGGCACCCGGGCCCAGCGGTGGCCCACCGGCAGGGCGTGGATGCGCCGCGGCACGAGTGCGCCGTCGGCGTCCTCGACCAGCGCCCGCAGGCTCTTGTCCCAGTCGGCGAAGTGCGCCACGACCTGTCCCTTGGCCGCCTCGGCGTCGGTGAAGTCGATACCGTCCAGCCACTCCTCGGGCGCCTCGACGGCGGCGTAGACGTGCAGGCTGCCGTCTGTCTCGCGGTGCGCGAGGAAGCCCCGGCCGGCGCCGAGCGCGAACAGCATGCCCCGGCCGACCACTTCGGCGCTCACCGGGTGGCGCAGGTCCGCGTCCTTGAGGTCCGCCTCGACGAACGAGACGCCGGTGTAGGCGGGTTGGGCGTCCGAGAGCAGCGGGCGGATCCGCGACCAGGCGCCGTCGGCGCCGACCAGCAGGTCCGTGGTGAGCACGGTGCCGTCGGCGAGGGTCACCTCGTGCCGGCCGCCGTCCAGCGGACGCGCGCCGGTGACCTTGGCGTCCCAGCGGACGGTGCCCTCGGGCAGGGAGTCCAGCAGTAGATCGCGCAGGTCGCCGCGGTCGATCTCGGGGCGCTCGCCCCGGTCGCCGTCGGTGTCCTCCCGGCGGACCACGGCGTCCTTGTCCAGCACACGCGTGGCTTCACCGCCGGGATGGACGAGCGTCCGGAACCGCTCGTGCAACCCCGCTGCGTGCAGGGCGACTTGGCCGGAGTCGTCATGGATGTCGAGCATGCCGCCCTGGGTGCGGGCGGCGGGGGAGGCGTCCAGGTCGTAGACGGCGGCCTCGATGCCGTGCACGTGCAGCACACGGGCGAGGGTGAGGCCGCCGAGGCCGGCGCCGACGATGGTGATGGCGTGGTGGGTGGTCATGGCGTTCTCCTTGAGGTCGGTGGGGTTCAGCGGGTTTCACGCGGGCGGGGGGCCTGCTCGATACCGGCGATCAGCGTCCGCAGTCCCCAGGACAGCCGGTCCTGCGGCGCTCCCGCGAGCAGCGGGCCGGCGAGTGCGGCGATGTGCGGACGGGTGCGCTCGGACGCGCCGTGCACCGCGCGGCGCAGGGCGTCCCAGTCCTCCTCGGACGCCTCGCCGGCCGCGTGTTCGGCGGCGGTCGCGGTCGTGTGCTGGAGCAGCAGGTCCACGCCCCACGCGGCCTGGGCGGGCGGGACGCCGCCCTCGTCGAGCAGGGCCAGCAGCGTCTCGATCAGGTCCAGGTAGTGCGGGCCGCTCGGCCGGGCCGTCAGCGCGGAGCGGGCCAGGCTCGGGTGCTCGAAGAGCATCGCGGTGTACGCGGTGAGCACCCCTTCCAGGCGCTCTCGCCACGTGCCCTCGGCCGGGGCCGGCCCGACGGTCCCCAGCAGCTCGTCCAGGACGGCCGCGTGCAGCTCCGCGGTGTTGCGCACGTAGACGTACAGCGAGGCCGGGCCGGTGTCGAGCTGCTGTGCCAGGCGCCGCATCGTCACCTTCTGCAGGCCCTCGGCGCGCAGGATCGCGACCGCCGCGGCGACGATCGCCTCCCGGCTCAGGGCGGGCTTGGCCGGGCGCTCGCGACGGCTGCGCGGGGTGGCGGGTCGGTCTGTCATGCCTCCACGGTAACGAACATGTTCGTTGCGAACAAGTTCGTGACGAACATGTTCGCCGATGCCCGGGTGTGGTCCCGGACACAGGTTCTGCAAAGATGCCGTACGTCATGGTGCAGATACCGAAAACGCCCGCGCACTCTTCCTCCACGGCGCGTTCCGTGCCCACGAGCGCCGACGTGGCCCGCCTGGCCGGCGTCTCGCGCGCGACCGTCTCCTACGTCCTGAACAACACCAGCGCCGTACGGATCAGCGAGCCCACGCGCCGCCGGGTCCACGAGGCCGCCAAGGAACTCGGCTACGTGCCGCACGCCGCCGCCCGCAGCCTGCGCGCCGGCCACAGCCGCATGGTCCTGATGCCCGCCCCACGCTTCCCGGTCGGTCCCCTCTACAGCCAGTTCCTCAGCGAGCTCCAATGGGCGCTCGGCCGCCTCGACTACACCGTCGTGCAGTACGGCTCCGTCGGCGTGGACGGCGACGAGGCCGCCCGCGCCTGGGCCGAACTGCGTCCGGTCGCCGTGCTGGTGCCCGGCGCGGGGGCCCTCAGCCCGCAGGGTGTGACCGTCCTCAAGCGCTCCGGCGCCCGTGCCGTCGTCACCCTCGGCCCCGGGTCCGTCGACGGCGCCCACGCCCTGCTCATGGACCACGAGGCCGTGGGCCACTGCGCCGCCGGACACCTCTACGACCGCGGCCGGCGCCGCATCGGCGTCGTCACGCCCCAGGAGGACGGCCTGGGGTCCTTCGCCCGGCCCCGCCTCGAAGGCGTGCGCCGGGCCCTGCGGGGCACCGAGGCCGGTGTCACCGAACTCCCCCTGGCCTACGAGGAGGAGTCCGCCGCACGCCTCGCCGCCCGCTGGCGCGACCTCGACCTCGACGCCGTGTTCGCGTACAACGACGAGTACGCGATGCTGCTGATGCGCGCGCTCCAGGACGCCGGCGTGCGCATCCCCGAGGACGTGGCCCTCATCGGTGCCGACGACCTCATGCTCGGCCGGCTGCTGCGGCCCCGGCTGAGCACGGTCCACATCGAGCTGCCGTCCGGCCGTGACCTCGCCGAACTGGTGGACCGCGCGGTGCGCAACCCCGGTGCCGCGCCCGAGACGCACACAGTGCTGGGAGCCACGGTGATCCACCGCGACTCCAGCTGAACCAAGGGGGCGCGCATGCGCACGACGGTCGGCATCATCGGCGGCGGCCCGGCCGGGCTGCTCCTCGCCCGGCTGCTGCACCGCACCGGCATGGACTGCGTCGTGCTGGAGGCCCGGACCCGGGAGTACGTCGAGCAGCGCCAGCGCGCCGGAATGCTCGAACAGGGCACGGTCGACGCCCTGCACGAGGCTGGCGCCGCCGAGCGGCTGAACGCCGAGGGGCTGGTCCACCAGGGCATCGAGCTGCGCTTCGACCGGGAACGCCACCACATCGACTTCCCCGCTCTGACCGGTGGCCGCACGGTCACCGTCTACGCCCAGACCGAGATCGTGAAGGATCTCGTCGCGCTCCAACTGGCCGAAGGACCACCGCTGTTGTTCGAGGCCGAGGCGCTGGCGATCGAGAAGCCGGACAGCGACTCACCCGTGGTGCGCTTCCGTCACGAGGGCCGCGAGCAGACCCTCGCCTGTGACTGGGTGGTGGGCTGCGACGGCTTCCACGGCATCGCCCGCGACACCTTCCCGGACACCCTCGGCCGGACGTACGAACGCGACTACCCTTATTCCTGGCTCGGCATCCTCGCCGACGTGGCGCCCTCCTGCGAGGAGCTGATCTACGCGCGCGGGCAGGGCGGCTTCGCCCTGCACAGCATGCGCTCCCCGCACGTCTCCCGCCTCTACCTTCAGGTGCCCAACGGCACCGACGCGGGCGACTGGAGCGACGACCGCGTCTGGGACGAACTCGCCGCCCGCTTCGCCATCGACGCCGACTGGACCCTGCACCGCGGCCCGATCACCGCCAAGTCCGTGACACCGATGCGCAGTTTCGTTCATGAGCCGATGCGCCACGGACGGCTGCTGCTGGCCGGCGACGCCGCCCACATCGTGCCGCCGACCGGCGCCAAGGGCCTCAACCTCGCCGTCTCCGACGTCCGCGTCCTCGCCCGCGCCTTCGCCGGACTGCACCGCACGAAGTCCGAGCAACTCCTGGACGCCTACTCGGACCTGTGCCTCGCCCGCGTGTGGCAGGCCACACGATTCTCCTACGACATGACTAAGATGTTGCATGCTCAACCAGATGGGGATGTGTTCGAGACCCGTCTGCAGCTCGCACGTCTGCGCCGGATCGCAGCATCCCGCCACGCGGCCGCCGAACTGGCCGCGAACTACACGGGACTTCCGCTCCCGATGTGAGTCCCGGTGACGAAACGGAGAGCCGTCATGCCGCTGCTCGACCCGAAGACCTGGCAGCCCCGCTCCCTGTCGGGGCCCGAGTACGCCGTCACAGAGCCCGCCACCGGGGACACGCTCGCCACCGTCACGCTCGCCTCCGCCGAGGACGTCGCGGCCGCCGCCGAGGCCGGCCGGGCCGCCCAGGCGGAGTGGGCGCGCGTCCCGCACTTCGTCCGCGCCGGCGTCCTGCGCAAGGCCGGCGACCTGTTCGCGGCACACGCCCGGGAACTGCGCGAGTGGATCGTGCGCGAGTCGGGCTCCATCCCGGGCAAGGCCGACTTCGAGCTGCATGTCGCCGCCCAGGAGTGCTACGAGGCCGCCGCCCTCGCCTCCCGCCCGGCCGGACAGGTCCTGCCGACCGAGGCACCGAGGCTGTCGTACACCCGCCGTGTCCCGGTGGGGGTGGTGGGCGTGATCGCACCGTTCAACGCCCCGTTGATCCTCTCCATCCGCTCGGTCGCCCCGGCCCTCGCCCTCGGCAACGCGGTCGTCCTGAAGCCGGACCCGCGCACCGCGGTCTGCGGCGGCCTCTCGCTCGCGGCGGTCTTCGCCGAGGCGGGCCTGCCCGAGAACCTGCTGCACGTGCTGCCCGGCGGCCCGGACGTCGGCCAGGCGCTGGTCGCCGACCCGCGCGTACCCGTCATCTCCTTCACCGGCTCCACCGCGGCGGGCCGCGCCGTCGGCGAGGCGGGCGGGCGCCTGCTCAAGCGCGTGCATCTGGAACTCGGCGGCAACTCCGCCCTGGTCGTGCTGGAGGACGCCGACCTCGACGCGGTCATCTCGACGGCCGCCTGGGGCTCCTTCTTCCACCAGGGCCAGATCTGCATGACGACCGGCCGCCACCTGGTCCACCGGTCGATCTACGAGGAGTACGTCGACCGCCTCGCGGCCAAGGCCGACTCCCTCGCGGTCGGCGACCCGCACCGCGAACAGGTCCACCTGGGCCCCGTCATCGACGAGGCCCAGCTCACCAAGATCCACGATCTGGTGCAGGCCAGCACCGCCCGCGGCGCCAAGGTCGCCGCGGGCGGCACCCACGAGAAGCTCTTCTACCGCCCGACGGTCATCGCGGGCGTCGACGACGCGAGCCCCGCCTACGCCGAGGAGGTCTTCGGCCCGGTCGCGCCCGTACGCGCCTTCAGCACCGCCGACGAGGCGGCGGCCTGGGCGGCGCAGAGCGAGTACGGCCTCTCGCTGGGCATCGTGACACGTGACGCGGCCCGCGGACTCGACCTCGCCGAACGTATTCCGACCGGCATCGTCCACATCAACGACCAGACCGTGAACGACGAGGCCGTGGCCCCCTTCGGCGGCGTCGCCGCGTCCGGCACCGGCGCGCGCTTCGGCGGTGAGGCCAATCTGGAGGCCTTCACCGACGTGCGCTGGACGACGGTGCGCGGAGACGTGGCGCCGTATCCCTTCTAGGAACTACTGGATCCCTTCCAGGAACTACTGGCCGTTCTGCTCGGCCTGGGCCTGCTGGTCCGCGACCGCCTTGCGGACCTCGTCCATGTCCAGCTTGCGGGCCTGCCCGATGACGTCCGTCAGCGCGGACTCGGGCAGGGCGCCCGGCTGCGCGAACACGGCGACCTGGTCGCGCACGATCATCAGCGTCGGGATCGACTGGATACCGAAGGCCGCGGCCAGCTCCGGCTGCGCCTCGGTGTCGATCTTGCCGAACACCAGATCGGGGTTCTCCTCGGCCGCCTTCTCGTAGACAGGTGCGAACTGACGGCACGGCCCGCACCAGGACGCCCAGAAGTCGATCAGGACGAATTCGTTGTCCGTGACCGTCTGGTCGAAGTTCTCCTTGGTGAGCTCCACGGTGCTGCTCATCGCGCAATTCCCTCTTCCTGCTGTCGGTGGCGAAGCCGTCGGCACAACGCGGCCGACATGTCACGTATTCCGCGCCCCTACCCGTGTGGCCTGAGCGCACACCACCCACCAGACTGACCCCATGACGGAAACGGAAACCATCGCTTACGACGTCGTGGTGCTCGGGGCCGGGCCCGTGGGGGAGAACGTGGCCGACCGCACCCGTGCGGCGGGTCTGTCCACCGCGGTCGTGGAGAGCGAACTGGTCGGCGGCGAATGCTCGTACTGGGCCTGCGTCCCCAGCAAGGCGCTGCTGCGCCCGGTCATCGCCCGCGCGGACGCCCGGCGGGTGCCGGGCCTGCGCCAGTCGGTACAGGGCCCCCTCGACGCGGCCGCGGTCCTCGCCCACCGCAACTACTACACATCCGACTGGCACGACGACGGCGCCGCCGGGTGGCTGGACGGCATCGGCGCCGACCTGTACCGCGGCCACGGCCGCCTGGACGGGCCGCGCACCGTGACCGTCACCGCCGCGGACGGCAGCCGCAAGGTGCTCACCGCACGACACGCCGTCGCCGTCTGCACCGGCACCGACGCCGTGCTGCCCGACCTGCCGGGCCTGGCCGACGTCAAGCCGTGGACCAGCCGCGACGCCACCAGCGCGCAGGAGGTGCCCGGCCGTCTCGTGGTCGTCGGCGGGGGAGTGGTCGCCACCGAGATGGCCACCGCCTGGCAGGCCCTCGGCTCGCAGGTCACCCTCCTCGTCCGCGGCAAGGGCCTGCTCAACCGCATGGAGCCGTTCGCCGGTGAACTGGTCGCCGAGGCGCTCGCCGAGGCCGGCGCGGACGTCCGCACCGGCACGTCGGTGCGGTCCGTCACCCGCGAGAACGGCACCGTCGTGGTCGTCACCGACCAGGGCGACCGCATCGAGGCCGACGAGATCCTCTTCGCCACCGGACGCAAGCCGCGCACCGGCGACATCGGCCTGGACACCGTCGGCCTGGACACCGTCGGCCTGGAACCGGGCGGCTGGATCCCGGTCGACGACAGCCTGCGGGTGAGCGGCACGGACTGGCTGTACGCGTGCGGCGACGTCAACCACCGGGCGCTCCTGACCCACCAGGGCAAGTACCAGGCCCGCATCGCCGGTGCCGCCATCGCCGCACGCGCCTCCGGCGTGCCGATCCTGGAGTCGGACCCCTGGGGTGCGCACGCGGCCACCGCCGATCACCATGCCGTGCCCCAGGTCGTCTTCACCGACCCGGAGGCGGCGGCCGTCGGCCTCTCCCTCGCGGAGGCGGAACAGGCCGGCCACCGGGTGCGCGCCGTCGACGTCGACATCAGCTCCGCGGCCGGCGCGGGCCTGTACGCCGACGGCTACCGCGGCCGCGCCCGCATGGTCGTCGACGTCAACGAGGAGATCCTGCGCGGCGTCACCTTCGTCGGCCCCGGCGTCGGTGAGCTCATCCACTCCGCCACGATCGCCGTCGCGGGCCAGGTGCCGATCAGCCGGCTGTGGCACGCGGTTCCGTCGTTCCCGACGATCAGTGAGGTGTGGCTGCGGCTGCTGGAGTCGTACCGCGACAACTGACCTATTCACCGGGAGAGTTCAGCGTGCCCCCGTCGCCGGTCGACCCGTGGCGGGGGCATTGCGGGCGGCTACGGCAACGGGAACCCGAGCGACCGCGCCGCCTCCTCCGGCACCGGCTGCGTCCACCGCTCCGCCATCGCCTCGTTCGAGGACAGGGAGCGCAGTTCCGCGCGATCGAGGTACAGCGTGCCGTCGAGGTGGTCCGTCTCGTGCTGGACGATCCGCGCGGGCCAGCCCGTGAACACCTCGTCCAGCGCCCGTCCGTGCTCGTCCAGGCCGGTCAGCCGCACCTCGGCGGGGCGCGCCACCACCGCCTGCCAGCCCGGCACGCTCAGACAGCCCTCGAAGAAGGCGGCCCGGTCCGTGCCGACGGCCTCGTACGAGGGGTTGACCAGCACCCGGAAGGGCTGCGGCACCCGGCCGCGCGCCAGCCGTACCTCCTCCGGCACCGGCGCCGGGTCCTCGATCACCGCGATCCGCAGCGCCACACCGACCTGCGGCGCGGCGAGCCCCACCCCGGGCGCCGCGTGCATGGTCACGCGCAGGGCCTCGACGAAGCGGGCCAGCAGCGCGGCGTCGAGCTGACCGTCGAAGCGCTCGGTGCCCCGCCTGAGCACCGGGTCGCCCGCGGCGACGATGGGCAGCGGGCCGTCGACGGCGAGAAGCGCCTCGACCTGCTCCGCAAGGGGCGCCCGATCAGGGGGAGTTGCCATCGTGCCAGCATGCCATGGTCTCCCGCACCGGCCGCGGACCGCCGAGCCGCACCGCACCACGTCCCCGCCCCGGAACCGTGCCCCGGTCGGTGGACAGCGCTTGACCGCCGCGGCAGCGGGCGGCTCGAAGCCGCCGGCCCGCGGGCGGCGGGAACACGGCCGGGCCCGGTTCCGCTGTCGGAACCGGGCCCGGCCGTGTCGCCGTGGACGGCGTCTTCCTCCCCGCGTGCGGGCGTCTGTCAGACCTCCGCGAAGTCGCCCGCGAGCGCCGAGGCGATGCGCAGGTGCGACTCGGCCTCCTCGTCCCGCCCCTGCCGCTGGAGGGTGCGGCCGAGCATCAGCCGGGCGTAGTACTCCACCGGCTCACGCTCGACGATCACACGCAACTCGCCCTCGGCGCGGCGCAGCTGGGCCGAGTGGTAGTAGGAGCGCGCCAGCAGCAGCCGCGGTCCGGTCTGCTCCGGCACCTCCTCGACCAGCCCGCCCAGCACGCGCGCCGCGGCGGCGTAGTCCTTGGCGTCGAAGAACATCTGCGCGCGCTCCCAGCGCTCCGCCGGTGTCCCGTGGTCGTAGTACGTCGTGTCCACTCGTGACCTCCTTCGACGTACACAACCACGACCGATGGTTGAACATTCCACCAGATGCGGGGTGGACGGTCGGCCGGCGTGGAACCGGGCGGATCAGGCGGACGGCGCGGCGAGTTCGGCGTTGGCCCGTTCGGTCACCAGGGCCAGGACGCGGCCGGTCGCCGCCAGGTCCTCGGCCGGGATTCCGCCCCAGACCCGGGCCGAGATCTCCGCGGTCTCGCCGGCCACCGCGGCGTGGAACTCCCGGCCGGCCTCCGTGATCCGGACCTGGGACGCCTCGGCCGCGAGGAGTCCCCTGGCGAGCAGCCGGCCGACGACCTCCCGCACGTCGGCCGTGTCGGCCTTCAGCGAGCCGGCGACCTGGTCGACGAGTGCCTCCCGCTCGAACGGCGCCTCGGCGACGGCGACGAGCCGGAGGGTGACCTGCTGCGCGAAGGTGGCGCCGTGCCGGGTCAGGACGCGCTCCAGGACGGCCCGGGCGGCGTAGTGGGCCAGGCCGAGCGCGCGGGCGTCGGCGGTGGGTGCGGTCGCGGCCGCGGTGGTGGCTGTGTTGCTGGTCATGGCTGCTCCTTGTCGGACTCGCCGTCCATGGCTGAAGGGTCGAGCGGTGCGTCGAGCAGGGTCGCCAGGTCGCGGGTGAACTCCCGTGCGCGCGGGCCGTCCGGGCCCCCGAGCGGTGCCAGCAGTTGCTGGAGCAGACCCTGGACGACCTCGATGGCGCGCCCGGTGACCTCGTGGCCCCGCTCGGTCAGGGCCAGCTGCACGGCGCGCGGGTCCCGCGGGTCGCGGGCGCGCTCCAGCAGGCCGGCCGCCTCCAGCGCGCGGGCCAGTTTCGACACGTAGAGCGGTTCGAGGCCGGTGTGGTCGGCGAGGCGCCGCTGGCTGGGGCGCTCGCCGGTGCGCTGCATGCCGTACAGCGAGGCCACCAGGGAGTACTGCGCGTGCGTGAGGCCGAGCGGTGCCACCGCCCGGTCGACGGCGACCCGCCACTTCATCGACAGGCGCCACACCAGGAAACCCGGTGTCGCCTTCTCGGAACCTCGGCTCATGCTCATTACAGTACATGGCTACTATAGCCATGGCTACTATTTTTCCGGCCACGGAGGGTACCGCCCGGGTGACGGACTGACGCGGCGCCTCCGACAGGACTAGGTTGGCGCCATGAGCAATCTTGATCGCGAGGCGGTTCCCGCTCTGTGCGGCGGCCGCGGCTTCGTGGTGGCGGAGCCCGTGCGTGAACTCCTCAGTCCTCGCCGCGTCAAGCTCGGCGAGTCGACCGAAGTCCGCCGGCTGCTGCCCAACCTGGGGCGCCGCATGGTCGGCGCCTGGTGCTTCGTCGATCACTACGGCCCCGACGACATCGCCGACGAGCCCGGCATGCAGGTGCCGCCGCACCCGCACATGGGCCTGCAGACCGTGAGCTGGCTGCACGAGGGCGAGGTGCTGCACCGCGACTCGACCGGCAGCTTGCAGACCATCCGCCCGCGCGAGCTGGGCCTGATGACCTCCGGCCGGGCGATCAGCCACTCCGAGGAGAGCCCCCGCCCGCACGCCCGCCTGCTGCACGGCGCCCAGCTCTGGGTCGCCCTCCCGGACGGCCACCGGCACACCGACCCGCACTTCGAGCACCACGCCGATTTGCCGGTCGTCACCGCCCCGGGCCTCACGGGCACACTGATCCTCGGCGACCTGGACGGCGCGGCCTCGCCCGGCACCACGTACACCCCGATCGTCGGCGCCGACCTGGCCCTGGCGGGCGGCGCGGACGTACGGCTCCCGCTGGAGCCGGACTTCGAGTACGCGGTGCTGGCCATGTCCGGCGAGGCCCACGTGGACGGTGTGCCGGTGCTGCCGGGCTCGATGCTCTACCTCGGCTGCGGCCGCACCGAACTCCCGCTGCGCGCCGCGTCGGACGCCGGGCTGATGCTCCTGGGCGGCGAGCCGTTCGAGGAGGAGCTCATCATGTTCTGGAACTGGATCGGGCGCACCCAGGAGGAGATCGAGCAGGCCCGCGAGGACTGGACGAACGGCACGCGGTTCGGCGAGGTCAAGGGCTACGACGGCGCTCCGCTGCCGGCCCCCGAACTGCCGCCGCTGCCGTTGAGGCCCCGGGGAAGGGTGCGGTGACGCGCAAGGGTGTGCCGGCGCGCGCGTGAATCAAGGGGCGCTTTTCCGTGAGTCGTCCGCCTCACGGGAATGCGCCGGAATGCCTCCTGACGATCAAGGAAAAGCCGATTGTCAGTGGTGCGTCCTACGCTCGCACCATGACCTACAGCGTCTGGCACAGGGGCCTCGGCATCACGCTCGACCTGACCGAGGCGGATCTCGGGCACCCCGAATACCCACGGCTGCTCGACGAGATCTACGGCAATTACCAGCCCGATCTTCTCTACTGCCTCGAAGCCCATCAGGACGAAGGGTTCGTCTGCCCCGGCTTCATGGCCATCCGCAAGGTCAGCGGAAGGCCGCACGCGATGCATGTGGCAAAAGGGGAACGCCCCGAGACAAAGGCCGAGAGCGATCTCCACAAGGCGCTCAGGGATTACACCGCCCAGGTCGCCTCGGGAGAGGGTTTCCGTGTGACGCGGGCGGAGGAAGGGGAAAGCGTAAAGCGGCACAGGGACGTGACCGTGGAGGGTGCCGGCGAACAGCGGCTCGCTTATGAAATACAGCTCGCCGCGATAGCCGGCGGCTCCGTGGACGAACGCACCCGCAGCGCCCGCCGCGAGGGACTCACCCCGCTGTGGCTCGTCAACAACGAGAACGCGATCCCCATCGACCGGGCCCCCTGGGCCCGGGTGAACGTGCAGAGCTGGCGCGACGTCACCGACCGCGCGGCCCTGCCGGTGCGCGGCGGCGTCAAGCACCTGCACATGTCCCGCTGCGACTGGGGGAATCCGGTCCCCTGCCCGCGGCAGGGCGCCGGCCGCTGCGGCGGCAGGCACGCCCTGTGGGAGCCGGTGCGCGGCCTCTACTACGACGACGTCGTCCGCCGTACGGCCACCGGTGAACTCGTCTCGCTCTACCTGCCCCGCCCCGCGGGCCGTCGTGGCTGGCACATGTGGGTCACTCCGACGGACAAGGAGGAGTTCCTCGAAGGCCGACCCGAGCCCGTGCCGGGCGGGGCGGCGGCGGGCACCGGCGGCCCGGACGTGGCCGCTACTCCCGGGCCGGGGCCCCGGGGCGTGGGAGCGGGCGTCCGGGCCGAGCTGACGCGGGCGCGCGACGACGAGCGGTCGATCGACGCCTCGCTGTGGCACACCGAGCCGGGGCCGTCGGCGTTCTCCCGGCCCTTCACGGTGGGGGAGTTCGTCATCCCCGGGGACCTCGTGGCCGCCCGGAGGACCTTCACCCGCGCGCTGGAGCACTGCGAGGACGTCGCCGCGCATCTGCCCCGCGGCACGGACATCGCGGCCGGCCGCGCCGAGCTGACCGGCGATCAGCGGGAGCGGCTGGCGGACGCGCGCGAGCGCTGCCGGCGGCTGGCGGAGGAGATGCACACCCACCCCTGGTGGGAGACGGTCCAGGACCGGCACGCGGCCAGGGAGGCACTGACGTACGCGGCCACGCACGACTCCGTCTTCTAGACCTCGGGGCCACCGCCGGCACCCCGGCCGGCGCGGGTCCGGCCGTCCGGGCAGTCGCTGGACTTTCTGTCCAGTGATTGGACCTGTAGTCTACAGGGTATGGCTGCCGAGCACTCCCCGGACACCGAGCGCGATGCGATCCTCGCCGCGCTGCGCCCCGTCGTCGACGGGATCGTGGCGACGTTCGGGCCGCTGTGCGAGGTCGTCCTGCACGACTACCGGCAGCCGGAGAAGTCGGTCGTGGCCGTGGCCGGTTCGGTGACGGGGCGCTCCGTGGGCGGGGCGATGAGCGCGATCGGCATGCGCATCCTGGCCCGTGGCGACGCGGCCGACGACGACCTGAACTACGTCACCCGCACCGGGGCCGGACAGCTGGTCAAGTCGTCCACGATGGTGCTGCGCGACTCTGCGGGGGCGGTGTTCGGCGCCCTGTGCGTCAACGTCGACATCAGCGCGGTGCACGAGGCCCAGGCCCTGCTCGGCGCGCTGGCCGGCCCCTCGTCCGCGTCCGCCGAGCCGCCGGTCACCGCCTTCGGCAACGACATCGACTCCGTCGTCGACGCCATTCTCGACGCCCACCGGCTCGGGCAGGTCCACAGCTGGGCCGGACTCGGCCGCACCGAGCGCCTCGGACTCTTCCGCAGCCTCGACGAACACGGCGTGTTCGCCGTGCGCCGCGCGGTCGAGCAGGTCGCCGCCCGGCTCGGCATCTCCCGCGCCTCCGCCTACAGCTATCTCTCCCAGGCCCGCGCCGCCACCGCCCCGACCACCACCGGAGGACACGCGTGACGATCACCGCCGCACCGGTCACCCTCGACTCCGTCCGCGACGCCGCCGCCAGGATCAAGGGCATCGCACACCGCACCCCGGTGCTGCACTCGCGGACCCTCGACGCCCTCGTCGGTGCCGAGGTCTACCTGAAGTGCGAGAACTTCCAGCGGGTGGGCGCCTTCAAGTTCCGCGGCGCCTACAACGCGGCCTCCCGGCTCACCCCGGAGCAGCTGGCGCGCGGCATCGCCGCCTACTCCTCCGGCAACCACGCCCAGGCCGTCGCCCTGGCCGCCCGCGAACTCGGCACCACCGCCGTCATCGTCATGCCCGAGGACACCCCGCGCTCCAAGCGCGAGGCCACCCTCGGCTACGGCGCCGAGGTCGTCACCTACGACCGCTACACCGAGGACCGCGTCGCGGTCGGCGAAGCCCTCGCCGCCGAGCGCGGGCTCGCCCTCATCCCGCCGTACGAGCACCCGCATGTGCTGGCCGGGCAGGGCACCGCGGCGCTCGAACTCCTCGAGGAGACGGGGGAGTTGGATGCCCTGGTCGTACCCGTCGGCGGTGGCGGCCTGATCGCGGGCTCCGCCACGGCGGCCAAGGGGCTGCATCCGGGGATCCGGGTGCTCGGCGTCGAGCCGGAGGCCGGGGACGACACCAGGCGGTCCCTGGAGGCGGGGCGGCGCGTCACCATCCCCGTGCCGCGCACCATCGCCGACGGGCAGGCGGCCGAGACGCCCGGCGAGCTGACCTTCTCCGTCAACCGCAGGCTCGTCGACGGGATCGCGCTCGTCTCCGACGACGAGATCCGCGACGCGATGCGCTTCGCGTTCGAGCGCCTGAAGATCGTCGTCGAGCCGAGCGGGGCGACCCCGCTGTCCGCGCTGCTCGCCGGGCGGGTGGACACGCTGCCGCCGCGGATCGGCGTCATCGTCTCCGGCGGCAATGTGGACGCGGACCGGTTCGCCCGGCTGTGCGGCCGGGCGGGGCAGTCATGACCAGAACGCGTCGTCCACGTCGATGTCCGCGACGCATTCGTCGAGATCGGTGATCTTGTCCCCGACGATCCGGAAGATGATCCCTCCGTCCTCGTCCAGGCTCTTGTCGCCGCGCCGGGCGGTGGCGTGGTGCAGGGCGACCGCGTGTCCACGGCCGTCCACCAGGACGGAGCGCAGCTCGACCCTGAAGGTGCCGCCCGTCTCCTCCATGAGCTGTCCGTAGTAGCCGAGGACCGTGTCGATCCCCTTGAAGTCGCCGGACAGCGGATGGCTGCCGGGCACATGGTGCGAGGCGTCGCTCGCCATCATGGAGCGCAGGGTGTCCATGTCACCGCGTGAGAAGGCTTCGTAGCCCTTGCGGATGAGGAGTGCGTGAGGGTGTTCGGCCACGATGATCGCCACCTTTCTGGTGTTTCGGCGACTGCGGCTCACGCACCATTCTGCGCCGGTTCAACCCTGTTGTCCGCTCCTGCGGGAAAGCCCGCTTCATCCGAATGGCGGCGTGGGCTGGACGGGCGGACGATGGTGTGGTGGACGGGGCTCGCACTGGAGGGAGCCGTCATGATTGAGGTCAAGGCTGTCGACAAGCCGGACGAGCGGCGCGACTTCCCGCGCGGTCACCTCGAAGCGGTCCACCTGAGCGGACTCGACTTCGCCGTGGGCACGTTCGAGCCGGGCTGGCGCTGGTCGGAGTCCGTGTCACCCATCGCCGGGACACCGAGCTGCCAGGTCCATCACAACGGGTACTGCGTATCGGGGCGCATGCAGATCCGCATGGACGAGGGCGGCGAGCGCGAGGTCGGACCGGGCGACGTCTTCGTGATCACGCCCGGACACGACGCCTGGGTCGTCGGGGACGAACCGTGCGTCGTGTACGACTTCGCCGGCGGCATGGCGACGGACTACGCCAAGACATGAGCCGGGGAGGCAGCCGCGTCACACGGGCAGCAGACGGGTGATCAGCGCGCCGAGCTGGCGGGCGTTACGGCATTCATGCATCTCCACCAGCTCGGCGTACTCGGGTGCCGCGGAGTCGCCTGTGCCCCACTGGGCACGCGGCTCGGGGTTCAACCAGTAGACACGGCGGGCCCGTTCGGCGGTGTGCCGCACCGCCGCCAGATTCGGGTCGCTCATGTTCGTCCGCGCGTCGCCGAGCACGAACACCGTGGTGCGCGGGCCGACCGCGTCGCCGTAGCGCTCGGCGAACTCGCCCAGCGCGACGCCGTAGTCGCTGCTGCCGTGCCAGCCCGTGAGCGTGGCCTCCGCCCGGATGCGGGCGCCCAGTCCCTGCGGGTCGGCCGCGCCGTGCTCCAGAAGCGGGGTCACCTCGTCGAGCCGGTTGACGAAGGCGAACACCCGCACCTTGCTGAACTGGTCGTGCAGCGCCTGCACCAGCAGCATCGTGAAGTCCGAGAAGCCGGACACCGAGCCCGACACATCGCACAGCAGCACCAGTTCGGGCCGCACGGGACGACGCCTGCGCAGCACCGGCTTCATCGGCACCCCGCCCGTGGACAGCGATCCGCGCAGGGTGCGGCGCAGGTCGACGGTGCCGCGGGCGGCGCGGCGCCGGCGGGCCGCGAGGCGGGTGGCGAGCTTACGGGCCAGCGGCTGCACCGTCCGCCGCAGCTCGGCCAGTTGAAGCTTTCCGGCGTAGAGGAAGTCGACCCGGTCCGGGGTGGTCGCCACCGCCCGCCGGGCGAGCTCGTCGCGGTCGCGGCGCTCGGCGACCCGGCGCCGCGCCTCGACGGCCACCTGCCGCCGGAACGCCTCGATCCGCCGCCGGACCTCGTCCTCCAGCAGCCGGTCGGTGAACCCCGACGTCCCGTCCTGCGCCCGGAGGGTGTCGCGGACACGGGCGAACAGCGTCTGCGGGCGGAGCCGGTCGAGGGTCTGCTGCGAGGACCAGCCGTCCGAACCGGGGGAGGAGCCGTATCCGCCGAAGCCGTCCACCGCCTCCGCCGCCAGCCGCGCTGTCAGTGCCTCGTCGCCCGCCGCCAGCGCCCGCGCGAGCCGGTCGCGCAGATCGTCCCGGTCCGCGGCCTCGCCCCCGGGAGCGCCGATGCCACGGGGGAAGTAGAGGTCGAAGACCGGGTCGAACACCTGCCGCTGGACCGTGCCGTGCAGCAGTGTCGCGGCCAGTCCCTCGCGGAGCGCCTCGCGGTCGGCCAGGCCCAGCGCGGCCACCGCCTGCGCGGCGTCCACGGTCTCGCCGGTGCCGATCCGCATACCGTGCGCCCGCAGCGCCCCGACCAGAGAGGTCAGGCGCTCGGCCACTCCGGGGGCGGTCACACGGCGTCCAGGTCGAGCTTGGCCGCCGCCTTGAGCACGTCGTCCTGGTGCTTGAGCAGGACGCCCAGGCTGTCGCGCACGACGGTCTCGTCCAGGGTCTCGGCGCCGAGCGCGAGCAGGGTGTGCGCCCAGTCGATGGTCTCGGCGACCGAGGGCACCTTGCGCAGGTCCATGGCGCGCAGGGCTCCGACCACGCGGACGACGGAGGAGGCCAGCGCCTCGTCCAGACCGGGCACCTTCAGCCCCACGATGCGGCGCTCCAACTCCTCGTCCGGGAAGCCGATGTGCAGGAACAGGCAGCGGCGGCGCAGCGCCTCGGACAGCTCACGGCTGGCGTTCGAGGTGAGGACGACGAAGGGGCGGCGGGTCGCGGTGATCGTGCCCAGTTCCGGGACGGTGACCTGGAAGTCGCTCAGCACCTCCAGGAGCAGGCCCTCCACCTCGACGTCCGCCTTGTCGGTCTCGTCGATCAGCAGCACCTTGGCGTCGTCGCCGCGGATCGCGGTGAGCAGGGGGCGGGTGAGCAGGAACTCCTCGCTGAAGATGTCCGTGCGGGTCTCGTCCCACGTCTCGTCGCGGCCCGCGCTGATGCGCAGGAGCTGCTTGGCGTGGTTCCACTCGTACAGCGCCCGGGACTCGTCGACGCCCTCGTAGCACTGCAGCCGGACCAGCCGCGCCTGGGCTACGGCGGCCACGGCCTTGGCGAGCTCGGTCTTGCCGACCCCGGCGGGACCCTCGACCAGCAGCGGCTTGCCCAGACGGTCGGCGAGGAAGACGGTCGTGGCGACCGCGGGCGAGGCGAGGTATCCGGTGGCGGCCAGGCGCGCGGAGACGTCGTCGACGGATGTGAACAGCAACGGGGCCTCCAGCTCGGCTCGGGTCGGAAGCCACTATCTAAGCGCTTGTTCACTCGATCTGTCACGCGATCCCGGCTCCCCGGCCGGCAGGAGACCGATCGGTTTCCCCGGTGTGCGCGGCGGAGGTAACCTCGCCGTATGACCACGACAGACAAGGTGTCCACGAGGGAACGGCTGCTGGACGCGGCGGCCGAGCTCTTCTACCACGACGGTGTCTCCATCGGCGTCGAGGCGCTGTGCAGGACGGCCGGTGTCTCCAAGCGGTCGATGTACCAGCTCTTCGCGAGCAAGGACGAGGTCCTCGCGGCGAGTCTGGAACGCCGCGCCCCCGGATACGCGGCGCAGCTCGCGCCCGGCGAGGGCGAGGACGCCCTCACGCCACGCGAACGCATCCTCTACGTCTTCGAGCAGGCGGAGAAGCTCTCGGCCGAACCCGACTACCGGGGCTGCCCCTTCCTGGCCGCGCTGGTCGAGCTGAAGGACCCCGCCCACCCGGCGAGCGTCGTGGCCCGCACGGCGAAGGAGCGGCTGCAGGAGGCGTTCCGGGGCCGGGCGCAGGAGGGCGGCGCCCGGGACCCCGAGCTCCTGGCCCGCCAGCTGATGCTCGTCTTCGACGGCGCGAGCGCCCGCGCCGGCGCCCGTATCGAGACGCTGGACGGGCTGACGACGGCGACGGTGGCGACACTGCTGGACGCGGCGGGCATGGCCTGACGAAGAGGGCGGCGCCCCCGAGCGGCCGCAGCGCCCGTACGGGTCATCACAACGGGCCGATCCCGCCGCGCACCGGTGCAATGGAGCCGTGACCGGGCCCCCGGACGACTGCCTCGCGCGCAACGAGTGGATCTGCGGTGCGTATCTGACCACCCGCCGCCAGATCCTGCTCGACGCGGTCCTGCAGCATCTCCAGCTCACCGCGATCTCGGTGCTCCTCGGCCTCGTCCTGGCCGTCCCGCTGGCCGTGCTCGCACGCCGCTGGCGCTGGTCGTCGGGCCCCGTCCTCGCCGTCACGACGATCCTCTACACGATTCCGTCCCTGGCGATGTTCTCCCTGCTCCTGCCGCTCTACGGCCTCTCGGCGAGCCTGGTCGTCGCCGGGCTCGTGCTCTACTCGCTGACCCTGCTCGTACGGAACATCCTGGCCGGGCTGCGGGCGGTGCCCGAGGAGACCCGCCAGGCCGCACGCGGCATGGGCTACGGCCCCATCCGCCTGCTGCTGACCGTCGAACTGCCGCTCGCCGTGCCCGCCGCGATGGCCGGTCTGCGCGTCGCCACCGTCTCCGCGGTCTCCCTGGTGACGGTCGGCGCGATCGTGGGCTTCGGCGGACTGGGCAACCTCATCTACTCCGGTATGAACACCTACTTCAAGGCACAGGTGCTCACCGCGTCCGTGCTGTGCGTGGCCATCGCCGTCGTGGCCGACCTGCTGCTCCTCGCCGTCCAGCGCCTGATCACCCCGTGGACCAGGGCGGCCCGCTCATGACGACCCTGACGGGCGCCTGGCACTGGCTCACCGACCCCGCGCACTGGCCGGGCGCCGACGGCATCGGCCACCGGCTCGTGCAGCACCTCGTGCTGACCGTCGTCTGCCTCGTCGTCAGCTGCCTGGTCGCCCTTCCGGTCGCGCTCGTCCTCGGTCACCTCGGCAAGGGCGGGGCCCTCGCGGTCAACATCTCCAATGTCGGCCGCGCGATCCCCACCTTCGCCGTCCTCGTGCTGCTCCTGCTGACCCCCGTCGGCGGATGGGGCGAGGGCCCCACCGTGGTCGCCCTGGTCCTGTTCGCCGTACCGCCCCTGCTCACCAACGCCTACGTCGGCATGCGCGAGGTCGACCGCAGCGTCGTCCGGGCCGCGCGCGGCATGGGGATGACGGGCCGGCAGACGCTGTTCCAGGTCGAACTGCCGCTCGCGGCCCCGATGATCCTCAACGGGGTGCGGATCGCCGCCGTACAGCTCGTGGCGACCGCGACCATCGCCGCGCTGGCGGGCGGAGGAGGGCTCGGCCGGATCATCACGGCGGGCTTCAATCTGGCCAGCACCCCGCAGGTGGTGGCCGGAGCGATCCTCGTCGCCGCCTTCGCGCTGGTGGTGGAGGGGATCTTCGAGACGGCTCAGCGGCTGGGGCCCCACTGGGCCAGGGGCACGCGATGAGACGGCGGCCAGGGCGCGTGGCGAAGGTGCTGCCGGGCCCGCCCTGCGGGCGGACGACGCTCCTGCCGAAACACGCCCTGGCCCTGACCACGGTGCTGTTGCTCACGGGCTGCACCACCGGCCCTTCCCTGGAGACCCGGTCGGACGTGACCGCCCCACCGGGCGACAGCCACCACCTGACCATCGGCTCGGCCGGCTTCACCGAGAGCGATCTGCTCGCCCAGATGTACGCCCTGCTCCTGGACCGGGCCGGCTACAAGACGTCGCTGCTCACCGTCGCCAACCGGGAACTGTACGAACCGGCGCTGGAGTCGGGCCAGATCGACGTCGTCCCCGAGTACGCGGCCACCTTCGCCGACTGGCTCAACGCCAAGACCAACGGTGCCGACGCGGCACCGGTCGGCTCGCCGGACCTGAACGCCACCACGGCGGCCCTGCGCAAGCTCGCCGCGCCACGCGGCCTCACCGTCCTCGACGCCGGCAGGGCCGTCGACCAGAACGCCTTCGCGGTCAGCAGGTCCTACGCCCGGGAACACGGTCTGAAGACCCTCGGCGACCTCGGTGCCTCGGGGCTGAGGGTGCGGCTCGCGGCGGGCGACGAGTGCGTGCAGCGGCCCTACTGCGCACCCGGGCTGAAGAAGACCTACGGCATCGACATCGCCGCCGTCGACCCCAAGGGCGTCGGCACCACGCAGGCCAAGCGGGCCGTGCAGAACGGCCAGGACCAGATGGTCCTCACCACCACGACCGACGCCACCCTCTCCGGCTTCGGTCTCGTCCTCCTCGCCGACGACCGGCACCTGCAGAACGCCGACCACATCGTCCCGGTCGTCAACCGCTCCCGCGCGGGCGGCCAGGGCGTCACCGACGCACTCGGCAGGCTCAACACCGTCCTGACCACCGCCGACCTCGCCGCCATGAACGAACAGGTCGACAGCTGGCGGCGGTTGGCGAAGGACGTGGCGCGCGGCTACCTCCGGGACAAGGGGCTTCTCCGGTAGACGCGGGTCCTCCCACGGAGGCGCCGTGCGTTGTCGGTGGCGGCTTGTACCTTGCGGGCATGGGTGTCTATCTGGTGAGTGTGGGTGCGCGGGAATGGTCGGACGAGGACGAGGAGGAGGGCGGCAAGGGGGCGATCGCCGCGGGGCTCGACGCCGAGCTGCGGCGCCGCGGGCTGCCGCCGTACGCGTCCTCGGCGAAGGAGGAGCCGGCCACCTGGTTCGAGGAGAAGCTGGTCCCTTCGATGGACGGGTTCGCCGCGCTGTGCCGGGCGCATCTGACGCCGGGGGAGCAGGAGACGCTGGGCGAGTGGTCGGTGCTGGTGCCGGTCTCGCTCGACGAGGGGATACGCCTGCCGATCGGCTCGGCCTACACGGACGAGACGGTGATCGCCGGTGCGCCGCAGGTGCTCGCCCTCGCCCGGCGGCTGGCCGCCGCGATCGAGCTGCCCGCCGAGGTGCCGGAGGAGCCCGGGAACCTCGGCCTGACCCTGTGGTTCCTCGAAGGGGAGGCGGAGGCACTGGCGGCCGACCGGCCCGGACCGTGGAGCGAGGACCTGGACACCGCGTTCTACGTCGCCGTGTACCTGCGCGCCGCCGAGCACGCGCTGCGCCGCGGCTGCCCCATGACGTACTGCTGAGTGACGTCTGCCGCACGGCCCGCCGCTGACAGGACGTCACGGCTCCGTGACAGTGGTGACCGTACTGGTGCGGTGGGACGGCTTCCCGGGAAGGCGCGGTACCGGTACACGTCTTTCATGACGGACAACGGGGGAGAACACCGGACACGGTGGGAGAGAGTGCGCGAAGCGGTCGAAGGGGCGCCCACGGAGCTGCGTCCCCGCTCGCCGGCGGACGGCATCGATCCTGAACTGGCCCAGGATCTGGCGCAGTTCCGCAAGGTCTATCCGAAGCAGCAGCTGGAGCTGCAGTACCTCTACGGGGCGGCACAGCGCGCCTTCGAGGCCAGGACCAGGGAGTCCCTGCAGATCACGCTGGACTGTCTGCTGCGGACCGTGCTGCGCGATCCACGGCTCTACGACAGCCCGGGCGACGCGGACCTCGCCGACTACCTGGCGCAGGAGATCGACGGCGTCTGGGCGCGGCTGTGCCAGGACGAGGCGGTGGCCGTGGTGCGCGGCCTCAACTTCGGCCTCACCCTGGGCGCGTTCCTGAGCGTGCTGCTGCTCGGTGTGCCTCTGCTGGCCGGCGTCCAACTGCTCGGCATGACCGGCACCACGCTCAACTGCAGCGACCGCTGGAGCCTGCTCGGCGCGTTCGTGTGCGGCGGGGTCGGCGCGTTCGGGGCGGTGCTCAGCGTCCTGCTCCGGGTGCGCGGCAGCGAGGAGCCGCTGCGCCGCAAGGGCTGCTCGCGCAAGGTGGCCATCGCGCCCGCCCAGGTCTCGCGCAGCCTGCGGCACGAGGGTGTCTACCGCGTCTTCGTCGGCTGGATCCTCGCCCTCGCGGTGTACTTCCTGCTCAGCACCGGCTGGGTCACCGCGATCAGCATGCCGTCCACCACCGGTGAGCTCTGCACGGCCGGCGTGGACGCGGCGGCGAAGGGCACCGCCTTCTGGGGCTTCTGGTGCGCGGTCGGCTTCCTGGCGGGCTTCAACGAACGCTGGGCGTTCGGGATGCTCAACCGCCAGGGCGGCAAGGCCGGTTCACGGCGGCGCCAGGCAGCGACGGCGGAGCAGAACTCGAACTGACCAGCTGCTCCACCGTGCGATGCACCGCACCGGACGCCGCGAGCGTCCCGGCAGACGTCCCCGGCCACAGCACTCGGCCGCGCGCGAGACGTCACGCGTCCGCCACCGAGTCGAACTCCACCTGCCCGCGTGCCACGCCCCGCGCGTCCGCGTCCACCGACCGACGCAGCGCCTCGTGCAGTCTCGCCGGCGTCAGCACCCCCAGGAAGCGTGAACCGTCCAGCACGGCGACCCACCCGGCGTCGTGCTGGAGCATCACGCCGAACGCCTGCTTCAGGGGCGCGCCCACCGGCACCCACGCCTGCATCCGGCGGGCCCGGTCGCCGACCGCACCGGACGTGTCGAGGTCGTCGATGCCGACCCAGCCGTGCAGGTCGCCCCGCGTGTCGAGGACGACCGCCCAGCGAGCGCCCTCCGCCCGCAGCCGTTCCGCCGCGCCCGCGGCCGGCTCGTCGAGCCGGGCGATGGGAGGCTGTTCCAGGTCGTCCGCCTCGGTCTCGGTGACCGACAGCCGCTTCAGCCCGCGGTCGGCGCCCACGAACTCGGCGACGTACGGCGTCGCCGGGGTGCCGAGCACCGCTCCGGGCGTGTCGAACTGCTCGATGCGCCCCTGCCCGTAGACGGCGATCCGGTCGCCCAGCCGTACCGCCTCCTCGATGTCGTGCGTGACCAGCAGCACCGTCTTGCGCACGGCGGCCTGCATGCGCAGGAACTCGTCCTGCAACTGCTCGCGGACGACGGGGTCGACGGCCCCGAAGGGCTCGTCCATCAGCAGCACCGGCGGATCGGCGGCCAGCGCCCGCGCCACCCCGACGCGCTGCCGCTGGCCGCCGGAGAGCTGGTCGGGATAGCGCGGCCCGTACCGCTCGGGGTCCAGGCCCACCAGATCGAGCAGTTCGGCGGCGCGGGCCCGGGCCTTCGCCCGCTTCCAGCCGATCAGGGCCGGCACCGTCGCCGTGTTGTCGAGGATCGTGCGGTGCGGGAAGAGCCCGACCTGCTGGATGACGTATCCGATCCGCCGCCGCAGCCGCACGGGGTCGGCGCCGGCGATGTCCTCGCCGCCCACGAGGATCCGCCCGGAGGTCGGCTCGATGAGCCGGTTGACCATCATCATCGTGGTCGTCTTGCCGCAGCCGGAGGGCCCGACGAGCGTGACGAGCTCGCCCTCGGACACCTCGAAGCTCAGGTCGTCCACGGCCGTCGTACCGTCCGGGTACCGCTTGGTGACCTGCTCGAACCGGATCATGCCCTCACGCTAGCCGCGCGCCCGCCGCCCGGCGCGCCGACGGCGTCCCACCGGTGGGTGAGAGGTCCATTCCGGCTTTGAACGGTTTCGATGAGTGCTGTGGCTGCGACGGCTCACTGTCCCGATGACGGCGTACATGGACTGGATCCACCGGCGCACCGGCGACGGCTACGCGGGCCAGGGCGCCGTCTTCGGGGACTGGCTCCCCGTCCAGGACACCAGCACCACCTCCAGGGTGCGCGGACCGTGCACCCCCTCGACCCGGTCCAGCTCGATGTCGCTGGTCGCCGAGGGGCCCGAGATCCACGTCAACGGGCGGGCCGCGTCGAGGCGTTCGAGCGCCTGGGGCACGGCGGAGACGACCTGCTCCGGGACCCGGACGACGCAGATGTGGTGGTCCGGGACAAGGGTGATGCGGCGGCGGCCCTGGTCGGGGCCGCCGTCCAGGACGATCGTGCCGGTCTCGGCGATCGCCACCGCGCAGCCGGTGACCACACTGTCGACGCGGTCCAGCTCGTACGGCGTGCTCCCGGCACGGTCCGGGATGCGTTCGGCGTCCGTCGCGCCGAGCCATGCCTCGTCCAGGCCCGGCGGCACCACGACGGTCCTCGCACCGCGCTCGGCCAGCAACCGGCCGATCACCGACGGCAGTTCGGGCGCCTCGCAGCGGTGCACCACGGCCCGGTAGTCGGCCAGGTTCTCGGCGAGCAGATCGACGCTCTGCGCGACATCGCGGTCGCCGTGTTCGCGCAGATAGTCACGCACCACCGCCTGCTCGTACGGCCGGTCGTCCTTCGGCACGTCGGCGAGCGCGCGCCGCACCCGGCCCAGGATCCGTTCCCTGCTGCTCACTTGGTCTCGTCCCTTCCACCGTGCGTGCGCTGCCACCAGTCACGGAAGGGCTCCCTGGGAACCTGTGGCAGGTCCCGGTCGGCGCTCCATGCCCTGCCGGGGCCGGGCAGGGTGCGGGGGTGCAGGCGGCGGGTGCGGGAGGCCAGGCGCTGGCCGGTGCGCAGCGCGCCGGGGTGGCTGAAGGCCCAGCGGGCCGCCCGCATCGCGGCCCGTTCGGCGGCATGCCCCTTCGCCGGCCGCAGGATCACCTTGTTGCCCTCGCGGATCACCGGCCCGCCCTCGACGACCCGCTCGCGCAGATGGACGAGGACCTCGGGGATGTCGATGGCGACCGGGCAGACCTCGTAGCAGGCCCCGCACAGCGAGGAGGCGTACGGCAGCGAGGCGTCGATCTCGCTCTGCGTGCCGCGGAGCTGGGGGCTGAGGATGGCTCCGATCGGGCCCGGGTAGACCGAGCCGTAGGCGTGGCCGCCGGCCCGCTCGTAGACCGGGCAGACGTTCAGGCAGGCGGAGCAGCGGATGCAGCGCAGGGCCTGGCGGCCGACCTCGTCGGCGAGGGTGTCGGTGCGGCCGTTGTCCAGCAGCACCAGATGGAAGTTCCGCGGACCGTCCTCGTCCGTGGTGCCGGTCCAGGTCGAGGTGTAGGGGTTCATGCGCTCGGCCGTGGACGAGCGCGGGAGGGTCTGCAGGAAGACTTCCAGGTCCTGCCAGGTGGGCACGATCTTCTCGATGCCGACCACGGAGATCAGCGTCTCGGGCAGGGTCAGGCACATGCGGCCGTTGCCCTCGGACTCCACGACCACCAGGGTGCCGGTGTCGGCGACCATGAAGTTGGCGCCGGAGACGCCGACCTTGGCGCGCAGGAACTTCTCCCGCAGGTGCAGGCGCGCGGCCTCAGCGAGCTCCGCCGGGGTGTCGGTCAGGCCCTCGGGGGCCGGGCGCCCCCACTCGCTCATCTCGGTGCGGAAGATGTCGCGGATCTCGCCCCGGTTGCGGTGGATGGCGGGCACCAGGATGTGCGAGGGCCGGTCCCTGCCCAACTGCACGATCAGCTCGGCGAGATCGGTCTCGTAGGCGTGGATGCCCGCGGCCTCCAGCGCCTCGTTGAGGCCGATCTCCTGCGTGGCCATCGACTTGACCTTGACGACCTCCGACTCGCCCGTCGCGCGGACGAGCCCGGTGACGATGCGGTTGGCCTCGTCGGCGTCGGTGGCCCAGTGCACCGTGCCGCCGGCCGCCGTGACCGAATCCTCCAACTGCTCCAGATACCGGTCGAGATGGCGCAGCGTATGGTCCTTGATCCGCTTGCCGGCCTCCCGCAGGGCCGCCCAGTCGGACACCTCCGCCACGGCCCTGGCCCGCTTGGCGCGGATCGTGTGCGTCGCATGCCGCAGATTGCCGCGCAGCGTCTCGTCGCGCACCGCCTCGTGCGCGGCCACCGGAAAGGTTGGCATTCCCACGAACGTCCCGCTCATAGCGCCGGCTCCTCCTCCGTGCTCGCCAGGATCTCCGCGATGTGCACCGGGCGCATACCGCTGTCCAGCCGTGTCATCGTGCCGCCGATGTGCATCAGACAGGAGTTGTCGGCCGCGCACAGCACCTGCGCGCCGGTCGACTCGGCGTTGCGCACCTTGTCCGCGCCCATCGCCGCCGAGACGTCGGCGTTCTTCACGGCGAAGGTGCCGCCGAAGCCGCAGCACTCCTCCGCGCCCGGCAACTCGACCAGCTCCAGTCCCTTCACGGCCTCCAGGAGGCGGCGGGGCCGGTCGCCGAGGCCCAGGCTCCGCAGCCCGTGGCAGGTCGGGTGATAGGTCACCCGGTGCGGGTAGCAGGCACCGACGTCGGTCACCCCCAGGGCGTCCACCAGGAACTCCGTGAGCTCGTAGGTCTTCGGCACCACCCGCTCCAGTGTGGCCGCGAGCGTGTCCCCGCGCCCCTCGGCCCGGGCTCGCGCACCCATCCGCGGATACAGCTCCCGCACCATCGCCCCGCACGACCCGGACGGCGTGACGATCGCCTCGTACTCCCCGAAGACGTCGGAGAAATGCCGGGCAAGCGGCTCGGCCTCATGGCGGTAGCCGGTGTTGTAGTGCGCCTGCCCGCAGCATGTCTGGGCCATCGGGAAGTCGACCTCGACACCTAGTCTGGTCAGCAGTTTCACCACGGCGCGCCCGGTGTCCGGATAGAGCGTGTCGTTGACGCAGGTCAGGAACAGGGCGACACGCATCGCGGCTCCTCGTTGTCGATCATCGGATGAGTGCAGGGTAGTCCGGGCACGGGGGTGTGGGGGAGTCCCTGCTCACCTGCGGGTGAGCCGGTTCTGTGCCGTGCGCCAGTGGGTGGTGTCGCCGCGCGGTTCGTAGCGGGTGAGCGGCTGGGTATGGGTGAGCAGGCGCCGTCC
>NZ_JBIWOE010000006.1:0-124423 GCF_044767585.1 Streptomyces sp. NPDC101225
TCCAGGGCGCGGGCGGCGCGCTGGAGGGCTTGTTCGCGGGTGGCGCCGGTGACGATCAGTTTGGCGAGCAGGGAGTCCCAGGCGGGGCCGATGACGCTGCCGGACTCGACGCCGGCGTCCAGGCGTACGCCGGGCCCGGTGGGCGGGGCGAAGCGGGTGACGGTGCCGGGGGCGGGCAGGAAGCCGCGGCCGGGGTCCTCGCCGTTGATGCGGAACTCGAAGGAGTGGCCGCGCAGCTCGGGGTCGTCGTAGCCGAGTGGCTCGCCGTCGGCGATGCGGAACATCTCGCGGACCAGGTCGAGGCCGGCGACCTCCTCGGTGACCGGGTGCTCGACCTGCAGGCGGGTGTTGACCTCGAGGAAGGAGATGGTGCCGTCCGCGCCGACGAGGAACTCCACGGTGCCGGCGCCGACGTAGCCGGCCTCCTTGAGGATGGCCTTGGAGGAGGCGTACAGCTCGGCCAGCTGGTCCTGGGACAGGAAGGGGGCGGGGGCCTCCTCGACCAGTTTCTGGTGGCGGCGCTGCAGGGAGCAGTCGCGGGTGGAGACGACGACCACGTTGCCGTGGGTGTCGGCCAGGCACTGGGTCTCCACGTGGCGGGGCTGGTCGAGGTAGCGCTCGACGAAGCATTCGCCGCGGCCGAAGGCGGCGACCGCCTCGCGTACGGCGGAGTCGTACAGCTCGGGGACCTCCTCCAGGGTGCGGGCGACCTTCAGGCCGCGGCCGCCGCCGCCGAAGGCGGCCTTGATGGCGATGGGCAGGCCGTGCTCGCGGGCGAAGGCGACGACCTCCCCGGCCCCGGAGACGGGGTCGGGGGTGCCGGCCACCAGGGGGGCGCCGGCGCGCTGGGCGATGTGCCGGGCGGCGACCTTGTCGCCGAGGTCGCGGATGGCCTGCGGGGGCGGGCCGATCCAGGTCAGGCCGGCGTCCAGGACGGCCTGGGCGAACTCGGCGTTCTCCGACAGGAAGCCGTAGCCGGGATGGACGGCGTCCGCGCCCGACTCGCGGGCGGCGGCCAGGACCTTGCCGATGTCCAGGTAGCTGCCGGCCGGGGTGTCACCGCCCAGGGCGAACGCCTCGTCCGCGGCACGGACGTGCAGAGCGTCGCGGTCCGGGTCCGCGTAGACGGCCACGCTCGCGATCCCGGCATCCCGGCAGGCCCGGGCCACGCGGACAGCGATTTCGCCACGGTTGGCGATGAGCACCTTGCGCACGATTGAGGCTCCCTCCTTGAAACAAGCCGAGTTTAGGGACTGGCTACACGGCACTACGACCCGTCCCCAATGGTGAGCTTGCCCACACGGAGCGTGATACGAGGCTCGCTCGACCCGCGAAAGCCCTTGTCGCGCCGTGGCACGCAGGACTCCTCCGGGAAACCCTAGCTCTCCCATGTGGTCAAGGTCTCTGTGAGAGCGTGCTGCGGGCCACTCGGTTTCTTTGTGGAGTCCCTACGAATGGCCCAACGAATCTTTGCCCTCCGCAGAACCCTTGTCCCGGGGTTTACCCGTTAGTAGCGTTCACGATGTCCGGGACGTACTTGGGGTAACAGCAGCCGCGCCCGGCCCGTTCGGGTGCGGCGGTCGAAGGTGGGTGGGAAACCGGTGGTACGCAGACCGGTGGCATGGGTCGTGGCGATCGTGCTCTTCGTGGAGGCGTTCGGAGTCGCCGCGCTCAACTGGTTCCTGGGGATCGTGGTCGACCGTCAGGACATGTCCCTGGCCGGACTCGACTCCGACATGATGGCGAACTCCTCGAAGATCGGCGGGATCGTCTTCGGGCTCTACTTCGCCCTGTGCGGCCTGGTGGCGCTGCTCGTGGCCCTGCGCAACCGCCCGCCGGCCGGCTTCGGGCGCATCCTGCTGATCAGCGCGGCCGTGGTGCACGCGCTGCTCGGGGCGTTCGCCTGGGGGCTGGTGGGCTGGGGCGCGTTCCTGTTCATGGTGGTCGTGCTGGGGCTCCTCGTGCTGCTGCTGATGACCTACGACAGCCCGGCGGAGCCGACGGACGCGGCCGCGCCCGCGGCGCCCCCGGAGAACGACGACGGCGACAACGGCGGCCAGGACGGCGGCAAGGACGGCGGGAGCTCGCCCGTCACTTCTCCGCCGGCGCCCACAACTCCGTGATGCCCACGCCCAGCCGGGCGAGCAGCCGGCGGACCAGGGGCAGGCTGATGCCGATGACGTTGCCGTGGTCGCCGTCGATGCCCTCGATGAACGGCGCGCTGCGGCCGTCGAGGGTGAACGCCCCCGCCACGTAGAGGGGTTCGCCCGAGGCGACGTAGGCGGCGATCTCCTCGTCGGTGGGCTCGCCGAAGCGGACGACGGTGGAGGCGGTGGCGGACGCGTACCGGCCGGTGGCCGTGTCGTAGACGCAGTGGCCGGTCTGGAGTGTGCCCGCACGCCCGCGCATCGCCTTCCACCGGGCCGTCGCCTCCTCGGCGTCGGCCGGCTTGCCGAGCGCCGCGCCGTCCAGGTCGAGCACGGAGTCGCAGCCGATGACCAGGGCGCCGTGCACGTCCGGCCGGGCCGCCACGACGGACGCCTTGGCCTCGGCGAGGGCGAGGGCGAGTTCGGCGGGGGAGGGGGCGGTCACGGCGTCCTCGTCGACACCGCTGACGACGACCTCCGGTTCGAGGCCGGCCTGGCGCAGCAGATTCAGCCGGGCGGGGGACTGGGAGGCGAGGATGAGGCGGCGGCGGGACGCGTCTGTCATGCGGTCAGGGTAGTCGCGCGGGGTCGCTCCGCGAGCCGGGCCGGGGGCTACCTCAGCCCGACGACGATCATCGCCAGGACCATGGCCAGAGCCATGAGGAGACCGAGCCGCCGCAGCATGTCCTGCGTGTCGCGCAGTTCTTTCGGCGGCTCGTTCTCGGGGTCCGACCACAGCATGCCTCCAGCGTGCTGCGGGCGCGGGCCGGGCGCCTGAGTACGGGTACTCAAGTTGGCGCCCGGCATTGCCCTACCCGGGCCAGTAGGTGCGGGCCCAGGAGGTCGGGCCCGGCTGGGGCAGGCGGTGCGAGGCGATGCGGGACGGGTCGGACCAGGTGTCGCGGTCCCGTGTCGCGCCGGGCGGGACGGAGGCCTGCGCCGCGGCGCGGGCGCGGACCACCGCCAGGGCGGCGGCGAGCTCCTCCGGGGTGGGGTTGCCCCGTACGACCTTGATGTTCATGACGGCTCCCTGCCGGGCTAGAGGGGGATGTTGCCGTGCTTCTTGGGCGGCAGCGACTCGCGCTTGGTGCGCAGCTGGCGCAGGCCGCGGACGACCTGGGCGCGGGTGTCGGACGGCATGATCACCGCGTCGACGTAGCCGCGCTCGGCCGCGATGTAGGGGTTGAGGAGGGCGTCCTCGTACTCCTGGATCAGCCGGGCCCGGGTGGCCTCCAGGCCGCCGGCGGCGTCGGCCTCGGCGATGGTGCGGCGGTGCAGGATGTTGACGGCGCCCTGGGCGCCCATGACGGCGATCTGGGCGGTCGGCCAGGCGAGGTTGAGGTCGGCGCCCAGGTGCTTGGAGCCCATGACGTCGTAGGCGCCGCCGAAGGCCTTGCGGGTGATGACGGTGATCAGCGGGACCGTCGCCTCGGCGTAGGCGTAGATCAGCTTGGCGCCGCGGCGGATGATGCCGTCGTGCTCCTGGTCGACGCCCGGCAGGAAGCCGGGGACGTCGACGAAGGTGATGACGGGGATGTTGAAGGCGTCGCAGGTGCGCACGAAGCGCGCGCCCTTCTCGCTCGCCTTGATGTCCAGGCAGCCGGCGAACTGCATGGGCTGGTTGGCGACGATGCCCACCGGGTGGCCCTCGACGCGGCCGAAGCCGGTGAGGATGTTCGGCGCGAACAGCGGCTGCGTCTCGAAGAACTCGGCGTCGTCGAGGATGTGCTCGATGACGGTGTGCATGTCGTAGGGCTGGTTCGCGCTGTCCGGCACGAGGGCGTCCAGCTCCAGGTCCTCGCCGGTGACGGCGAGGTCGGCCTCCTCGGGGTAGGCCGGGGCCTCGGAGAGGTTGTTGGACGGCAGGTACGACAGCAGCTGCTTGACGTACTCGATGGCGTCCTTCTCGTCGCCGGCCATGTGGTGGGCCACGCCGGAGGCGGAGTTGTGGGTGCGGGCGCCGCCCAGCTCCTCGAAGCCGACGTCCTCGCCGGTGACGGTCTTGATGACGTCCGGGCCGGTGATGAACATGTGCGAGGTCTGGTCGACCATCACCGTGAAGTCGGTGATCGCCGGGGAGTAGACCGCGCCGCCCGCGCACGGACCGACGACCAGGCTGATCTGCGGGATCACGCCGGAGGCGTGGGTGTTGCGGCGGAAGATCTCGCCGTACGCGCCGAGCGAGGCCACGCCCTCCTGGATGCGGGCGCCGCCGGAGTCGTTGATGCCGATGACCGGGCAGCCGGTCTTCAGCGCGAAGTCCATGACCTTGACGATCTTCTGGCCGTAGACCTCGCCCAGCGCGCCGCCGAAGACGGTGAAGTCCTGGGAGAACACGGCGACGGGGCGGCCGTCGACCGTGCCGTAGCCGGTCACGACGCCGTCGCCGTAGGGGCGGTTGTTCTCCAGGCCGAAGTTGGTCGAGCGGTGCCGGGCGAACTCGTCGAGTTCCACGAACGAGTCCTCGTCGAGCAGCAGCTCGATCCGCTCACGGGCCGTCAACTTGCCCTTGGCGTGCTGCTTCTCGACGGCGCGTGCGGAGCCGGCGTGCGTCGCTTCCTCGATACGGCGCTGGAGATCCGCGAGTTTGCCCGCGGTGGTGTGGATGTCGATCCCTGGGATCTCTTGACGCTCTTCCGGCTCGGACATCGGGATGCGGCTCCCTGCCTGCTCAAAAGGGGGGACGGTTACTCATCCGTAGAGTAGTAGGGGGCCTACGAAACAGCAGTGCGGCGTTTCACACACCTAGGGTGGCTTGCATGACGCCGCGAGATGCTTCAGACGACAGCCGCTGGTCCGATCTGGACCGGCCTCCCCTCAACGCCAACGCGCTGCGCCGCGGCCTGGTGCACGAGGGCGGGCTGTGGCGTGACGTGGAGGTGGTGCCCAGCACCGGCTCCACCAACTCCGACCTGGTCGCCCTGGCCGAGGCGGGCAAGGCGGCCGAGGGCTCGGTCCTGATCGCCGAGGAGCAGACCTCGGGGCGGGGCCGCCTGGACCGGGAGTGGACGGCGCCGGCCCGCTCGGGACTGTTCTTCTCCGTCCTTCTGCAGCCGGGCGAGGTGCCGGTCGCCCGCTGGGGCTGGCTCCCGCTGCTCACCGGGGTCGCCGTGGCGACGGGACTGTCCCGCTCCGCGGGCGTGGACACGGCACTCAAGTGGCCCAACGACCTGCTCGTCTCCATCGGCGGCGAGGAGCGCAAGGCGGGCGGCATCCTCGCCGAGCGGGCCGGGGACGGCGGCGTGGTCGTCGGGGTCGGCATCAACGTCACCCTGCGGGAGACGGAACTGCCCGTCCCGCAGGCGGGTTCGCTGGCGCTGGCCGGGGCGGTCAGCACCGACCGCGATCCGCTGCTCAGGGCGGTGCTGCGCGCCCTGGCCGAGTGGTACGGGCGCTGGCGCGAGGCCGGCGGCGACCCGGCGGCCTGCGGACTGCAGGAGACGTACGCGGCCGGCTGCGCGACGCTGGGACGGGTGGTACGGGCGGAGCTGCCGGGCGAACGGGCGATCACCGGTGAGGCGGTGGCGATCGACGGCGACGGCCGGCTGGTGATCGCGACCGAGAACGGGGTACAGGAGCCCGTCGGGGCGGGCGACATCGTGCACCTGAGGCCCGCCTAGCACAGGGTGGGGGGTACGGCTGCCTGCGGCTGCGCGTGACGGGCGGGAGTGAGCTACCGCACACCTGCCGTACAGTTGAGGCCGGTCGATACCTGACCGTGGCAGATCGGAAGGGCAGCAGGCGTGACCGTCGACGACACGGGATCCGGTTCGGACCCGGACGGCCGGGTGGACCCCCATGCCGCCGACCCCGGCGACGACCCGCTCGCTCTGCGTCTGGAGCATCTGATCCTGGGCGCCGAGCGACGCTACACCCCCTTTCAGGCGGCGCGCAGCGCCGGCGTCTCCGTGGAGCTGGCCACCCGCTTCTGGCGCGCGATGGGCTTCGCCGACATCGGGCAGGCCAAGGCGCTCACCGAGGCCGACGTGCTCGCGCTGCGCCGGCTGTCCGGTCTGGTGGAGGCGGGACTGCTGAGCGAGGCCATGGCGGTGCAGGTGGCCCGCTCCACCGGGCAGACCACGGCCCGGCTGGCCGAGTGGCAGATCGACTCCTTCCTGGAGGGCCTGACCGAGCCGCCCGAGCCGGGGATGACCCGCACCGAGGTGACGTACCCGATCGTCGAGCTGCTCCTGCCCGAGCTGGAGGAGTTCCTCGTCTACGTCTGGCGGCGCCAGCTCGCCGCCTCGGCCGGCCGGGTGGTGCAGGCCGCCGACGACGAGGAGATGGTCGACCGCCGCCTGGCCGTCGGCTTCGCGGACCTCGTCGGCTTCACCCGCCTCACCCGCCGGATGGAGGAGGAGGAACTCGGCGAGCTCGTCGAGGCCTTCGAGACCACCGCCGCCGACCTGGTCGCCGCGCACGGCGGCCGGCTGGTCAAGACGCTGGGCGACGAGGTGCTGTACGCGGCGGACGACTCCGGGGTCGCCGCCGAGATCGCGCTGCGCCTGATAGAGACGATGGCGAACGACGAGACGATGCCCGAGCTGCGCGTCGGCATCGCCTTCGGCACGGTGACCACTCGTATGGGCGATGTGTTCGGTACGACGGTGAACCTCGCCTCCCGGCTGACGTCGATAGCTCCGCGCGACGCCGTCCTCGTCGACAGCGACTTCGCCCAGGAGCTCATCCGCACCGGGGAGGCCCCCGCCTCCGAGGCCGCGGCGGCCGAGGCCGCGGCCGCCGCGGAGAAGGAGGGCGAGGAGCCGCCGACGTACCGCTTCGCGCTCCAGCCGATGTGGCAGCGGCCGGTGCGTGGCCTGGGCGTGGTGGAGCCGTGGCTGCTGACACGGCGGAGCGAGGTCCGCTAGGAGCCGTTGCGAAGGTCCTGGCTGTCCGGTGGTGCGTGTGCGCGGCCGCGTTCAGCCGTCCGCGTCGGTGAGCGCGCCCACGCACAGGCCGACGAGCGGTACGCACAGGCCCACGCCGGGGCCGGGCTCCGGTGCGGGCGGAGGTGTGGTCCCGCCCTGCGTCGGGGTCGGGGTCGGTCGGGGCGCCGGGGCCGTCGTGCCCGGCGCCTGGACGGTGGCCGGGGCCGTCGGGGTGTTCGGCGCCTCGGGGACGGTCGTGGGGTAGGCGCCGGGGGCGGCCGGCGGGTCCTCCGGCGCCGTCGTGGTGGCCGGCAGGGGCAGGACGCTCGCGCCCGCCGTCGGTGTGGTGCTGACCCCGCCGAGCACGGACGCCGCGGACCCGCTCGCTCTCGGTACGGCCTCGACGGTGGCGGTCGTGTTGCCCGACCGGGCGGTTCCCGGGCCCGGGTCCTGACGCGGATCGGCCTCCGCGGTGCCGATCCCGCCGCCCCCCGATTCCGGCGCCATCCGCACCAGGCTCAGCGCGCCGGCGGCCAGCGCCAGCCCGCCGACGGCGAACAGGACCTTGCGGGGGCGGGGCCTGCGATGCCTGCCGCGTCCCGCCGGTGCCTCCGTCATCATGACCCCTCCCCGTCGGGCTCGTGTGCGCTTGCGCCCCCTGCGCGCCGTGGCGCAGGCACGCTACGCGCTGCCGTGGGCGCCGGGGCGGGAGTCGCGGTGATGTCACCCGAACGGGGACAGCGGACGGAAACCCTGCGATGATCGGGCCGAGACTTGTTAACCCGCGTTAACCGGAGGGCGTCATGGGTGAGGAGCGGTTCGGGGAGTTCGTGGTGGTGCGGCGGGACGAGGGCGAGGGTGCCGGGCACGTCGCCGAGCTCGTCCTGGACCGGCCCAAGGCCATGAACGCCGTCTCGACCGGGATGGCCCGTTCGATCGCCGACGCGTGCGCGGCGCTGGCCGCGGACCGCGACGTACGTGTCGTCGTGCTGACCTCCACGCACGAGCGGGCGTTCTGCGTCGGCGCCGACCTGAAGGAGCGGAACTCCTTCACCGACCTCGATCTGGTCCGGCAGCGGCCCCTCGCGCGGGCGGCCTACACCGGGGTCCTCGACCTGCCCGTGCCGACGATCGCCGCCGTGCACGGCTTCGCCCTGGGCGGCGGCTTCGAGCTGGCGCTGTCGTGCGACCTGATCGTGGCCGACCGCACGGCCGTGGTGGGGCTGCCCGAGGTGTCGGTGGGCGTCATCCCGGGCGGCGGCGGTACGCAGCTGCTGCCGCGGCGGGTGGGAGCGGCGCGGGCGGCCGAGCTCATCTTCTCGGCGCGGCGCCTGGAGGCCGCCGAGGCGCGGGAGCTCGGGCTCGTCGACGAGCTGGTGGAGGAGGGGCGGGACCGGGAGGAGGCGCTGGCGCTGGCCGCGCGGATCGGTGCGCACTCGCCGGTCGGGCTGCGGGCCGCCAAGCGTGCCCTGCGGCTGGGGCACGGGCTCGATCTGCGGGCCGGCCTGGAGGTCGAGGACGCCGCGTGGCGGTCGGTGGCGTTCTCGGGGGACCGGGCGGAGGGCGTGGCGGCGTTCAACGAGAAGCGGAAGCCGCACTGGCCCGGGGAGTAGCGGTGCCGGGCCGGGACCCGGTGTCGCTCACCCCACCGCCGTACCAATGACCCGAAACGCCCCAAACATCCCTAACCTGGAGTGATGGGTGAGGACAAGCGGCTCGCGGCCGTGGTCGCGCTGGCGCAGGGGATGGCGGCCGCGCACGGGTCGCACGAGGCATGGCGCGCGGCGGCGGCCGGCGCCTGCCGCGCGCTGGGCGGGAGCTTCGCCGCGCTGTCGGTGTGGGAGCGGGAGCTCGGCCGGCTGCGGGTCCTCGTGAACGTGGGGGAGCGGGCCGAGGGGGAGGACGAGTTCCCCGAGGACGAGTCCTACCCCGTGCACCAGTTCCCCGAGATCACCGAGTTCCTGCACGAGCGGTGGGCCGGGGGCGGTGAGCCCGACGCCTGGGTGGAGACGGCGCGGGGGCCCGCCGCGGGCGGCCGTCCCGGCTACGTCCACCAGCGCGTCGCCGCGCTGCGTCGGCGCGGTCGCGGCAGCTGTGTCGTCGCGCCGATCGTGCTGCACGGGCGGGCGTGGGGCGAGCTCTACGTCGCCCGGCCGGCCGGGGCTCCCGTCTTCGAGCGGGCCGACGCCGACTTCGCCACCGTCCTGGCCGCCGTCGTGGCCGCCGGGATCGCCCAGGCCGAGCGGCTGGAGGAGGTGCGGCGGCTCGCCTACACCGACGCGCTCACCGGGCTCGCCAACCGCCGGGCGGTCGACGGGAAGCTGGACGAGGCCGTCGAGGCGCACCGCGCGGACGGCACGGTCGTCAGCCTCGTCGTCTGCGACCTCAACGGCCTCAAGCAGGTCAACGACACCCGCGGTCACGCCGTCGGCGACCGCCTCCTCGAACGCTTCGGCTCGGTCCTCTCGCTGTGCGGGGCGATGCTGCCGGGGGCGCTGGCCGCGCGGCTCGGCGGCGACGAGTTCTGCCTGCTGGCGGTCGGCCCGTCCGCCGACGAGGCCGTCAAGGCGGCCGACGAGCTGTGCCGCCGCGCGGCGGAGCTGGAGCTCGGGGAGGGGGTCGCCTGCGGGGTGGCCTCCACGGGGGACCCGATCGGGCCGGTGCGGTCCGCCCGCCGGCTGTTCCGGCTTGCGGACGCCGCCCAGTACCGCGCGAAGGCGCTCCGCGCGGACCGGCCGGTGGTGGCGGGCCGGGAGGGTCCCGACGATCCGGTGATGCGGCTGGTCGACACCCCTTCGGTCCAGGATCCCGCGGAGCGGCGGCAGTTCCGGGGGCGGAGCTGACCCGGCCGGCGCGCCCGATCCGGTAAGGGGCGTAACGCCGACCCAGTAGTGACATCTTCGTCTTCACTGCGTACGCTCCTGAATATGGATATGCACACTGTGGTGGTGGGGACGTCCGGGGTGACCGCGTCCGACGTGCTCGCCGTGGCGCGCGGCGGAGCCCGGATCGAGCTGTCGGGGGAGGCGGTCGCGGCGCTCGCCGCGGCCCGCGAGATCGTGGACGCGCTGGCGGCCAAGCCCGAGCCGGTCTACGGCGTCAGCACCGGCTTCGGGGCGCTGGCGACCCGGCACATCGGCCAGGAGCTGCGTGCCCAGCTGCAGCGCAACATCGTCCGCTCGCACGCGGCGGGCCTCGGGCCGCGCGTGGAGCGGGAGGTCGTGCGGGCCCTGATGTTCCTGCGGCTCAAGACCCTCTGCTCGGGGCACACCGGCGTCCGGCCCCAGGTCGCGCAGACCATGGCCGACGTCCTCAACGCCGGGATCACTCCGGTCGTCCACGAGTACGGCTCCCTCGGCTGCTCCGGTGACCTCGCGCCCCTGTCGCACTGTGCCCTGACGCTCATGGGAGAGGGGGAGGCGGAGGGCCCGGACGGCACGGTCCGCCCCGCCGGCGAGCTGCTCGCCGAGCACGGCATCGCCCCCGTCGAGCTCCGCGAGAAGGAGGGCCTCGCGCTGCTCAACGGCACCGACGGCATGCTCGGCATGCTGATCATGGCCCTCGCCGACCTGGACCGGCTCTACAAGTCGGCCGACATCACCGCCGCCCTCAGCCTGGAGGCGCTGCTCGGCACCGACAAGGTCCTCGCCCCCGAGCTGCACGCCATCCGCCCGCACCCCGGGCAGGGCGCCTCGGCCGCCAACATGCTCGCCGTGCTGAAGGGTTCGGAGCTCACCGGGCACCACCAGGACGACGCTCCGCGCGTCCAGGACGCCTACTCGGTGCGCTGCGCCCCGCAGGTCGCCGGGGCCGGCCGGGACACCATGGCGCACGCCCGCACGGTCGCCGAGCGCGAACTGGCCTCCGCGGTGGACAACCCCGTCGTGCTGCCGGAGGGGCGGGTCGAGTCCAACGGCAACTTCCACGGCGCCCCGGTGGCCTACGTCCTCGACTTCCTCGCCATCGCCGCCGCCGACCTGGCCTCCATCGCCGAGCGCCGCACCGACCGGCTGCTCGACAAGAACCGCAGCCACGGACTGCCGCCGTTCCTGGCCGACGACGCGGGCGTCGACTCGGGGCTGATGATCGCCCAGTACACGCAGGCCGCGCTGGTGAGCGAGCTGAAGCGGCTGGCCGTGCCGGCGTCCGCCGACTCGATCCCCTCCTCCGCCATGCAGGAGGACCACGTCTCCATGGGCTGGTCGGCCGCCCGCAAGCTGCGCACCGCCGTCGACAACCTCACGCGTGTGGTCGCCGTCGAGCTGTACGCGGCCACCCGCGCCATCGAGCTGCGCGAGGGCCTGGCCCCGGCCCCCGCCTCGCAGGCGGCCATCGCGGCCGCCCGGGCGGCGGGCGTCCGGGGGCCCGGCCCGGACCGGTTCCTCGCCCCCGACCTCGCCGCCGCGGACGCCTTCGTGCGGGACGGGCGCCTGGTCGCGGCGGTGGAGGGCGTCACCGGCCCGCTGCGGTAGCCGTAGCGGACGCGAGGGGCCCTGCCGCACCCGGCAGGGCCCCTCGCGTCGTACGCGCTCAGAAGCCGAGGCGTTCCCGGCGTACCGAATACACCACGAAGCCGGCGCCGACCCCGAGGAAGAGGGTGCCGCCGATGACGTAGGGAGTGGTGTCGAAGCTTCCGGTGTCGGCGAGTTGGGTGTCCTCGGCGGAGGTGTCCGCGGTCGTCGACGCCACCCGTGCCTGGGTGGTGACCTCGGAGGCCGGGGTCGTCGCGGGTGCTGATCCCGCCGGCTGCTCCCCGCTCGCGTTGGCGGAGGGAACGAACCACAGGGCGCACAGGAGGGTCCCTGCGGCGGTGGCGGTCAGCAACGGACGGCGAGCGGATGACACGGAATATCGATCCCCTTGTGGCGCTGGCGAATTGGCCGTGTGGGGCGATGTTAGTGAAAGGCGTGGGTCACAGGAAAGTCACGGGAGCGACGGGCCTTGGGCTCCGGGCCTGAACACGCAGGAGACATCACGTTTTGTCCGCCTCCGGGGGGTGGAACCGTCCGTCGGGATCGGCGACCCCGGCGCGGACGGCGAGCGGGCGCGCACGCCGAGGAGGCTGTGACGTAAGACACCGCGGAGGCCCCGGCGTTCGTGGTGGATCCGTTCGGCCTGGTCAACACCGTGCCGGGGGCGGGGCTCGCACGGGCCGCGTGGCCTGCGGGGCCGCCGGCACGACCCCGATTCGCCGGACGGGGACCAGGGCGAGGATGATGCGTACGACGACGAGGGCGGCGGGGCCGGCATCGGCCTCCGGCGGCTCGGGACTTGCGTGGCCCCGGGCGGCAACCACCGCCCGGGTTTTCGTCGTCTCAAGCGACGCGCTGACCGTTTCCCGCACCACCCGCCCCGTCCGACGTGGCGTGCCCCACACATCCGGGCTCTGTGGAACGGGACGAACCGGTCGTAGCGTTGAAGTTCTTCAACGGGGACTGGTCGTGTTTTCCGGGGAATCGGCAACGATGGAGAAGCGTGTGATGACGAACAGTAAGCGGCGCAACGGCCTGACGGTCGCGTCCGCACTGCTCGGCGGGGTTCTGGCCCTTACGGCGTGTTCCGGTGGCGGCGGCGGTGACGCCTCGGGCACCAAGGGCAAGGACACCTCGCAGGCCAAGGCCGACGAGGCGGCGGCCAAGAAGTCCTCCGAGGCCGAAATCAAGATCACGCCGAAGGACGGCTCGAACAACGCCTCCATCAACAACTCGGCCGCCGTCACCGTCGCCAAGGGCACGCTCACCGGTGTGACGATGAAGACCGCCGACGGCACCGCGGTGGCCGGCCAGCTGTCCGCGGACAAGCTCAGCTGGAAGCCCAGCGCCCAGCTGGAGCGCTCGACCACCTACAAGGTCGCCGCCGAGGCCAAGGACGCCGACGGCCGCGTCGCGCACGAGAACGCCTCGTTCACCACGGTCTCGCCGGCCAACAGCTTCATAGGCAACTTCACGCCGGAGCAGGGCTCGACCGTCGGCGTGGGCATGCCGGTGTCGATCAACTTCGACAAGGCCATCACCGACAAGGCCGCGGTCCAGAAGGGCATCACGGTCTCCTCCAGCAGCGGCCAGGAGGTCGTCGGCCACTGGTTCGGCGCCAACCGCCTCGACTTCCGCCCCGAGAACTACTGGAAGGAGAACTCCACCGTCACGCTGAAGCTCGCGCTCGACGGTGTCGAGGGCGCCTCCGGTGTCTACGGCGTGCAGCAGAAGACGGTCACCTTCCACATCGGCCGCAACCAGGTCTCCTACGTCGACGCCAAGACCAAGCAGATGAAGGTCACGCAGGACGGCAAGACGATCAAGACCATCCCGATCTCGGCCGGTTCGCCGGAGCACAAGACCTACAACGGCACCATGGTCATGTCCGAGAAGTTCAAGGAGACGCGCATGAACGGCGCGACCGTGGGCTTCACCGACGACGACGGCAAGGGCGAGTACGACATCAAGGACGTGCCGCACGCCATCCGCCTCACCAGCTCCGGCACCTTCATCCACGGCAACTACTGGGGCGCGAAGTCGGTCTTCGGCAGCGTGAACACCAGCCACGGCTGCGTGGGCCTGTCGGACACCAAGGGCGCCAACGACAAGGGCACCCCGGCGTACTGGTTCTACAGCAACTCGATCGTCGGTGACGTCGTGGTCGTCTCCAACACCGGTGACAAGACGGTCCAGCCGGACAACGGCCTCAACGGCTGGAACCTCAGCTGGTCGGCCTGGAAGGCCGGTTCGGCCGCCTGACCCACCGCCGGCGCACAGCTTTCCGATGCCGCCCTCAGGGGCGGCATCGGTGTTTCCGGGCCTGTGCAGGGGGCAGCCACAGGCTTCTCATGCATCTCTTATGTCGGCCTTATCCAAGCATCACGCGCCGTCCCTACCTTGCGGCCATGTTCTTCACCTACCTGAGGCGCGAACTGCGCCGCCGCAGAAAGGCGGCCCTCGTCGTCGCCTCCGGGCTCGCGCTGGGCATCGCGCTGGTCATCGTGGTCAACTCCGTGTCCAACGGCATGGGGAAGGCGCAGGACAAGGTCCTCCAGTCGCTCTACGGACTGGGCACGGACATGACGGTCACCAAGGCCGCGACACCGTCCGCCTCCAGCTCGCAGCGCCCGCGCTTCCAGTTCGACGCGCGCGGCAACGACGACGACTCGAAGCAGAGCAGCGACCGGGTCATGGTGCAGGGCTTCACCACGCTCTCGTCCACGACCGTCTCCAAGGTCGGTGACCAGAAGGGCGTCTCGTCCGCCGTCGGCGGGCTGAGCCTCAACGTCGTCAAGATCAACGGCCAGTTCACCCGCGGCCAGTTCCAGCAGAAGCCCGGCAGCGGCGGGGCGCGCGGCGGTGGCCGGCCGCAGGGCGAGGTGAAGGGCGGCGGCGCCGACTTCGACGTCAACTCCTTCTCGGTCTACGGCACCGACGTCAGCCAGGCCGGACTCGGCCCGCTGACCTCCTCGAAGATCACCAGCGGCCGTACCTTCAAGACGACCGAGACCGACGCCAAGGTGCTGGTGGCCGACTCGGCGTACGCCAAGGAGAAGAAGTACAAGGTCGGTTCGAGCGTCACCATCAACAAGGTCAAGTACCAGGTCATCGGCATCGCGACGGCCGACAGCGGTGACTCGGCGGCCAACCTGTACATGCCCCTGAAGCAGGCCCAGACGCTGGCCGGCCAGAAGAACAAGGTCACCACGATCTACGTCAAGGCGACCGACTCCCAGCAGATCTCGGCGGTCAAGGCGACCATCCAGAAGAACGTCTCGGGCACGACCGTCACCACCTCCGCCGACCTCGCGGACACCGTCTCCGGCTCCCTGTCGACGGCGTCCTCCCTCGCCACCAACGTCGGCAAGTGGCTGTCCATCGCCGTGCTGGTGGCCGCCTTCCTGGTCGCCGGACTGCTCACCTCCTCGGCCGTCTCCCGCCGGGTGCGCGAGTTCGGCACGCTCAAGGCGCTGGGCTGGAAGTCGGGCCGGGTGACCCGGCAGGTCGTCGGCGAGGCCGTCGTCAACGGCCTGGTCGGCGGCGTCCTCGGTATCGCGCTGGGCCTCGCTGGCGCCTATGTCGTCACCGCCATCAGCCCCACGCTCCAGGCCAGCCTGGGCGGCGCGGCCGGCGGCGGCAACGGCGGTCCCGGCGGCGGCTTCGGCGGCGGCCGGCGGGCGGCGAAGACCCTGGAGGTCGCGCTGACCGCGCCGGTGAGCCTCACGACCATCGCCCTGGCGGTCGCGCTCGCGGTGGCGGGCGGTCTGATCGCGGGTGCCTTCGGCGGCTGGCGGGCCTCACGGCTGCGCCCCGCGGACGCGCTGCGGCGCGTCGAGTAGCGCCCCGCCCGGCATCCCACCCACGAACCCACCAGGAGCCACCCATGTACGAACTCAGAGGCGTCACCAAGCGCTACACCCGGGGCAAGGACACCGTCACCGCCCTGGACTCCGTGGACCTCGCCATCGCGGACGGGGACCGCCTCGTCATCCAGGGCCCCACCGGCGGCGGCAAGTCCACCCTGCTCCAGATGCTCGGCGGCCTGGACCGACCCACCGCCGGTGAGGTCGTCCTGGACGGGACCGACGTGGCGAAGCTGTCCGAGGCCCGCCTCACGAGGGTCCGCAGCGAGAACATCGGCTTCGTCTTCCAGAGCTTCAACCTCATCCCCACCCTCACCGCCCAGGAGAACGTGGAGACCGCCCTCGTACCCCTGGGGGTGAAGACGAGGGACCGCCGCGAACGGGCGGCCGAGGCCCTGCGGTCGGTCGGCCTCGGCGAACGCCTCGGGCATCTGCCCGGCGAGATGTCCGGAGGCCAGCAGCAGCGCGTCGCCATCGCCCGGGCGCTGGTGAAGGAGCCGAAGGTGCTGCTCGCCGACGAACCCACCGGCAATCTCGACGAGTCGATGCGCGACGAGATCATGGAGGTGCTGGAGCGCATGTGGAAGGAGCTCGGGCTGACCTTCGTCATGGTCACCCACGACTCCGCCATCGCGAAGAAGGCCCCGCGCCTGGCGACGATCCGCAAGGGCAGGATCACCGTCAAGGAGAACGCGGGAGCGTAGCTCCTGCCGCCCGCCCCTGACGTGCCTGATCCCCCAGGCCGGGTGGGCCGACAGCGAACCGCCCGCCGCAGGCGCAGCCTCCGGCGGGCGGTCCGTGCTGCCGCGAACGCCGGCGGGCCGCGGTCCTACGCCGACCGGCCCGCCCGGGTCGCGTCGGCTCCCCAGCTCGCCAGCAGTCTGAGCGCCTCGGCCGACGGTGTCCCCGGTTCGGCGTGGTACGTGGTCAGCGCCAGTCCGTCGTCGTCGGCCGCCCGGAACGACTCGAAGCTCAGGGTCAGCTCGCCCACCAGCGGATGGCGCAGCCGCTTGACGCCGTAGCTCTTCTCCTTGACGTCGTGCGTGGCCCACAGCCGCCTGAACTCCTCGCTCTTCACGGAGAGTTCGCCGACCAGCGCGGACAGCCGCGGATCGTCCGGGTAGCAGCCCGCCTCCATCCGCAGGAAGCTGACCATGTCGTGCGCCTTCTGCTCCCACTCCACGTAGAGATCGCGGTACTCGGGCTTCAGGAACACCAGCCGGGCCCAGTTCCGCTCCTGCGCGGGCAGCTGCGACCAGTCGCCGAAGACGGCCGCCGCCATGCCGTTCCAGGCAAGGATGTCCGAGCGCCGTCCGGAGACGTACGCCGGCACCGAGCCGTCCATCGTGTCCAGCAGCTGCCGCAGCGCCCCCCGCACCTGCTGGGTGCGCGGTGGCGGCTTCTTCTTGTGCTGCTTCGGCTTCGCGAGGTGGGTGAGGTGGGCGTGCTCGGCGCCGGTCAGCCGGAGCGCCCGCGCGATGGAGTCGAGCACCTCCGCCGACACGTTGCGCCCGTTGCCCTGCTCCAGGCGCGTGTAGTACGCCACCGAGACGCCCGCCAGCTGCGCCAGTTCCTCGCGCCGCAGGCCCGGCACCCGGCGGTGCCGTCCGAAGTCCGGCAGCCCCACGTCCTCCGGCTTCAGCCGGGCCCGCCGGGTGCGCAGGAACTCGCTGAGCTCGGCACGCCGGTCCAGAGCCGCGGAGGGCTCCCGCACGGGTTCGGGCTGTTCGTCCATACGTCAAGTATTCACCGTCGTACGCCCACCATCCTGACCCCGTCGGTGGTAGGCACGGCAGACGTACGCAAAGCCGTGGGCTGGGTGGACGGCGCGCGATCCAGCAGGCTCGGGGACATGCCCGGTCGGAAGGCAGCCGGGCGGTAACCACTGCTAGGAGACCCCTCGGCATGACCACTGTTGCTGCGTACGCCGCACCCGCCGCGAAGGCTCCCCTGGAGCGCACCACCATCGAGCGGCGGCCGGTCGGCGAGTTCGACGTCCTGATCGACATCAAGTTCGCCGGCATCTGCCACTCGGACATCCACCAGGCCCGCGAGGGCTGGGGCGAGGCGATCTTCCCGATGGTCCCGGGCCACGAGATCGCCGGCATCGTCTCCGAGGTCGGCCCCGGTGTGACCAAGTTCGCCGTCGGCGACCGCGTGGGCGTCGGCTGCATGGTCGACTCCTGCCGCACCTGCGAGAACTGCCTGGCCGGCCTGGAGCAGTACTGCCTGGGCGGCAACGTCGGCACGTACAACGCCGTCGGCAAGGACGGCGAGCCCACCTACGGCGGCTACTCGCAGAAGGTCGTCGTCGACGAGAACTTCGTCGTCCGCGTCCCCGACGGCCTCTCCCTCGACGTCGCCGCGCCCCTGCTGTGCGCCGGCATCACCACCTACTCCCCGCTGCGCCACTGGAACGCCGGCCCCGGCAAGAAGGTCGCCGTCCTCGGCATGGGCGGCCTCGGCCACATGGGCGTCAAGATCGCGCACGCGCTGGGCGCCGAGGTCACGGTGCTCTCGCAGTCCCTGCGCAAGAAGGACGAGGGCCTGAAGCTGGGCGCCGACCACTACTACGCGACCAGCGACGAGCAGACCTTCCAGGACCTCAAGGGCAGCTTCGACCTGATCCTCTCCACCGTCTCGGCCCCGCTGGACCTGGACGCGTACCTGGCCCTGCTGAAGACGGACGGCGCCTTCGTGAACGTCGGCGCCCCGGAGGAGCCCGTCAGGCTCAACCTCTTCTCGGTGATCGGCGGCCGCAAGACCCTCGCCGGCTCCGGCATCGGCGGCATCCGGGAGACCCAGGAGATGCTGGACTTCTGCGCCGAGCACGGCTTCGGCGCCGAGATCGAGCTGATCCGCGCCGACCAGATCAACGAGGCCTACGAGCGCGTGCTCGCCAGCGACGTCCGCTTCCGGTTCGTGATCGACACCGCGACGATCTGACCGGCACGACCGATCGGCGCGGGTGAACCCAGGGCCCCGGCACGAGCTGCCGGGGCCCTCGGCGTGCCACGGTGTCCGGGGCGGCCCGAGGAGCGATCGTGCGCGACCGCGTCCCGTCGCTGGTACGCGACCGCGGCCGCCCCGGCGCCACCCCGAGCGGGCACCCCCGGCAGGACGTGACCTGCCGGCTCACCGACGATCCGGTCCGCTTCACCCCCGCCTTCGGCGCGGACCTGCCCACCGGCTCCGGCGTGCAGGCCGTGCTGGACAAGGCCGGCCGGGTGGTCTCGGCGGGCGCGCGGGGCGGACGCGTGCCGGCGGGCGGGAGCGTGCTGCAGGGCATCGCCACCGCCGCGACCTGGCTGACCGAGCACGCCGTCCCCGGACGGCGCGTCCTCGTGCGTGAGGACGTCCGCGACACGGCCGGCCGCCGCGTCGAACGCGACGGCGGCGACTCCGTCGTGAGCGCGGCGCCCACCCTGGTGAGGAACGGCCGTATCGACATCGACGCCGCGGCCGAGGGCGTGGTGGACCCGCGGGACCTCTCCTTCGGCTACGCCCGGGCCGACACCCGCCAGCCGCGCACCATGGCGGGCGTCGACGGCAGGGGCCGGCTGATCCTGGCCACGGTCGACGGCCGCCGGACCGACGGCAGCGAGGGCTTCACGCTCCACGAGGAAGCCCGGTTCATGCGCTCCCTCGGCGCCGTGCAGGCCCTGAACCTGGACGGCGGCGGCTCCACCACGATGGCCGTGCGCGGCGTCCTCGCCGACCACCCCTCGGACGCGGCGGGCGAACGGCCCGTCGGGGACACGGTGCAGGTGCTTCCGGCCGGCGCCGGCTGACGGCCCCGCCGCCCGCGGTCCACCCCGCGCCGGTGCGGCGGCCACCGGCTGGAAGACTGCCGCCATGGACACCACAGCCGAGCAGATAAGTGCCCGGACAGCGGCCGCGTGGACCGTCGCGCTGGCGATCCTCGGAGGCTTCACCGGCTATGCCTGGGACGGTCCGTTCCTCGCCGTGACCTGCGCCCTCTCCCTGGGCGGCGGCGGGGCGGTGGGCACCGTCCTGTCCCGGCGCCGGATCATCGCGACCATTCGGCAGGGCCAGGGCAGGGCCGCCGCGCTCGGATACGCCGACGGCATCGCGGACATGATGGTGCTCGGGATCTCGGCCTACCGCGCCGCCGTCTTCCCGCTGTCCGGCCCCGACGCGGTGGACGCCGCCGAACGCGTCGCGCGCCGCAAGGCCGCCTACCGGCTCACGGCCGCCGACGGGCTGCCCCACCGGATCCGGGAGGCCGCGGCCGCCGCCCTCGCCGCGATCGACGAACGGCGCGACCACGAGGCCCGGTCCGCCATGGAGGACCTCATGCAGGCCGTCCAGGAGCAGCGCCGCGCGACGTGACGCGGCGGGCACCCCGTCCGCGTGGCCGGACCCGCCGCGGGAGGACGGCGCGGCCGGGTCCGTCCCCCGTGCGAGCTACCCGCAGGTGTCCACCGCACGGTGACGATCCCGGGCCGCCGGATCCCTAGCGTTCGGGGCAGCCGCGGCGCTCCGGCCGCGGATGGTGCGGAGGGGATGTTCATGAGGCTGATCTGGCAGCTGGCGGCCGTGGCGGCCGTCGCGTTCCTCGGCGGGCAGAGCGTCGCGGCGGTGCAGGACAACGCGTTCCTCACCCTGGTCCTGGGCGCGTCGACCGCCGTGCTGGCGGTGCTCGTCTACCGGTGGGTGGTACGGCGGACCGAGCACCGCCCGGTCACGGAACTCGCGCGGGAGGGCGCCAGGGCCGCCGTCGGCCGCGGCGCGTTGCTCGGCGTGGCGCTGTTCGGCGCCGTCATCCTGAACCTCGCACTGCTCGGGGACTACGACGTCCACGGCCTGGGCTCGGTGAGCGGCACGGTGGGTGCGGCCGGCCTCATGGCCGCGGCCGCCGTGACCGAGGAACTGCTCTTCCGCGGCGTCCTGCTGCGGATCGCCCAGGAACGCCTCGGCACCTGGATCGCGCTGACCCTGACCGGCGCGCTGTTCGGACTGATGCACCTGTTCAACCCCGACGCGACCCTGTGGGGCGCCGTCGCCGTCGCGATCGAGGCGGGCGGCATGCTCGGGGCGGCGTACGTGGCCACCCGCAGCCTGTGGCTGCCGATCGGCCTGCACCTCGGCTGGAACTTCGCCGAGTCGGGCATCTTCAGCACCGAGGTCTCCGGCAACGGCACCAAGCAGGGACTGCTGGACGCCTCGGTGTCGGGTTCCCCGCTGCTCACCGGCGGCGACTTCGGCCCGGAGGGCAGCCTGTACGCGGTGCTGTTCGGAGCGCTGGCGGCGACCGTGTTCCTGCGGCTGGCCCGCCGCCGCGGCCACCTGGTGCCAAGTCGCCGTAAGGCCAACGGGGTTGACGCGGCCGCTACAGTTTCCCGGTGATCGCTCTTCGGCGGTTCCCGGACCGATGGCGCCGGCTCGGCGTCACGGTCCGGGACCTCCCGCTCGGGGTGCTGCTCCTCGCCGCCTCCCTGCTGCCGGTGTTCCAGCGGCACGGGACCCGGCTCGGCGGCGTCGCGGACCGCCCCTTCGACGCGTGGGCCGCCGCGGTCCTCGCCCTGGAGTGCCTGCCGCTCGCCGTGCGCCGGCGGTGGCCGGCGCTCTGTCTCACGCTGGTCTCGCTCGGCTTCGCCGCCGACCAGTTGCGCGGCTACCACCTCGTCGCGGGCACCGCGCTGCTGATCGCCCTGGTGAGTACGGGACTTCATCTGCGGCGGCGCCGGCGCGCCGGCGCGCTGCTGTTCTCCGCGGCGTACGTGGTGCTGGCGGTCGCGCTCTCCCGGCTCGGCTCGGGCGAGCCGGCGACCGAGTTCGTGACGTTCTACCTGCTGGCGACGCTCGGCTGGGGCGCCGGGGCGTGGCTGCGCGCCGGCCGGGCCGCGGAGGCGGAACGCCGCCGCCGTGTCGCCGAGGACACCCGCGCCGTCGAACGCGACCGTATCGCCCGCGAGTTGCACGACGTGGTGACCCACCATGTCACGGCGATGGTGGTACAGGCGGAGGCGGCGCGCTATCTGACCGCCGCGCCCGACCGGCTGGACCAGGCCCTGACCGCCGTCACGGACACCGGCCGCCGGGCCATCACCGACCTGCGGCACCTGCTCGACCTGCTCGACCCCGGCCACGGCGGCGAGGCGCGGACGCCGGCCGTCGGCCGCCTGCTCACGCTCGTCGAGCAGACCCGCCGGGCCGGCCAGCCGGTGGAGTTCACCGAGGAGGGCACCCCGGCGGCATCCACCGGCAGCGCCGATCTCGTCGCCTACCGCGTCGTCCAGGAGGCGCTGACGAACGCCCTCAAGCACGCCCACGGCAGCCGCACCTCGGTCCAGGTCGGCCACGGCACGAAGGAGATCACCGTGGAGGTCACCACGGACGGCGCGGGCTCGCGCACCACGTCCCCCGGCGGCAGCGGCCGCGGCCTCGCGGGGCTGCGCGAGCGGGTCCACGTCCTGGGCGGCGACTTCAGCGCCTCCCCGGGGGAGGACGGGGGCTTCCTCGTGCGGGCGCGGATTCCCGCGGGGGGTCCCTCGTGAGGCGGCCCGGGGCGCCGGGCGGGACCCGCGGGGCGGAGCCCGCGGTGACGGCCCCGGCGATGCCCGCGCGGAGCCGGTCGTGACCTCCATGCGGGAGCGGGGCGGGACCGCGCCGATCCGGGTCCTGGTCTGCGACGACCAGATACTGGTCCGCACCGGACTGGTGACGATCATCGACGCCCAGCCGGACCTGGAGGTGGCGGGTGAGTGCGGGGACGGGCGGAGCGCCGTCGACCTCGCCGGCCGGCTCCTCCCGGACGTCGTGGTGATGGACGTGCGCATGCCCGTGCTCGACGGGATCGAGGCCACCCGCCTGCTGGCCGGCGCCACCGTGCCGAACCCGGTGAAGGTCCTCGTGGTGACGACCTTCAACCTGGACGAGTACGTCTACGAGGCGCTGCGCGCGGGCGCCAGCGGCTTCCTCCTCAAGGACGCGCCCCCGGCCCAGCTCCTGCACGGCATCCGCACGGTCGCCACCGGCGCTGCACTGCTGGCCCCCGAGGTGACGCGGCGGCTCGTCGGCCGGTACGCCGCCCGGATCCGCCCCGCCGAGGGCACCCCGCACGACGTCCCGCTGACCCCCCGCGAGCTGGAGGTGCTGCGCCTCATCGCGGACGGCCTCTCCAACAGCGAGATCGCCGGCACCCTCGTCATCAGCCAGGAGACCGTCAAGACCTTCGTCTCCCGCATCCTCACCAAACTGGACCTGCGCGACCGCGTCCAGGCGGTGGTGTACGCCTACCGGCACGGCCTGGTGACGTGACGGGACGGAGCGGGCCCGGAATCGCCGGGAACCCTGAGGCGTTGAGGAGGGTGGGCGAAGGACGCCGTTCGTGCGAGCCGGGTAGCCCGAGTCAGCAAACCGAGAAGTATGGAGGGTCGTCATGGCTGCGCAGACGCAGAGGGCCGTGCTCGCGGGCGGGTGTTTCTGGGGGATGCAGGATCTGATCCGCCGGCTCCCGGGCGTGACGGCGACCCGGGTCGGATACACCGGGGGCGACGTGCCGAACGCGACGTACCGCAACCACGGTACGCACGCGGAGGCCATCGAGATCCTCTTCGACCCCGCGGAGACCGACTACCGCGCGCTCCTGGAGTTCTTCTTCCAGATCCACGACCCCAGCACCAAGAACCGCCAGGGCAACGACATCGGCCTCAGCTACCGCTCGGCGATCTACTACGTGGACGACGAGCAGAAGCGCATCGCCGAGGACACCATCGCGGACGTGGACGCCTCCGGCCTGTGGCCGGGCAAGGTCGTCACCGAGGTGGAGCCGGTCGGCCCCTTCTGGGAGGCCGAGCCCGAGCACCAGGACTACCTGGAGCGCTACCCCGACGGCTACACCTGCCACTTCCCCCGCCCGGGCTGGCGCCTGCCCGCCCGCACCGAGGGCTGACCGCCGGCGTCCCGCCCGGAGCCACCCCCTCGCACGCGACCGGCCGGCCCCGGGACCGGCCACCGTTCGCGCCCGGCCGGCCCGCCGCGCCGGGCGGACCGGCGGGCTGCCGCGGCGACGGGGGTTCGCGGGCCCGGTGCGTCAGTGCGGCAGCGTCGCCGGGCTGCCGCCGTTCGCCTCGTAGCCCGCGACCGCCAGTGCGCGGTACACCGCGAACTCCGCCGCGGGGTCGGGCGACAGGGTCCAGGGCAGGGCGCCGACATGGCCGTCGATGTGTATGAGCTGGTTCATGGCCTCGCCCCAGCGCTCGGCGCGCACCAGGAAGAAGACCAGGAGATGGCGCACGTGCGCCGACATCGGGTCGTCCGGCCGGGCCGAGTGGACCGCGTGCAGCGCTCCGTGCACCGCCTTGGTCACGACCTCGCTCTGGTAGAAGCCGCTGACCAGGTTCACCTCGGGCAGGTGCTCGAAGACCGAGAAGAGCGGCATCGCGGCGAGCAGCGAGCCGTGCGGAGCCCGCGCGGCCGCCGCCTCCGCGAAGGAGGTCGCCAGCTCCCGCGATCCGTGCCACTTCTCGCACCAGTAGTGCAGCGCCGCCAGGTGCGCGCCCATGTGCGTCGGGGCGCGGTCCAGGATCTTCAGCCAGAGCTGCTCGAACTCCGGCCGCGGGTACGCCAGTCCGCGGGCCACCGACAGCTCCACGATGTACGGGACGGGGTCGCCGGGAGCGAGCAGCGCCGCGTCGCCGCACGCCGACCGCGCCTCCTCCATGATGATCCGGAACTCGTCCGTGCCCGGCGTCGACGTCCGCCAGGCCTGCTGCACCAGGAACTCCGCGTGCACGGCCGCGCCGCCCGCGTCCTTGGGCTGCTCCGCCCGCCACACCCGCAGCCACTGCCCGCCCGGGATCTCACCGACCCCGCCGGGCCGCTGCCGCAGCTCCAGCGAGGCGGCACCGGCGAAGGCCTGCACGCGCTGCCAGCGCAGCTCGTCCTCGGCCTCCGTGCCCGCCAGCAGCTGCGAGGCCGCGCGGTAGTCCTGTGTGCGCTGCACCAGGTCCAGGACGTCCAGCAGGTCCTGGTCGGGGCCGGGCATGCGGACGTCCAGCTCCTCCTCGCGCACGAATCCGTAGTTCGCGGGGTCGGCGGCGTCCGGGTGGCCGGCCGGGACCTGCTCGATCATGCCCCGACGGCGCCGCAGGAACGGCAGCAGCACGAAGCCGAGCATGACCAGCGCGATCAGGACCCAGAGAAATTCCATGGCTCAAGCGTTCCAGACACCACCGCCACATGGCCAACCCGGTCGGCGGCCTGTGGAAAACCCGCGGGCGCGCATGCCTCTGGGACCGACGCCCGCCCCCGCGGCGCATTACGCTCGGGCCCATGAGCGACAGGCACATCAGTCAGCACTTCGAGACCCTCGCGATCCACGCGGGCAACACCGCCGATCCCCTCACCGGCGCGGTCGTCCCGCCGATCTACCAGGTCTCGACCTACAAGCAGGACGGCGTCGGCGGTCTGCGCGGCGGCTACGAGTACAGCCGGAGCGCCAACCCGACCAGGACCGCCCTCGAGGAGAACCTCGCGGCCCTCGAGGGCGGCCGCCGCGGTCTCGCGTTCGCGTCCGGACTGGCGGCCGAGGACTGCCTGCTGCGTACGCTGCTCAGCCCCGGCGACCACGTGGTCATCCCGAACGACGCCTACGGCGGCACGTTCCGTCTGTTCGCGAAGGTCGTCGCCCGGTGGGGGGTGGAGTGGTCGGTCGCCGACACCAGCGATCCCTCCGCCGTACGGGCCGCCATCACCCCGAGGACCAAGGCGGTGTGGGTGGAGACCCCCTCCAACCCGCTGCTGGGCATCACCGACATCGCCGCGCTCGCCCAGGTCGCGCGGGACGCGGGCGCCAAGCTCGTCGTCGACAACACCTTCGCCACCCCCTACCTCCAGCAGCCGCTGGCGCTCGGCGCGGACGTCGTCGTGCACTCGCTGACCAAGTACATGGGCGGCCACTCCGACGTCGTCGGCGGTGCGCTGATCGTCGCCGACGAGGCGCTCGGCGAGGAGCTGGCGTTCCACCAGAACGCCATGGGCGCCGTCGCCGGCCCCTTCGACTCGTGGCTGGTGCTGCGCGGCACGAAGACGCTGTCCGTGCGCATGGACCGCCACAGCGCGAACGCCACCAAGGTCGCGGACATGCTCACCCGGCACGCGCGCGTGACGGGCGTCCTGTACCCGGGGCTGCCCGAGCACCCCGGCCACGAGGTCGCCGCCAAGCAGATGCGGGCCTTCGGCGGCATGGTGTCGTTCCGGGTCCAGGGCGGCGAGGAGGCGGCCGTCGAGGTCTGCAACCGCGCCAAGGTGTTCACGCTCGGCGAGTCCCTGGGCGGTGTCGAGTCGCTGATCGAGCACCCCGGGCGCATGACGCACGCCTCCACGGCCGGTTCCGCCCTCGAGGTGCCCGCCGATCTCGTACGGCTCTCCGTGGGCATCGAGAACGTCGAGGACCTCCTGGAGGACCTGCAGCAGGCGCTCGGCTGACCGGGGCCGCCTCCTCACCAGCCCGTGTACGGGGGAGTCGTCTGCGAGGGCGGCTCCACCCACGGGCGGGCCGTCATGGCCCACACGAAAAAGGCCAGGCACGCGGCGCACAGCAGCAGCCACAGCAGCCGCCGTGCCGCCCTCCTGCGGCGCAGGCTGCGGGCGCCGCGGCGTACGACGTCGCCGTACAGCTCGGGCGGCACCCGCGGCGGGACCCGCTCCATGATGCGTCGTGCCGCCGCCTCGCGCTCGGCCCGGTTCATGCGCCCCTCCCCGCGTCCGCGCGCCTCATGACGGGGCCACCTTCGGGCCCGCGACCGTGCGCGCGGGCCCGCGCGGCGGATGCAGCAGGGTCGCCGTGGCCCGGTCGCAGATGGTGCGGACGCGTTCGGTCGGCAGGCCGAGCAGCGCCGCCGTCTGCTCCTCGGCGACGCCCTCGTAGAGCCTGAGGACCAGGATCAGGCGCTCCTGCGGGACGAGCCCGGCCAGCGGGCTGTCCGGGTGGGGCCGGGACCGGCCGAAACCGCCGTACTGGTGCCATGCCGCGCGCGCGAAGCGGGTGGCCAGGTACTGGCGGGTGCGGTTGTAGGGGTCCTCGCCGCGCAGCCGGTCCCAGGTGCTGTACGTGTGCGCGAGGGCCCGCGTCAGCAGGCGCCGCGCGCGCGGGTTGTCGTCCGGTGCCTCCGCGGTGAGCAGCGTGGCGGCATGCAGGAGCCGCCCTGCCGCGCCCGCGACGAATGCCTCGAACTCCCGGGCCCGGCGGGCTGACTGGGACGCCTGCCGTTGCCGCACCGCGCCTCCCGCCCTCACGGCGAACGAAACGGAGCCTCCGCCGCGCACGGGATGGCGAACCGCGTACGAGGAGGGCCCGATCTCATATGAGGCCAGGGGTGCCCCGTCGGTCAAGAGCCGGGCGGCACGCGCGCGCGAGAGCAGGCGCGGCGCGGGCGCGCACGGAAGACCTAGGAGGCGTCCGGTGCGTCCGTCCCCGGCACGCCCTGGGGCGACATCCGGGAGGAGAGCGCGACGTTGAAGCGCGTCAGGAGCGCGCAGAACGCCTCGCGCTCCTCCGGCTCCCACTCCTGCGTCAGCTCGGCCATGAGCTGGCGCCTGGACGAGCGCACCTCCTCCAGACGGGACAGTCCGCGCGGGGACAGCTGGAGGACCACGGCGCGCCCGTCCTCGGGGTGCGAGGTGCGCTTGACGAGACCGGTGTCCACGAGCGGTGCCACCTGACGGGTGACCGTCGAGGAGTCGATGCCCATGCTCGCCGCGAGCGCCTTGACGCCCATGGGTCCCTCTTTGTCGAGGCGGTTGAGCAGCAGGTATGCGGCGCGGTCCATGGAGTTGCGCACCTGCCCGACCCCCCCGAGCCGGGTCTGTTCGGCACGGCGGGCGAAGACCGCCACCTCGTGCTGCAGCGTGTCGAGAAGACCGGTGTCACCGACGGTCGTCATGTCCATCGACATTTCTGGTGTTGTGGGCATGGCCGGAGGCTCGCTTCATGAAGGGGCTGCTGGAATGGGGGACAGAGTACGCGGCCCGGAGGCAGGCCGTACCGGCGCTGCGCAAACCAGTCTCGGAGGTTGGTCACACCCGCCCCGTGCGCCCGTGAACTGCGATGCTTGAGTCATGAGCTACAGCACGGCCGACTCCTTGCGGCCCGTGACCCTCGACGACGTGCGCGGCGCGCAGAAGATGCTCTCCGGCGTGGCGCGGACGACGGCCATGGAGGGCAGCAGGTACCTGTCCCGGCTGGTGGGCGCGCCGGTGCACCTGAAGTGCGAGAACCTGCAGCGGACGGGATCGTTCAAGCTGCGCGGCGCGTATGTGCGGATCGCCGGGCTGCTGCCCGAGGAGCGGGCCGCCGGAGTCGTGGCGGCGAGTGCCGGCAACCACGCGCAGGGTGTCGCGCTCGCGTCCTCGCTGCTCGGCGTGCGGGCGACGGTGTTCATGCCGATGGGCGCGCCGCTGCCGAAGATCAGCGCCACGCGGGAGTACGGCGCCGAGGTGCGCCTGCACGGGCAGGTGGTCGACGAGACGCTGGCCGCCGCGCAGGCGTACGCCGCCGAGACGGGCGCGGTGTTCATCCACCCCTTCGACCACCCCGACATCATCGCGGGCCAGGGCACGGTGGGGCTGGAGATCCTGGAGCAGTGCCCCGAGGTGCGCACGGTCGTGGTCGGCGTCGGCGGGGGAGGCCTCGTGGCCGGTGTCGCGGTCGCGGTGAAGGCGCTCAGGCCGGACGTGCGCATCGTGGGCGTGCAGGCGGAGGGCTCGGCGGCGTACCCGCCCTCGCTCGCGGCCGGGCACCCGGTGTCGATCGAGAACCCGGCGACCATGGCCGACGGCATCAAGGTGGCGCGGCCGGGCGACGTGCCGTTCGCCATCGTCCGCGAGCTGATGGACGAGGTCCGTACGGTCTCCGAGGACGCGCTGTCCGCCGCGCTGCTGCTGTGCCTGGAGCGGGCCAAGCTGGTCGTCGAGCCGGCCGGGGCGAGCCCGGTGGCGGCGCTGCAGAGCGAGCCGGGCGCCTTCGAGGGCCCGGTGGTCGCGGTGCTGTCCGGCGGCAACGTCGACCCGCTGCTGATGCAGCGCGTCCTGCGGCACGGCATGGCGGCGCAGGGCCGCTACCTGGCCGTACGGCTGCGCCTGACGGACCGACCGGGGGCGCTCGCCACGCTTCTCGGGGTGTTGTCAGTGGTGGACGCTAACGTCCTCGATGTGAGTCACGTACGGACCGATCCACGGCTCGGGCTCACGGAGGCGGAGGTCGAGCTGCACCTGGAGACGAAGGGGCCGGAGCACTGCCTCGACGTCGGCCGCGCCCTGCGCGAGGCGGGGTACACGGTCGTCGAATGAGGTGCCGGGCGCCCGGCGATCGGCGGGCGCTCAAGCGGAATCCCCAGCTCAGGGCTCTTTGTCACTCGATCGGGAAAATCCGTTGAGAGACGCGATACATCGCGTTACGGTGTGTCTCGCACCCGCCCGTCCCGCCTGCCACCAGGCGGGGCGAAACGTACAGATCCATGCTTTTCGAAGCATCCCCGACGACGTGGAGACTCACATGCCAGGCGCCATCTATGCCGAAGGCCTGGTCAAGACCTTCGGTGACGTAAGGGCTCTGGACGGCGTCGACCTCGATGTCCCCGAGGGCACCGTCCTGGGCCTGCTCGGGCCGAACGGCGCGGGCAAGACGACGGCGGTCCGCTGCCTGACCACGCTGCTGCGGCCCGACAGCGGCAAGGCGGTCGTGGCCGGCCTCGACGTGCTCAAGCAGCCCAACGAGGTGCGGCGATCCATCGGCCTGTCCGGCCAGTTCGCCGCGGTCGACGAATACCTCACCGGCCGGGAGAACCTTCAGATGGTCGGCCAGCTCTACCAGATGCGGTCCAGGGCCGCGAAGGCCCGGGCCGCGGAGCTGCTGGAGCAGTTCGACCTCGCGGACGCCGCCGACCGTCCCGCGAAGACCTACTCCGGAGGCATGCGCCGCCGGCTCGACCTGGCCGCCGCGCTGGTGGTCTCGCCGCCGGTGATGTTCATGGACGAGCCGACGACCGGCCTCGACCCGCGCAACCGCCAGTTGCTGTGGGACGTCATCAAGCGGCTCGTCTCCGGCGGTACGACCCTGCTGCTGACCACGCAGTATCTGGAGGAGGCCGACCATCTCGCGCACGACATCGTGGTCGTCGACCACGGCCATGTCATCGCCCGCGGCACCTCCGACCAGCTCAAGGCCCGCACCGGCGGCGAGCGCGTCGAGGTCGTGGTGCACGAGCGCGAGCACATCACCACCGCCGGCGAGGTCCTGACCGGCTTCGGCAAGGGGGAGCTCACCGTCGAGGAGCACACCCGCAAGCTCACCGTGCCCGTCACCGGCGGCGCCAAGCTGCTGGCCGAGGTCATCCGGGAGCTGGACGCCCGCGGCATCGAGATAGACGACATCGGGCTGCGCCGCCCGACCCTCGACGACGTGTTCCTGTCCCTGACCGGACATCTGGCCGAGGCCGACGAGGAGAACGGCGCATCCGGGAAGGCGGCGGCCAAGGACCGCCGGCAGAAGAAGGAGGCAGCCAAGTGAGCGCCGTCACGGACGCCGTGCGGGTCGCACTGACCGGGAACCCCGTCAGCCAGTCGTTCCGCGATTCGATGGTCGTCGCGAAGCGGAACCTGATCCGTATGTCCCGCATCCCGGATCCTGTTCGCCCGTGTTGGCCAGGATCCATCTCGCCGCGCATAGCAGACCAGCGGCCCAACTCCCGGAAGGAGCTGGTGAAGTGAGCGCCGTGAGCGATTCCCTGGTGATCACCCGCAGGAACCTGATTCGCATGAGTCGGATTCCTGAGATGGTGATCTTTGGCCTGGTCCAGCCAATTATGTTCGTGGTGCTGTTCACCTATGTCTTTGGCGGCTCGATCCAGGTCGGCTCGTCCACCTCAACGCAGGCCTACCGCGAGTTCCTGATGGCGGGCATCTTCGCCCAGACGGTCACGTTCGCCACCGCGGGCGCCGGCGCAGGCATCGCCGACGACATGCACAAGGGCCTCATCGACCGCTTCCGCTCCTTGCCTATGACGCGCGGCGCGGTACTGACCGGCCGAACCATTGCTGACCTGGCCCAGACTGCACTCACGCTCGTCGTCCTGGCGATCGTCGCTGTCATCGTCGGCTGGCGCACGCACGAGAACTTCGGCAAGGTGCTCGCGGGCTTCGGCCTACTCCTGCTGCTCGGCTACGCGTTCTCGTGGATCGGCGCACTCATCGGCCTGTCCGTGCGTACACCTGAAGCGGCAACCTCGGGCGGTCTCATCTGGCTGTTCCCGCTGACGTTCATCTCGAATGCCTTCGTGGACGCGAATATGATGCCGCCCTTCCTGCGCCACATCGCGGAGTGGAACCCGTTCAGCGCCACAGTGCAGGCGTGCCGCGAGCTGTTCGGCAACCTGCCGCCGGGCTTCAAAGCATCCGAGGCTTGGCCCATGCAGCACCCGGTATGGGCCTCGCTGATCTGGTCGGTCGTGATCATCACGATCTTCCGTACGCTGGCAGTCCGGAAGTATCGCCGGGCGGGCGGCTGAGACTCCATTTTCCCTGACCACATAGCGCACTATCGATTAGGGGAGGTGGCCGCACAGACAAGATTCGGGAGTTCGATGAACGGTTCTGTGGTTGCTCGTATCGGCGGGTGACCACAGAATGGAAGCAGCTGCCGATTAGACCTGAGTGATTGATTCACAGACTCTCCGGCACTCTACCGTCTGAGATAAATGAACCGAATATATCGCCAGTAAGAAACCTTTCGCGTTCCCATCGCCAACAGGCTTCTCGATTGGGTGAGATAGGGTAACTCGGTCGCACTTGCTCGAATATTGGCGATCTGATCATCCAGCTCTTTCCTTCGTTCGCGGAGGGCTTGCAAATTCTCTTGGTGTAGATCCGCGAGGTGTGTGCGAGTAACGGCGAGCTCGCGCCGAGCTTCGCTTCGCTTCTGGTCCGCCTTCTGATCAGCGGCCAACTTTCGAGCCTGAATTGATTCCAATCGCGGTTTGAACATGCTCTCAATCTCTGCTTCATCGTACGCAGGTAGACGGACAGGGCAAGAAGCTCGCTCCTTTGTTTCACACTGCTGGCGCCAGGAGTACAGAGAATCTGCCCTTGCAGGGCCAATTCCAGAGACCTTCACAGCTTTTCCGTCGCGCGTCAGGAGTAACGCATCTGACCCTCCCTTGATACGTTTGACCCCACTAATGTCGGCCGCAGTATGAATATTGACGGCCGCAAGCGATGAGATGTGCTTCGACGTTATCCCGGACAGATGACCGCTAGAGAGCAAGTAGGACGGCAGTCTTCCTTCTATCCAGGGCTGCTGAAGAGGGCGCAGTCTTTGAGAGACAATTTCCTCCTCCTCGGCTCTTATGCTATGCAGTTCTTGGTCAAGCGCCTCAACAGCCGAACTCCTAGCTGATTCGATCCCTGCGTACGTCCGATGAAGCTGGCGCGTAAGCTCTTCATTCCGATAGAGACTACTCAGGTTGAACTCGTAGACACCGGCTGGTGGATCACAGCGGCTCGATCACCAGGCCGGTCTCCGCGAGGCAGCCGTTGATCAGGTCCGGACGGAACTGGATCTTCTTGAGCCTGCGCTTGACGATGCGGACGAGGCCGCCCAGATCGGCGGCGACGAAGTTGGCGATGGAGCGTTTCATAAGCGACCAGATGCCCTCGGCGGGGTTCAACTCGGCGGCGTACGTGGGCATCTGGAACACGCGCAGCCACTCCTTGTGTTCGTCGGCGAATTCCTTCATCTGCGGACTCAGGTGCACGTTCAGGTTGTCCCAGCACCACACGAGCGGGGCGTGCAGCTGCTGGTGGGCTGCGAGGATCAGGTCGCGATACTCGTGCCAGGCGAAGGTCTTGGGCTCGCCCTTGCGCCCGTGCCAGACGTGCAGCCGGTAGAGGAAGTGCGGGCGCTCGCCGGAACGGAAGCAGACCGCGCCGGCCACGTTGACCCGGCCGTCGCCTCTGCCGCTCACCCGGACCACGGGCCGCGCCCCGCGCGGGGCCCACGTGCGGCCCTTCGGCGACCTCAGGCCCTGCCCCGCCTCGTCCTCGAAACAGATGTAGGCGCCCAGGTGGGCCGCGGTGGTTTTACCTGCGGCCACACCTCCTGCTTCCACACCGCGATGGCCTCCTCGTCCCGCTCGACGGCCCGGCGCAGGGGAACCTGGCACGACCAGCCGTGACGCCGCATCAGCTTCCATACGCCCTGCACTGTGTAGCCCACGTGGAACAGCCGCCCGATCAATACCTTGATCCGCTTCAGCGTCCACCGCTGGTCGTCGGCGAACCCGTGCGCCAGCGGGCCGCGCCGCAGCTCCGCTTCCAGGCGCGCGAACTGCCGCGCCGACAGGCGCTCCGGCGACACCGGCCCCTTGGAACGCAGGGCTTGCACCCCGCCCTCGCGCCACCGCCGACGCCACTGCCGCACCGTGCGCGAGGTGACCCGTAACTCGGCCGCGACCGCACCGGCACTCTCCCCTTGCTCAAACAACTCGGCGGCCTTCAGCCGCAGTTGCTCACGTCGTTCCTGCTCGGCAGGCGTGTACCCGCCCCTCTGCGCGTACCGCATGAACCCGCCATACCGCAGGGATCAAGAACCGTCACGCCCTCACGGGGTCTACGAGTTCAACCTGAGTAGCGGTGCGGAACCGGAAGAGGGGACAGTCACGGAAGCCATTTGGCGTTATGCGGGTTCCGGATACACCCCCGGTGCTGCCCTTATCGCCGCTGGAATTGCCGAAGATCTCGCCCAAAACCGTGAGTTCGTCCGCGGAGAAATGAGCGGACGGAGGTGGGGCGATTGAGCTGTTCCAAGAAGAAGTCGCCGCAGCCTGGCGAAGTCGTTTCTCGTTGGTGAGCGGTCGAGTGGGGAGATCGCGAAGAACAGCGTCTGGCTGATCTCTTGTTCGGTCGCCTGCCCAACAGCGGCAAAAAGAGCGGCAGTTGTCGGATTCAGCATGCCGAGTAGCAGATAAGGCGGTTATCCTGATGGGACATCACCACATGGAGGTCCCAGGGGGTTGCCGCCCCCTGGGACCAGGCCAGTCGAGGACTGGCCCGCCAGTCACGGAGGGACTGACATGGGGAAGGGTACCGTCATGTGCGGGCGCCGAACTGCTCGGGGCGTGATTCGGATAGCCATCTACCTTCGCGTATCGACCGCGAAGCAAGTCGAGGGATATGGCCTCGACACTCAAGAGAATCAATGCAGGGCCTGGTTGGATTTCAAGCTCGGACCTGGCAAGTACAAGATTCACAAGGTCTATGTCGATGGTGGCGAGTCCGGGAAGAAGGACTCGCGCCCCGACCTCGACGAGATGACTGAGGTGATCGAAAAGGGGCTGATCGACCTCGTTGTCTTCGGCAAGTTGGACCGCATCGGGCGGACAATGGAGGACATCCATCTGTGGGTGTTCAACGCCACCAAGCACCACAAGATCAGGGTTGCAACGGCTGATGGTCGTCTGGACAGTGACGACGAACTGTTCGGCATCATGCTGAGCCTGCTGTCGTACATGGCGGAGCTGGAACACACCCTGATCCTTGAGCGGATCATGGGCGGCCGAGACCAGAAGCTGGCCGCCGGCGGTTGGCCTCTCGGGCAGCCTCCGTACGGCGTGATCCTCAACGGCAAGGGAAGCAAGGCCGTTCCGGTCCTCTGCGAGGACGAGGTTTGGGTGATCGAGGTCGCCACGAATCTGATCGTGGACCTCGGCTACTCACGGGATGAGGCTGCCGAGCATCTGAACCACCTCGGCCTCCGTACCCGTAAGGATCTTCCATGGACCGGTGCGAACCTCGCCAAGCGTCTCGACTCCACAGCCCTTGATGGATACGTGGAGTTCCGCATTGAGCGCACCACCGAAGATGACGAAGAGGAGACCTTCGAGGTCTTCCGCATCGAGGTTCCTCGTCCGATCAGCGATCCGAAGCGGGTGGAAGCTCTTCGCAAGGCCCTCAACAGGCGGTCGTTCAAGAAGAAGAACCTCACCCACTACCTGTTCACCGGTCGCCTGCACGCGCTGTGCGGCGGCTACTACACAGGAGGGAAGAACACCAATTCCCCCGTCGGCTACTACCGGTGCATGGGCAAGCGGATGGGGCTGAAGTGTGAGTGTGCGGAGCTCCCCGCCCCTGACGTCGAAAAGGCAATCTGGGCTGAGGTCGCGGCTCTGCTCTCGGATGTGGACAAGTTCAGAGTACTCGCCGGCAAGTGGCTGGGTGCGATCCCGGCACGTGCTGAGACGTATCGGAAGCGTCTCGCCGAGCTGGACGCGCAGATCGAGAAGAAGCGGGCCAGCCGCAAGGGGCAGCTCCTGGCCAAGCTCACGCAGCTCTTCGAGGACGAGTTGGGCGACGGGGCCGGAGACGGCATTGATGAGGACACGATCCGGGAAGTGAAGCAAGCCCTCCAAACCAAGGAAGAGGAACTGATCGCTGAACGTGACCGCGTGGCTCGCTGGCTCAGGGAGGCCGAGGAACAGCAGCAGCGCGCGGACGAGGTCATTTCCCTGGTGGAAGATCAGGCCACCGAGATGGACTCCTTCACGGCTGTGCAGCGTCGAGACCTGCTTGACCTGCTCGATGTCCGCGTACAGGTGACCGGTAAAGGACAACGACACCGCAAGGGGATCGCTGAGCCTCTCACGGAGTGGCACAGGGAGACGGGCACACTCGTACCTCTCAAGGTCAGCGATGAGGAGTGGGAAGTTGTGGCTGGCCTCCTTCCCGACTGTCGCCAGAAATGGACGCCCAAGCGCGAAGTGTTCGACGCGATCACCTGGAAGCTCCGCACCGCTGCCCGATGGACCGACGTGAAGGTCTCCGGAAACTCATGGAGCGCCGTGAGACGGCGTGCGGAAGTGTGGCGCACCTCCGGAGCGTGGGAGACGGCTATGGAGGCTCTGAAGGGCTCTGGCGGTGTGCCCGTGCCGCCTCTGATGGTCCTGCCGCCTATGGAGGTCTGGGGCAGCATTGATCCGCGATTCACGGTCCTGGAGCTGGAGACCGTCGAGCGTGACGGGGCGGAGCGCAACCAGAACCACACCCACGCACAGTCTTCCCGGAGATGATCATCTACGGCCTGATCCAGCCGATCATGTTCGTGGTGCTCTTCACCTACGTCTTCGGCGGTTCCATGCAGATCGGCGGCAGCACCAGCGCCACCGACTACAAGAACTTCCTGATGGCGGGCATCTTCGCGCAGACCGTCACCTTCGCCACCGCCAGCTCCGGCGCGGGTATCGCCGACGACATGCACAAGGGCCTCATCGACCGCTTCCGCTCCCTGCCCATGGCGCGCGGCGCGGTCCTCACCGGCCGCACGCTCGCCGACTCGGTGCAGACGGCGCTGACCCTGGTCGTCCTCGCCCTGGTGGCCCTGCTGGTCGGCTGGCGCGTGGGGACGAACGGCGAGACGAACGCCGGGAAGGTGCTCGCCGCCTTCGGGCTGCTGCTCCTGCTCGGTTACGCCTTCACCTGGATCGGCGCACTGATCGGCATGGCGGTCCGCACGCCCGAGGCGGCCACCTCCAGCGGGCTGATCTGGCTGTTCCCGGTGACGTTCATCTCGAACGCCTTCGTGGACACCAGCCACATGACGCCGTGGCTGCGCCACATCGCCGAGTGGAACCCCTTCAGCGCCACGGTCCAGGCCTGCCGGGTGCTGTTCGCGAATCCGGGCCAGTCGCCGTCGGACGCCTGGCCCATGGTGCACCCGGTGTGGGCCTCGCTGATCTACTCGGCCCTGATCATCGTCGTGTTCAGGACGCTGGCGGTCCGCAAGTACCGCTCGGCGACCGCCTGACCCGGGACATGGCGAGGCCCCCGGTGTCAGCGGGACACCGGGGGCCTCACCACAGGCGGTGCCGGTCCGGCCGGGCGGCCGGGATCAGCCGTTGTAGGGCTCGGCCTTGAGGATCGTCACGGAAGCCGTCTTGCCGTTGGGCAGTTCGTACTCCGCGTCCTCGCCGACCTTGTGGCCGATCACGCCGGATCCCAGCGGCGACTGCGGCGAGTACGTCTCGATGTCGGAGCTCGCGTACTCGCGCGAGGCCAGCAGGAAGGTCATGGTGTCGTCCTGGTCGCCGTCGAAGGCGATCGTGACGACCATGCCGGGCGCGACCGCGCCGTCCGCTGACGCCGGAGCCTCGCCGACCTTCGCGTTCTCCAGGAGCTGGGTCAGCTGGCGCACACGGAGCTCCTGCTTGCCCTGCTCTTCCTTGGCCGCGTGGTACCCGCCGTTCTCCCGCAGGTCGCCCTCCTCGCGCGCGGCCGCGATCTTTGCGGCGATCTCCGTGCGCGCAGGACCAGACAGGTGCTCCAGCTCGGCCTTGAGCTGGTTGTACGCCTCCTGGGTCAGCCAGGTGACGTTCTCGCTGGTCTGGGTCACAGGTGCTCCTCGTAGGTACTGGGAATACAAAGCATCGCCCTACCCAGAAGAATGTTCCTTCACGGAAGGGCGAAACCACGAGCCTAACAATTCCGTGGCCGAAGGGGGAGGACATAAGCCATCAGAATTACGTCGACGCAGGTCAGCGAGTACGCATTCCGGCCACGCAAGGCCGGCGTCAGCGGGCGTGGCAGCCGAGGAGCTCCGCCGTGGTGCCCTGTGCCGTCGTACGGAGCGTGACGACCTTGTCGATGCGTGTGGCGTGGCCGCCGAACCGGAAGTCGGCCCGGCCCACCTCGGAGCCGTCCGCGGCCTGCGAGCGCAGGGTGCAGTAGCCGCTGGCGCCGGCGTCCTTGCGGACCTCCAGATGCACGTTCACCGCGTTCTTCTGCGCGTCGAAGGTGATCACCTCGGCGCTGATCTTGTTCTGGGCGACGTAGTGATAGGCGAAATAGCCGACCAGGGCGAGGAGCACGGCCGCGAGGACGGCACCGGCGACCTTGAGCCTGCGGTCGGCGCGCTCGTCCGAGGAGCGGCCGTAGCGGCCCTCGGGCAGCCGTGTGCTCGCCGTGCTCATGATCGTCCCCTCGGAAACCGGGTCCCGGAATTTTTCGTCCCCCGGTTCGGTCACTATAGAAGCCTCCCGCCCGCCACCCGACCACCGCCCCTCAAGGACGTCCCTTCAGGACGACACCTGTTGAACCGCACCCGAAGACACCGGGGCGCCGACCCACGAGGATTGAGTCTTGACTGACCAGCTGCGACTGATGGCCGTCCACGCCCACCCAGACGACGAGTCGAGCAAGGGCGCGGCGACCATGGCGAAGTACGTGTCCGAGGGGGTGGACGTGCTGGTCGTGACCTGCACCGGTGGGGAGCGCGGTTCCATCCTCAATCCGAAGCTGCAGGGCGACAAGTACGTCGAGGAGCACATCCACGAGGTGCGCAAGAAGGAGATGGACGAGGCCCGGGAGATTCTGGGCGTCCGGCAGGAGTGGCTCGGCTTCGTCGACTCGGGCCTGCCCGAGGGCGACCCGCTGCCGCCGCTGCCCGGGGGCTGCTTCGCCCTGGAGGACGTCGACAAGGCGGCCGGTGAGCTGGTGAAGCAGATCCGTTCGTTCCGTCCGCAGGTGATCACCACCTATGACGAGAACGGCGGCTACCCGCACCCCGACCACATCATGACCCACAAGATCTCGATGGTGGCGTTCGAGGGCGCGGCGGACGCCGAGAAGTACCCGGAGGCCGAGTACGGCCCGGCCTACCAGCCGCTGAAGCTCTACTACAACCAGGGCTTCAACCGCCCGCGCACCGAGGCCCTGCACCACGCGCTGCTCGACCGGGGCCTGGAGTCGCCCTACGGGGACTGGCTCAAGCGCTGGAAGGAGTTCGAGCGCGCCGAGCGCACGCTGACCACGCACGTTCCGTGTGCCGACTTCTTCGAGATCCGTGACAAGGCGCTGATCGCGCACGCCACGCAGATCGACCCCGACGGCGGCTGGTTCAAGGTGCCGATGGAGATCCAGAAGGAGGTCTGGCCGACGGAGGAGTACGAGCTCGCGAAGTCCCTCGTGGACAGCTCCCTCCCCGAGGACGACCTCTTCGCGGGCATCCGCGACAATGCCTGACATGAGCGCAAGCGTGAGCCTGGCAATGACGCACCTCGTCCCCCTCGCCAAGGAGGTGGACGAGAACAAGGTCACCCCCGGCGTCCTCGGCTTCATCGTGTTCGCCGCGATGGCCCTGGCGGTGTGGGCCCTGATGAAGTCCATGAACCGGCACATGGGCAGGGTCGACTTCAAGGACCCGGCCGACCGGGACGGCGAGTCGGCTGACTCCTCCGCCGACTCCCGGCCCCGCCGGGGCTGACGCCGGGGCAGGCGGGGGTGGCCCCCGGTCAGTGACGCGCCGGTACCGCCACCCCCATCACCTCCCGCGCGTGCCGGCTGGGCACCAGGCCCAGGCGCCAGCCCTGCCAGCCGTCGTCGAGGCTGACGCCGCGCTCCAGCAGCAGCTGGTACGCCTCCACGTAGTCGTGGAGCTTCTCGTCCCGCAGCGGGTGGTCCGTGCGGGAGAGCTGGGCCAGCTCCTCCTGGGCGACCGCCGTGCCGATCTCCACGCCGCCCGGGGCCGCGTAGGGCAGCAGGGTGCAGCGCAGGAAGCGGGCCCAGTCCTCGCCGCGCCGGTCGCCGTAGGCCAGGAACAGCGCCACGGCCTCGTCGCACAGGGCCAGAGCCTGCTGCGTGCGGGCGTTGCCCCCGTCCACCACCGCCAGTTCCAGACAGGTCCAGGCCTCGCCGTGGGCCACGCCGATGCGCTGGAAGTCCGCCCGGGCGTCGACCAGGAGCTGGCGGGCGAAGCCGGAGTTCCTGAGCGAGCCCGTCTGGGCCGCCCGCTGGTCGCGGGTGACCCGGGCCGAGTGGTGCCGGGCGCAGGCCAGGCCGTACACGTCGCGCATCCGGGAGAACATCGTGCGCGAGCGCTCCAGCTCGCGCACCGCGCGGTCGAGGTCGCCCGTCTCCTCCAGCGCCTGGCCGAGGTAGTAGACCGTCCAGGCCTCGCCGCGCGCGTCCTCGTTGTCGCGGTGCCTGGACGCCGCCTGGCGCAGGCCGTCGACCGCCGGGGAGGCGTCACCGGCGACGAGCCGGGCGCGGGCCAGCTGGGTCAGGGCCCAGGCCTCGCCGCGGGCGTCGCGGGTGCGGCCGTAGCGGTCGAGGGCGGCGCTCAGCTCCGACTCCGCGCGCGGGATGTCGCCCATCCGCAGGGCGAGCTGGCCGAGCTGGTAGTGGGCCCAGGCCTCGCCGTGCACGGACTCGCCGTCGTGGTGCAGCACCAGGGACTCGGTGAGCAGACGCAGCGCCTCGGAGACATGGCCGCGATCGCGCTCCACCGCGGCCAGGGCGTGCATCGTCCAGGCGCGGTCCGTCGCCAGCTCGGGGGCGGCCTGCAGGTCCAGCGCCTCGCGGAGCCTGCTCGCCGCCTCGGTGAGATTGCCCTGGTGGTGCAGGGTGATGCCCAGGGAGCACAGGGCGCGGGCCGCGCCCGCGTCGTGGTGGGCCTCCCGGTAGAGATCGACCACCGAGGCCAGCGTCGTCCGCGCCTTGTCGAGCTCGCCCAGCTGGCGGGCCGCGATGCCCGTGCGCCACTGCACCGAGCGGACCAGCAGGCCCTGGTCGACGGCCTGCGCCAGCTCGCTGATCTCCCCCAGGCGGTAGAGGTCGCCGCGCAGCAGGCAGTAGTCGCACAGAGCGCCGAGCAGGTTCAGCACCGCCGCCTGGTCCACGCCCTCCGCGTGCCGCAGCGTGGAGGTGATGAAGCTCGACTCGTCGTCCAGCCAGCGCAGCGCCTCGTCCAGCGAGGTGAAGCCGTGCGGGCTGAAGCGGTCCGAGCGGGTCGACATGTTGCCGTCGACCAGACGCAGCACCGAGTCGGCCAGGTCGGCGTAGTTCACGATCAGGCGCTCCTGCGCGGCCGTGCGCTCGGCGGGCTCCTCCTCGTCCAGGAGGCGGGCGTGCGCGAAGGCGCGGACCAGGTCGTGCAGGCGGTAGCGGTTGCCGCGCACGTGGTCGATCAGGCCCGCCCGGGAAAGGGCCGTCAGATGGCGGGTCGCCTCCGCCTCGTCCGTCGCCAGCAGGGAGGCGGCCGCCGCGGCGCCGAGGGAGGCGCGGCCGGCGAGGGCCAGCCGGCGCAGCAGCCGGCGGGCCGTCTGCGACTGGTCGGTGTAGCGCAGCCACAGCGCGCGCTCGACCGGCTCCACCGGGCCGTACACCCCGAGGTCGGTGGCGAGCCGGAGCGGTGAGCGCGGGCCGAGCGACGAGCCGGCGACGGACAGCGCCAGCGGCAGCCCGCCGCACAGCTCCCGGATCCGGTCGGCCGAGTCGCCGTCGTAGGGACCGGTGCTGTCCTGCGCCGCCGCCTCCAGCAGCTCCTCCGCACCCGCCGGGTCCAGCGCCTCGACCGGGAGGTCGTGGAGGTGGGCCTGGAGGTCGGAGGGCAGTTCCAGGGGCTCGCGCGCGGTGACCAGGACCAGGCTGTCGGACCGCTCGGGGACGAGCGTACGGACCTGTTCGGGGTCGGAGGCGTCGTCCAGGACGACCGTCACCGCCAGGCCCGTCAGATGCTGGTGGTAGAGCTCGCTCAGCCGCTTGACCTGCTGGTCGGGCGAGGAGCGCTCACGGAACAGCAGCTGTTCGCGCGGCGCGCCGAGCCGGTTGAGCAGGTGCAGCAGGGCGTCGCGGGTGGACAGCGGCGGCTCCTCCGGGTTGCCGCCGCGCAGGTCCACTACGCAGGCGCCGCGGAAGTGGTCCTTCAGGTCGTGCGTGGCGCGCACCGCCAGGGTCGTACGGCCGCTGCCGGGCGGTCCGTGCAGCACCACCACCGTCGGGCGGGTCTCCGTGCTCGCACGGGCCGCCTGCACCCACTGCCTGATCCGTGCCATCTCCTGCCGCCGGCCCGCGAACGCGCCCGCCGGCTCGGGGAGTTGACCGAACGACTGCGCCAGCACGCTGCGCCCGCGGGCCGCCGCGCTCTTGTCCGTGCCGCGCAGCTTGGGCCCCGTCTTCTTCGGGCCGGTGGAGGCGGCGAGCACACGCTGCTGGTCGAGGAACGGGCGGATGCCGCGCACCTCCAGAGCCGTCAGCCACTGCAGCCGAAGCTGCTCCGGCCCGCCCGGCTGGCTCGCGGCACCGGCCCGGTGGTGCGCGGCGGGCAGATGCGAGCCGGCCACCTTGACCACGGTCGTGGCGGCGCCCACCACGCCCACGGTGACGCCGGCACCGAGCGCCGTGCCCGTGCCGGTGCCGAGCGCCAGGTCGGCCACCGCGGCCGCGACGGCGGCAACGGCCGCCACCAGCAGGGGGTTTCCGGCCCCCTCCTGGGCGTATCTCTGGGCGAAGGTGAGCCGGCCGGCCTCCGTCTCGTCGAGTGCGCGTGTGTAGGCCTCGTACTCCTCGGCCGCCGTCTGCGCCATCGCGTCGAGCGCGCCGCGCGAGCGGGACAGCAGCACCGTCCCGTCGGTTCGTCCGCCGGAGCGTCGTACTTCTTCCTCCACGGCCCGGGCCAACAGCCGTTCGGCATCCGCCCGATGGCTGTCCCGCATGTCACGTCCCCCTCCGGCGGCAACTCCTTCGGCTACGAGTGTCCTTCGAGTCGCGTCCGAGCGCGAGAGGGCGACGATCAACGGCGCCCGGGTCCGTGAGGCGCGCCCGGTCGTCATGCGTTTCCACGCGGTGCCCGGGCCCGTGGGAGAGTGGAACGGTGAACCGACTGGCCCATGAGACGTCCCCGTACCTCCTCCAGCACGCCGACAACCCCGTCGACTGGTGGCCCTGGTCGGCCGCGGCCTTCGACGAGGCCCGCGCGGCGAACAAGCCGGTCCTGCTGAGCGTCGGCTACGCGAGCTGCCACTGGTGCCACGTCATGGCGCACGAGTCGTTCGAGGACCGGGCCACCGCCGACTTCCTCAACGAACACTTCGTCAGCATCAAGGTCGACCGCGAGGAGCGCCCCGACGTCGACGCCGTCTACATGGAGGCCGTCCAGGCGGCCACCGGGCACGGCGGCTGGCCCATGACCGTCTTCCTCACCCCGGACGCCGAACCGTTCTACTTCGGCACCTACTTCCCGCCCGCCCCCCGCCACGGCATGCCGTCCTTCCAGCAGGTGCTTCAGGGCGTGCGCTCCGCGTGGTCCGACCGGCGGGGCGAGGTCACCGAGGTCGCCGAGAAGATCGTCAAGGACCTCGCCGGGCGGGAGATCTCCTACGGCGACGCGCAGGTCCCGGGCGAGGAGGAGCTCGCGCAGGCGCTGCTCGGCCTCACCCGCGAATACGACCCGCAGCGCGGCGGGTTCGGCGGTGCGCCCAAGTTCCCGCCGTCCATGGTGGTCGAGTTCCTGCTGCGCCACCACGCCAGGACCGGCGCCGAGGGCGCCCTGCAGATGGCCGCCGACACCTGCGAACGCATGGCCCGTGGCGGTATCTACGACCAGCTCGGCGGCGGCTTCGCCCGCTACTCCGTCGACCGCGACTGGGTCGTGCCGCACTTCGAGAAGATGCTCTACGACAACGCCCTGCTCTGCCGCGTCTACGCGCACCTGTGGCGTGCCACGGGCTCCGAGCTCGCCCGCCGCGTCGCGCTGGAGACCGCCGACTTCATGGTCCGCGAACTGCGCACGGACGAGGGCGGGTTCGCCTCCGCGCTCGACGCCGACAGCGACGACGGCACGGGCCGGCACGTCGAGGGCGCGTACTACGTGTGGACCCCGCAGCAGCTGGCCGAGGTCCTCGGCGGCCAGGACGCCGAACTCGCCGCCCACTACTTCGAGGTCACCGAGGACGGCACCTTCGAGAACGGCTCCTCCGTGCTGCAGCTCCCGCAGCACGAGGGCGTGTTCGACGCGGAGAAGGTCGAGGAGATCAAGGTCCGCCTGCTCCGGGCCCGCGGTGAGCGCCCCGCCCCCGGCCGCGACGACAAGGTGGTGGCCGCCTGGAACGGCCTCGCGATCGCCGCCCTCGCGGAGACCGGCGCCTACTTCGACCGCCCCGACCTGGTCGAGGCCGCGGTCGGCGCCGCCGATCTGCTCGTACGGCTGCACCTGGACGAGCAGGCACGGCTCGCCCGCACCAGCAAGGACGGCCAGGCGGGCGCCAACGCGGGCGTGCTGGAGGACTACGCCGATGTCGCCGAGGGCTTCCACGCGCTCGCGTCCGTCACCGGCGAGGGCGTCTGGCTGGAGTTCGCGGGGTTCCTGCTCGACCACGTGCTGGCCCGCTTCGTCGACCAGGACAACGGCAGCCTCTACGACACCGCCGCCGACGCCGAGAAGCTGATCCGCCGCCCGCAGGACCCCACCGACAACGCCACGCCGTCCGGCTGGTCCGCCGCCGCCGGCGCCCTGCTCGGCCATGCCGCGCACACGGGCTCCGCCGCCCATCGCTCCGCCGCCGAGCGGGCGCTGGGCGTCGTCAAGGCACTCGGCCCGCGCGTGCCGCGCTTCGTCGGCTGGGGCCTCGCGGTCGCCGAGGCGCTGCTCGACGGCCCGAAGGAGGTGGCGATCGTCGGCCCGTCCCAGGGCGACGAGGCGACGAAGGCCCTGCACCGCACGGCACTTCTGGGCACGGCGCCCGGTGCGGTGGTCGCCGCGGGGGCCGTGGGCAGCGACGAGTTCCCGCTGCTCGCCGACCGCCCCCTGGTCGACGGGGCGCCCGCCGCGTACGTCTGCCGCGACTTCACCTGCGACGCCCCGACCACCGACCCGGACCGGCTGCGCGCGGCGTTGGGCCGCTGAACCGGCCGAAGGACAAGGAGAGCCTGCCCCCACACCCCCTAGCTCGCGAACTCCTCCAGGGCCCGTTCCACGATGGCCTCCAGCTGTTCGTGGTGGGCGCCCTTCCAGTAGGCGCGGCCGCAGTCGCGGCACTGCGCGAAGACGTCGTAGGAGCGGTGCGTCCCGCCGTGCAACTGGTCCGCCACCTCGTCCTTGGTGGCCGACCTCAGCAGGCCGTTGCAGGCGGTGCACCGCGTCCAGGGCCGCAGTTCGGGCCGGAAGCGGTCGAGGATGTCGCGGAGCTGGTCCTCGGGCCGGGTGCTGTAGACGTAGGCGCCCGACCACAGTTCGCGGCGGTGCAGCAGGCCCCGGTCCCGGCTGAGCATGACGCGCCGCTCGGTGGCGGAGCGGGTGGCGAGCGCCGGGTCGCCGATGTCCGTCGACTCGTACGCCGTGTCCACGCCGAGCAGGCGCAGCCGGCGGGCGAGGGTGCCGAGATGCACGTCGAGGAGGAAGCGCAGCGGGGCGCCCGGAACCCGCTGGGGCCGCTCGACGGGCCGGACCTCGACGACGTCGCCGGCCCGGGGCACGTACGAGGTGGGCACCTCGTCGCCGTTGACGCGCAGGGCGCCGACCTCGGTCAGCGGGACGCCGGCCGACTCGACCACGTGGCCGAGGGACGAGACGCCGTCGGTGCGGACGGGACGGGCGCCGCCACGGCGCCCGCTCGGGACGAACAGGGCCAGGCCGGGGGCGAACTCGACGTTGATCTCGGGACCGTTCACCCGGTCAGGATGTCACGGGCGGGGGCGGCGGGCTCAGTGGTTTTCGGTGGGCAGGCCGTGGTCCAGGACGTCCAGGGCGCGATCCACGAGGTCGTTCAGGTCGCTCTCGAAGCCGTTCTCCGCCCAGTACATGGAGACCTCCATGAGGCCGCCGATGAAGGACATCGCGGAGACGCGGACCTCGAGGCTGTCCGGGTCCAGGCCGTGGCGCTCGGCGATGGCGTCGCGCAGCAGGCGCCCGGTCGCCGACATGCTCTCGACCATCCGGGAGCGGACGGCGGGGACCTCGACCGCGAGGCGGGCCCGCATGCGGACCACTTCGGGGTCCTCGCGGTCGTTCGCCTCGATGGCCAGGTGCATCACGTGGCGCACCGAGTCCATCCACGACTCGCCGGCCGGCCGGGCCCGCAACTCCTCGGCCATCAGCTGGTCGTACTCGTCCGTGAGGACGATGTCCTCCTTCGCCGGGAAGTACCGGAAGACGGTCGACGGCGACACCTCCGCCCGCTCGGCGATCTGCTCGATCGTCGTGGCGTCGTATCCCTGCTCCTTGATCAGTGCGTACGTCGCCGTACGGATCGACTCGCGGGTCTTGATCTTCTTGCGTTCGCGCAGGCCCAGCCGGGGGCGGTCGGCGGGGGAGAGGGGGGAACGTGCGGCCGTCATGGGGTTCATTGTCGGGCATCCGCCGCCGGCGCCACCAGGTCGGGTCCGGTGTCCCGCGGGGTCCGCGCGGGGGCCGTCCTCGGCAGGAAGGCCGCCGCCAGCAGCGCGGCGACCAGGGCGGCGACGCCGCACACCAGCAGGACGACGCCCATGCCGTGGACGTACGCGCGGTCCGCGGAGGCGACGAGGTGCGCGGCGACGCCGGGGCGTGCCCCGCCGGCGACCAGGTGCGCGGCGACCACGGAGTCGCCGGCGGTGTCGGCGGCCCGCGCGGGCAGTCCGGTGACGTCGAGCCGGTCGCGGAAGATCCCGGCGAGCAGGCTGCCGAGCAGCGCGATGCCGATCGCGGCGCCGACCTGGCGCAGCGTCATGAGCAGGCCGGAGCCGCTGCCGGCCCGGTCGCGGGGCAGGGTGCCGAGGGCGCCGTCCATCGCGGGCACGACGGAGAAGCCGAAGCCGATGCCGGTGATCGACAGCCACAGCGCGACGAAGCCGTAGCCGGACGCGGCCGTCGTGCGGCTGCCGAGCAGGGCCGCGAAGGCCAGCACCACCAGCCCGGCGCTCACCACGGCACGCGCGCCGAACCGGGCGACGACCGGCTGAGCGCCCCGTGCGGCGATCAGCAGGCCGCCCATCATCGGCAGCAGGCGCACACCGGTGCCGAGGGCGTCGTGGCCGAGGACGGCCTGGAGGTACGGGGGCAGCACGAACATCAGGCCCGACAGCACGAACATCACCAGGGTCGCGGCGAGCGTGTTGAACAGGAAGCCGCGGTGGCCCAGCAGCGTCATGTCGAGCATGGGGCGCGCCATCCGCCGCTCGCGCACCACCAGCGTGGTGAGCAGCAGCGCGGCCGCGGCGAACATGGCCAGCACCAGGCCGTCGCCCCAGCCGCGGTCGGGCGCCTCGATGATCGCGTAGACGAGGGCGCCGAGGCCGGCCGTGGTGAGCGCCGTCGACAGGGCGTCGACCTTCGGGGAGGCGGGGTCGCGGGTCTCGGGGAGCAGGAAGACGCAGGCGGCGATGCCGATCGCGGCCATCGGGACGTTGACCAGGAAGACCGAGCCCCACCAGAAGTGGTTCAGCAGCCAGCCGCCGATGATCGGGCCGAGCGGCAGTCCGAGCGCGGAGGCGGCGGAGATGACGCCGACGGCCTTGGTGCGCTCGTCGGCGCCGAACAGCGAGGGCAGCACGGACAGGGCGAGCGGGGTGACCAGGGCGCCGCCGACGCCCATGACCGCGCGGGCCGCCACCACCCACTCCACGTCCGCGGCCAGGGCGCCGACGAGCGAGCCGGCCAGGAAGATCCCGAGCCCCGCGATCAGCATCCGCCGGCGTCCGAACCGGTCGCCGAGCAGGCCCGCCGGGAGCATCAGCGCGGCGAAGACGACGACGTAGGCGTCGGCCGTCCACTGCAGCTGGCCGGTCGTGGCGCCGAGCTCGGCGGCCATCGTCGGCAGCGCCACGTTCAGGATCGTCATGTCGAAGCCGAGCGTGAGCATGCTCGCGACCAGGGCGCCGAGGGCCCACCAGCGGCGGGGGTCCCGCCGCGTCTCGTCCGGGGGAGTGACAGTAGCCATGATGTGAGAGTAACTATCAAAATGTGGTTACTGTCAATCGGGTTCGGTGTGCAGAATCGAAGAAGGGCCACGGCTCGCAAGCCGTGGCCCTTCGGGGTGCTGCGCGGTGGGTGCTACCCGTGCTGGTACGCCACCAGGGAGATCCCCACGTAGTGGACGACGAACGCGGCGAGCGTGAACGAGTGGAAGACCTCGTGGAAGCCGAACCAGCGCGGGGAGGGGTTGGGGCGCTTGATGCCGTAGATCACGCCGCCCGCGCTGTAGAGGAGGCCGCCGACGATCACCAGGACCAGCACCGCGATGCCGCCGCTGCGCATGAAGTCGGGCAGGAAGAAGACGGCCGCCCAGCCCATCGCGATGTAGCAGGGGGTGTAGAGCCAGCGCGGGGCGCCGACCCAGAAGACCCGGAAGACGATCCCCGCGAGTGCCGCGCCCCAGATGCCCCACAGCAGCCACTGCCCCTTCGCGCCCGGCAGGAGCAGCATGGTCAGCGGGGTGTAGGTGCCCGCGATGATCAGGAAGATGTTGGCGTGGTCGAGGCGGCGCAGGATGCCGTCCATGCGCGGGCTCCAGTTGCCCCGGTGGTACAGCGCGCTCACGCCGAACAGCAGGCAGGCCGTCAGGACGTAGATCCCGCAGGCTATGCGCCCGCGGGGGGAGTCGGCGAGGGCGGTGAGCACCAGGCCCGCGACCAGGACGGCCGGAAACATGCCGAGGTGCAGCCAGCCGCGCAGCTTCGGTTTGATCGGCTCGGCGAACTGCTGGGCGTGGTGCTTGATCTGGTGCGGCAGTGAGGGCCCGGCGGAACCGCGGCCGGCGGCCGGCGAGTCCGAGGGCGCGTCGGGGACGGGCGCTGTCATGCCCGGCATCGTACCTACGGAACCGTAAGTTGCAGATGAGTGCGGTCCATGAACCGGCCAAGAGTGGCCATCGTCTCACGGGAGTTGGCCCTCCCGGTAACGCGCAAAGAAACAGTCACCTGAACCCTAGGTGCACGCAAATAAACGCGCTGTGCACGAACGGCACGTGACGATCCCCACTCCGCTCACCTGTGAGCTCCTCTGGACATATGGGCACTCGCCTCGGATCATCAAATGAGTGCGGTCGGTACCGGATGAGCGCTGAAGATTCGGCCACGAAGCATCCGGGCCGCAGCCCCCACGGGGCCTCCACATCAAAAAATCCCTCATTTAGGAGCAATCGTGGCGCGCGACAACGCGGCTCCCTCCGTCGTTCCCACCCACCACAAGGAACTGATCTCGTGGGTCAACGAGATCGCCGAACTGACCCAGCCGGACAGCGTGGTCTGGTGTGACGGATCCGAGGCCGAGTACGAGCGGCTGTGCGACGAGCTCGTCGCGAAGGGCACCTTCAGGAAGCTCGACCCGATCAAGCGCCCCAACTCCTACTACGCCGCCTCCGACCCGACCGACGTCGCGCGCGTCGAGGACCGGACCTTCATCTGCTCCGGGAAGGAGGAGGACGCGGGCCCGACCAACCACTGGAAGGCCCCCGCCGAGATGCGGGAGATCTTCCAGGGGGAGAAGGGCGTCTTCCGCGGCTCGATGAAGGGCCGGACGATGTACGTCGTCCCCTTCTGCATGGGCCCGCTGGGCTCCGACCTCTCGGCGATCGGCGTCGAGATCACCGACTCCGCCTACGTCGCGGTGTCCATGCGCACGATGACGCGCATGGGCCGGCCGGTCCTCGACGAGCTGGGCTCCGACGGCTTCTTCGTCAAGGCCGTCCACACCCTCGGCGCCCCGCTGGCGGAGGGCGAGCGGGACGTCCCGTGGCCGTGCAACTCCACCAAGTACATCTCGCACTTCCCCGAGGACCGCGAGATCTGGTCCTACGGCTCCGGCTACGGCGGCAACGCCCTGCTGGGCAAGAAGTGCTACGCCCTGCGCATCGCCTCGGTGATGGCCCGTGACGAGGGCTGGCTGGCCGAGCACATGCTGATCCTCAAACTCACCCCGCCGCAGGGTGCGTCGAAGTACGTGGCCGCGGCCTTCCCGTCCGCGTGCGGCAAGACCAACCTCGCCATGCTGGAGCCCACGGTCTCCGGCTGGACGGTCGAGACGATCGGCGACGACATCGCCTGGATGCGCTTCGGCGAGGACGGCCGCCTCTACGCCATCAACCCCGAGGCCGGCTTCTTCGGCGTCGCGCCCGGCACCGGTGAGCACACCAACGCCAACGCGATGAAGACGCTGTGGGGCAACTCGGTCTTCACCAACGTCGCGCTCACCGACGACAACGACGTGTGGTGGGAGGGCATGACGGAGGAGACCCCGGCCCACCTGACGGACTGGAAGGGCAACGACTGGACGCCGGCCTCCGAGACCCCGGCCGCGCACCCCAACGCCCGCTTCACCACTCCCGCCGCGCAGTGCCCGATCATCGCGCCCGAGTGGGAGGACCCGAAGGGCGTGCCGATCTCGGCGATCCTCTTCGGCGGCCGCCGCGCCACCGCCGTCCCGCTGGTGACGGAGTCCTTCGACTGGAACCACGGCGTCTTCCTCGGTGCCAACGTCGCCTCCGAGAAGACCGCCGCCGCCGAGGGCAAGGTCGGCGAGCTGCGCCGCGACCCCTTCGCCATGCTGCCGTTCTGCGGCTACAACATGGGCGACTACATGGGTCACTGGGTCGACGTCGCCAAGGGCAGGGACCAGGCGAAGCTCCCGAAGATCTACTACGTCAACTGGTTCCGCAAGAACGACGAAGGCGCGTTCGTCTGGCCCGGCTTCGGTGAGAACAGCCGGGTGCTGAAGTGGATCGTCGACCGCCTCGACGGCAAGGCGGAGGGTGTCGAGAGCCCGATCGGCATCCTGCCGACGCGGGAGGCCCTCGACACGAACGGTCTCGAACTGTCCGACTCCGACCTGGACTTCCTGCTCACGGTCGACAAGGAGGTCTGGCGCGAGGAGGCCGCCCTGGTCCCCGAGCACCTCAACACCTTCGGCGACCACACCCCGAAGGAGCTGTGGGACCAGTACCGCGCGCTGGTGCAGCGCCTGGGCTGAGCCCGCTCCGCACGGAAAGCTCCGCGGCCGGCACGGTGGGGGTGCCCTGACCAGCGATCGTCACGGCCGGCCGCGGTGACAGCCGGCGAGGTCCCGCACAACGGCGTGCGGGGCCCAGGGCCCGCTGTCGTTCTCCCGTCCGCCCCGACGGGAGGACGACGGCGGGCCTTCGCCCTTTCACACGCCCTGGCGGCCGACCAGTGCGGAGAGCGTCTCGGTGAAGGAGGCGGCCGAGTGGTCGGCGTGCGTGCGCAGCCGGCCGGCGACGGTCTCGGCGCCGCCGCCCTCCACGAGCCGGACGATCCGGTCGGCGCGGCGCTCGTGGGCCCGCGCGGTGTCCGGCAGCGTGGAGAGGTAGAAGTCCTCGGCGTCGTAGGCGAGATGGAACACGTGCTTCTTCACGTCGCTCAGCGTCCAGTAGTCGTCGTGGGTCCGCGGCACGGGTTCGGGCGCGCCCACGCACACCACCGGGGTGCCGGCGCCCCACGCGTTGACGCACAGGTGGTAGGTGTCGGTGATGACCAGCCGGTAGCGGGGCAGGACCCGCAGCAGGTCGCCGACGGTGTGGCCGCCCGGGCGGGGTGCGAGGTGCGCGACCTGCGAGGGGATGTCCCGGTCGAACCACGGCAGCCATTCGAGCGGGGCGCCGAAGCGTTCGGCGAGGCTCTCGCAGAAGGCGGGCAGCCAGTCGGGGATCTTCGTACGGGCGCCGAGGAACACCCCGATCGCGCCGCCGTCCGGGACCTGTGCGGACCACGGCGTCGCCGGGAGCCGGTCCAGGTCGCCGGGGCGGGAGAGCAGGGCCGCGTCCGAGGCGAAGTACTCGTTCGTACGGTCCCCGCGCAGGAGCGCGATCTTGGCCGCCGACAGCGGATCGCGCATCCAGACCCGGTGGCTGCGGGTCATCAGGCGGGAGAAGAGCGGGCCGAACTCCTTGTCCTCGTAGTCGGACTGGGAGTTGTGCAGGATCGTGCCCCCGTAGCTGAGGGTGCGGGCCAGGACCTCGTCCGGCTGGTCCGCCAGCAGCAGGGTCCGCTGCAGCAGGGCGCGGGCGGCGTCGCGGTCGCCGGCGACGCCGAAGTCCAGCAGGCGGTTCGTGGCGTCCTGCGCCAGGTAGTGCCGCGTGTGCAGGAAGTCGCCCCAGAAGACGACCGCGTCGTGGTCGCGGAGCTCGCCCAGGTGTTCGGGCAGGGAGCGGAAGCGGAAGGGGAAGTCGGTGCCCTCGGCGGACGCGCGCAGCGGCACGGTCTCCGGCACGTGCAGGGTGTACCAGGTGGGGTCGATCCCGGGGTCCGTCCGCCGCAGCAGGGACTCGAGGGCCAGGTCGACGGTCAGCATTCCGGTGTTGCGGTACCCGATGTTGGGCGCGGTGATGACGGCGACGCGTGCCATGTGTGTCCCTCAGCCGTGGCCGGCGCCACGGGGCGTGACGCGGATCTTCGGCCAACGTACACATCGCTCGCCGGCCGGCGGCGGCCCGCCCCCGCGCGTGCGGACGGAACGAGCCAGGTCCATGGCGCCCGGTCCGCGCGTCTCTGCGGGTGCGCGCGGACCGGGGCCGCATCGGGGAGCCCGGTGGGGCTCAGTGGGACGCGAGTTCGCGGGGCTCCAGGGCCGCCGCGTGCACGTCCATCTGCTCGGCGGCGAGGATCGCCGCCGCGGTGTCGGCGCGGGACGCCGCGACGACCAGCGCCCGCCCGGCGAGCGCGTGCGCCCGGCGGTGCAGGGGGGCGAGCTCGGCCTCGGGGACCTGGCCGGAGACCGCGCGGACCGGCGGATGTCCTCCCCGCAGCCGGGCCACCTGGGCGGCCAGCCGGTCCGCCGCGCCGTCCAGCTGCGCGGACGGGACGGCACCGCGCAGCTCGTCCGTGACGGCGAGCAGTGCCGCGAGATGGCCCGCGAGCTGGATGTCCAGCTCCTCCTCGCGGGAGCGGTGGGGGAAGTCGGAGGTGGTGCCGGCCATCGTGCTGTGGACCGACTTGGTGCGGATCGGCTCGTACATGGATGGCCTCCTGTGCTGTCAGGAAACCATCCTAGCTTAGATTCCGTCTAAAGTTGAGGTGTTCACAAAGGAGGCCGCTCTGTACACACGGCGTGCGCCTCAGGGCTGGCCGTAGCCGTCCAGGAAGGTCCCGATCCGGGTGATCGCGTCGCGCAGGTCCCCGACCGTCGGCAGGGTCACGACCCGGAAGTGGTCGGGCTCGCTCCAGTTGAACCCGGTGCCCTGCACGACCATGATCTTCTCGCGCCGCAGCAGGTCCAGCACCATCTGCCGGTCGTCTCTGATCTTGAACACCTTCGGGTCCAGGCGCGGGAAGAGATACAGCGCGCCCTTCGGCTTCACGCAGCTCACGCCCGGGATCTGGGTGAGCAGTTCGTAGGCGACGTCCCGCTGCTCCTTCAGCCGCCCGCCCGGCAGCACCAGGTCGTTGATCGTCTGGCGGCCGCTGAGCGCGGCGACCACACCGTGCTGGCCCGGCATGTTGGCGCACAGGCGCATGTTGGCGAGGATCGTCAGGCCCTCGATGTAGGAGTCCGCGTGCGCGCGCGGTCCGGAGATCGACATCCACCCGACCCGGTAGCCCGCCACCCGGTACGCCTTCGACATGCCGTTGAAGGTGAGGGTCAGCAGGTCCGGGGCCACCTTCGCGGTCGGCGTGTGGGTGGCGTCGTCGTAGAGGATCTTGTCGTAGATCTCGTCCGAGCAGACCAGCAGGTTGTGGCGGCGGGCGATGTCGGTGAGCCCCTTGAGCATCGCCTCGTCGTAGACGGCCCCCGTCGGGTTGTTGGGGTTGATGACGACGATGGCCTTGGTGCGGTCGGTGACCTTGCGCTCGACGTCCGCGAGGTCGGGCATCCAGTCGGACTGCTCGTCGCAGCGGTAGTGCACGGCCGTGCCGCCGGAGAGCGAGACGGCGGCGGTCCACAGCGGGTAGTCGGGCGACGGTACGAGGACCTCGTCGCCGTCGTCGAGCAGACCCTGCATGGCCATCACGATCAGCTCGGAGACGCCGTTGCCGACGAAGACGTGCTCGACGTCCGTCTCGATGCCCAGGGTCTGGTTGTGCATGACGACCGCGCGGCGCGCCGCCAGCAGGCCCTTGGCGTCGCCGTAGCCGTGCGCCGACGACACGTTGCGGAGGATGTCCTCCAGGATCTCGGGCGGGCACTCGAAGCCGAACGCCGCCGGATTGCCGGTGTTCAGCTTGAGGATGCGGTGACCGGCAGCCTCCAGCCGCATCGCCTCCTCGAGCACCGGGCCCCGGATCTCGTAACAGACGTTGGCGAGCTTGGTCGACTGGATCACCTGCATGTCTGGGAGCTTACGGTCCGGTTACGCATCCTGGGCCGTGTTATCCGCCACGTGAGACGCCGTGTTTGGGCTGTTATCGCCGGTAGCTGTCCCAGGAATCCCGCGCGTCTCTACAATTCCCTCCCATGTCAGGACCGGACCAGCGCGAGAAGGGGACGTACGGAGCCCAGGCCGAGTACCTCCCGGAGGGTGACCCCCAGGGTCCGCCGAACGTGTTCCATCCGCGGCCCGAACCGTCTCCCGGCTACGACGGCTTCACGGATCCGGCGACGGCGCACGGCTGGCAGGGCAACGCCTTCGACGAGACGGCCCAGCTGCCGCAGGTGGCGGGCGAGGCGCGGCCCGACGAGGCGCCGCCCGGCGACCGGCGCCGGCGCTCCCGGCACGGACGCGCCGCCCGGCGCTCGCCGCGGGCGGCGGTCCTCGCCGCGGCGGTGGGGGCGGTGGCCCTGGTGGCCGTGATCGCGGGGTTCGCCTTCACGGGGTCGTCGTCCGGCGGGTCCGACGGCACGGGCGCGGGGACCACGGCCCCGGCCGCCGCGCCGACGGGTGCGAAGTCGTCCGGCGGGGCGGCCGCGGGCACCGGGGCGTCCGCGGGCGCCGGCGACCCCTCCGGGGCGGCATCCGGTTCGGCGGCGGCGAGCGCGTCGGCGGCCGGTCCGGCGGCGACGGACGCGACCGGCACGCCGTCCTCCCGCCCCACGTCCTCCGCGAGCGCCGCGCCGGCGCCGAGCCCCAGCGCGACGAGCACCGCCCCGGGCCGTGGCAACTCCGGCGGGTCCGGCCGCGGGCACGGGGGCGGCAAGAAGCCCTGACGCCCGGGCGACCCGTCCGGTCCCGGGCCCGTCCTCTCCGGCCCGTCCTCTCCGGCCCGTCCTCTCCGGCCCGTCCTCTCCGGCCCGGAGCCCGGCCCGGTGCGCGCGGTCCGTGTCTCCCCGTGCTCCTGAGGGTCCGAAACGACTCCTTGCCCCGTCCTGCCCTTCCCCTCACAATGCACATGTCAATTTGTGGGCGACCGGAAGATCTCCGGTCGCCCAAGTCGCAGGAGAGGACCCCCACATGAAGAAGCCTCTCGGCGCCGCGCTGTTCGCCCTGGTGATGGCCGGGGCCGGCGCAGCACCGGCGGTCGCGGCACCGGCGCCCACCGAAGCCGCCGCCCCGCCCGCCGTCCGGGCCGTCACCTTCGCCGGCACCGTCTCGCTCAGCAACTGCTCCGGCTCCGTCGTCCGCTTCCCCGACTCCGCGGACAGCGACCCGGCGCTCGTCATGACCAACGGCCACTGCCTGGAGACCGGGTTCCCGGAGCCGGGTGAGGTCATCACCGGACAGTCCTCCCGCCGTACCTTCGGACTGCTCAGTTCTTCCGGCAGCAGGATCGGCACGCTCCGGGCCAACCAGGTCGTCTACTCGACCATGACCGACACCGACGTCACGATCTACCGCCTGACCACCACCTACGCGGCGATCAAGAGCTCCTACGGCATCAGCCCGCTCACCGTGCAGAACACGCATCCGACCGCCGGCACCGCCATCACGGTCGTCTCCGGCTACTGGAGGCGGACGTACTCCTGCAACATCGACGGTTTCGTCTACCGCCTCAAGGAGGGCGACTGGACCTGGAAGGACTCGGTCCGCTACACCTCCGCCTGCCAGACCATCGGCGGCACCTCCGGCTCACCCGTCGTCGACAACGCCACCGGCAAGGTCGTCGCCGTCAACAACACCGGCAACGAGGACGGCGAGCGCTGCACCGAGAACAACCCCTGCGAGGTCGACGAGAACGGCAACGTGACCGTCCGCGAGGGCATCAACTACGCCGAGGAGACCTACCAGATCCCCGCCTGCTTCGGCGCCGGCAACACGCTCGACCTGAACGCCTCGGGCTGCGTCCTGCCCAAGCCGTAGTCCCGCGGCGCTGAAGGGCGGGCCGTCACACGGGACTGCGACGGACCGCCCGCCCCGCCAGCACGTCCGTACGCCGCCCGTCCTCGATCACGAACCGCCCGTCCACGAGGACATGGGGGATGCCCGTCGGCAGCGCGCGCGGATTCTCGTACGTCGACCCGGCCGCCACCGTGACCGGGTCGAACAGGACCAGGTCGGCCCGGTGGCCCTCGCGGACCAGGCCCCGGTCCGGCAGGCGCAGCCGCGCGGCGGGCCGGGAGGTGAGACGGGCGACGCACTCCTCCAGGGACAGCACACCCAACTCCCGCACGTAGTGCCCGAGATACCGCGGAAAGGTCCCGTAGGCGCGCGGGTGCGGCTTCGCGCCCTGGAGGATGCCGTCCGAGCCGCCGGTGTGCAGCCGGTGCCGCATGATCGCCCGCACGTTCTCCTCGTCGCCCACGTGCTGCAGGATCGTCGGGCCCAGCCGGTCCCGGACCAGCAGGCGGCGGGCCGTGACCCAGGGGGACTCGCCGCGCAGGTCGGCCGACTCCTGGACGGTCCGGCCGACGAAGTCGCCGAGCCCTGGATCGCTCACGCCGGAGATCTCGACGGTGTCCCACTCGATGGGCACGCCGTGGCAGCCGTCCGAGCCGACGACCTCCAGGTCGTGCCGGATGCGCGCGGCCGTCTCCTCGTCCGCGAGCCGCTTCAGGATCATCTCCGGGCCGCCCTCGCCGGCCCAGCTCGGCAGCATCGCCGCGAGCGTCGTGCAGCCCGGCGTGTAGGGGTAGGTGTCGAGGGTGATGTCCGCGCCGGCCGCCAGCGCCTCGTCCAGCAGGGCCAGCAGCTCCGGCGCCCGGCCCCTGTTCACGCCGAAGTTCATGGTGGCGTGCGCCAGATGCAGCGAGCAGCCCGCCTCCCGGGTCAGCTCGACCATCTCCGCGTACGCCTGCAGGGCCCCGGCGCCGTAGGAGCGGTGGTGCGGGCAGTAGTAGCCGCCGTAGGACGCCACCACCCGGCACAGCTCGGTCAGTTCGGCGTCCTTGGCGTACATGCCGGGCGTGTAGGTCAGCCCCGACGACATGCCGACCGCGCCCTGCTCCAGGCCCTCGGCGACCAGCTGCCGCATCCGGTCGAGCTCCCGGGGCGTCGCCTCGCGGTCCTCCCAGCCGACGGCGAGCATGCGGACCGTGCCCTGGGGGATCAGGTAGGCGGCGTTGACCGCGATCCCGCGGTCCAGCCGGTCCAGGTACTCGCCCACCGAGCGCCAGTCGAAGTCGATGTCGTCGCCGTAGCCGTTCCAGCCGGTGATCGCACGGCGCACCTCGGCGAGCGTGCGGTCGTCGACCGGGGCGTACGACAGCCCGTCCTGGCCCAGCACCTCCAGGGTGACGCCCTGCGCCGCCTTGGCGCTGTGGTCCGGATCGCGCAGCACGGCGAGGTCGCTGTGCGCGTGCATGTCGATGAAGCCGGGGGACAGGACCAGGCCCTCCGCGTCCAGCTCCCGCACGGCCTTCGGGCGCTGGCAGCCCGCCGCCGCGGCCTCCTTGACGACGGACACGATCCGGCCGCGGTCGACGACCACGTCCGCGCGGAAGGACGGCGCGCCGCTGCCGTCCACCACGTCCGCGTCCCGGATGACGAGCTGCTCCACGACCGGCCTCCCTTTCCCGAGAAGGTGCTCTAGAAGAACGTGCGGATGTAGTCGGTGACCGTGCCGTCCGCCTCGACCAGCGGGATCAGCTGCCACTTGTCGAACGACGTGCACGGATGCGACAGGCCCATCCCCACCCAGTCTCCGACCTCCAGGGCCGCCCCGTCAGCGGTCCGCAGCCAGGCGTGCTGGTCGGACAGGCCGGTCACCGTGATGCCGGCGGCCGGGCGCTCGGCGCCGTCCGAGCGGACGACCTGGGCGAAGGGGAGGTCCAGGTCGTAGGCCGCGTCCCGCTTGCCCGCGTTGGCGAAGGCCTGCTCGGGCGAGGGCCGGGAGACCACCTGCGCCCACAGGCGGAACGCCGGCTCCAGGGCGCCCTCCTCGGGGACCCGGTTGAAGGGCGTCACCTCGCGGTAGTGGCCGTCGTCGTGCGAGACGTAGGCGCCCGAGCGCAGCAACTTCACCACGGAACAGGAGAGTTCGGGGATCTCGGCGAACACGTCGGCCACCGCGTCGAACCAGGCGCTGCCGCCCGCGCTGACGACGATCTCGTCGAGCCCCGCGAACCGTCCCGCCCGGTCGAAGCCGGCGGCGAGCGCGGTCAGCCGCCGCAGCCACGCGTGCACCCGCCCGGGGTCCGCCCGCGGGACCTCGCCCTCGTAGCCCGCGACGCCCACCAGCCGCAGCGTGCGGGTGCCGGCCACCGCGTCCGCGACGGCCGCGCACTCCGCCTCCGTGCGGGCGCCGGTACGGGCGCCCTCGCCGGCGCCCAGCTCCACCACGACGTCCAGGGGGCGCGCGGCTCCCCGCAGTGCCGCGTCCATCAGCTCCACGCCGCGCACGGAGTCGACGTAGCAGACGAAGCGGAAACCGGGGTCGGCGTCCAGCTCGGCGGAGATCCACTTCAGGGCCGCGGCGTCGACGAGCTCGTTGGCCAGGAAGACCCGCTCGACGCCGAACCGCCGCGCCACGCGCACCTGGTGGGGGACGGCGAGCGTGATGCCCCAGGCGCCGCGCTCGATCTGCCGCCGGAACAGCTGCGGCGCCATGGAGGTCTTGCCGTGCGGGGCGAAGGCGAGGCCGTGCCGGGTCGCGTACGTCTCCATGAGCGCGAGGTTGTGCTCCAGGCGCTCCGCCGACAGGGCGAGGACCGGGGGCGCGAAGCCGCCGGTGAAGAGGTTGCGGCGCTGGGCGGTCAGCTCGCCCACGGTCAGCCCGTCCGCGTCCGGCGGGAGGCCCTTGAAGCGGTGGTCGACGCGTTCCTCGGCGAGGCGGGCAAGGGCTTCGATGCCCATAGGACCTCCCTGATCAGGTGTATTGCATTTATTGCAACGGTCATTGCGAATATCGCTCACCGCTGTCTAACATCTCGGCCAACGCGGGGTCAACGGAGCCGCCACCCGCCGTCACACCGAGGAGCCACGACGATCGTGACCGAGACCGGACCGTGCAACGCCCTCGACGTCGTCGACGTCGTCACGCTCGGCGAGTCCATGGTCACGTTCCTGCCCGCCACCCCCGGACGCCTCGCCGACGTCCCCTCCTTCGACCGCGGGATCGGCGGCGCCGAGTCCAACGTGGCGTGCACGCTCGCGGCCGCCGGGCACTCCGCGCGCTGGGTGAGCCGGGTCGGCGCCGACGGGTTCGGCGACCACCTGGTCGAGGCGATCGGCGCCCACGGCGTCGACGTCGGCGCCGTGCACCGCGATCCGGACCGCCCCACCGGCATCTACTTCCGCACGGCCGGCGACCGCGCGAGCGACGCGCACGAGGTCGCGTACTACCGCGCCGGGTCCGCGGCCTCCGCGATGTTCGCCGGGAACACCGACATGGAGGCGGTGCGGGCCGGGCGGGTGCTGCACCTCTCCGGGATCACGCCGATGCTGTCCGACGGCTGCCTCGGCCTGGTGCGCGAGCTGACCGCGCCCCGAGCCGGCCGGCCCCTCGTCTCCTTCGACGTCAACCACCGGCCCACGGTGTGGCGCGAGGACGACGGCCCCACGGTGCTGCTGGACCTGGCCGGCCGCGCCGACCTGGTGTTCGTGGGGGAGGACGAGGCCGAGGAGGTCTGGGCGCTGCGCGGCCCCGAGGCGATCCGGGCCACGCTCCCCTCTCCCGAACTGCTCGTCGTCAAGCACGGCGGGCGCGGAGCGACCGTCTTCGACAAGGCCGACGCCACCTTCGTCGCCGCACCCACGGTGGACGTGGTGGCCGCGGTCGGCGCCGGCGACGCCTTCGCCGCCGGCTTCCTCTCCGCCACCCTGCGCGGGCTGCCCGTCCGCGACCGGCTGCGGCACGGGCATCTCATGGCCGCCGCCGCCCTCACCGTCCCCGGAGACCTGGCCCCGCCCCCCGCCCGCGATCTCGCCGACCGGCTCGCCGCCCTCGACGAACGGGCGTGGGGGACACTTCGACTCGGCCCCGGCTGGACGAAGGCCGCCGACCGGGGCGACGAGGAGGTACGTACGTCATGAGCCAGACCGTCGACCGCGCGCTCAGCATCCTGCCGCTGCTCGCCGAGGGGCCCGCCGACCTCGGCCAGGTCGCCGACCGGCTGGGCGTGCACAAGTCCACCGCCCTGCGCCTGCTGCGGACGCTGCACGAGCACGGTCTCGTCTACCGCCAGTCCGACCAGCGCTACCGCCTCGGCGCGCGCCTCATCGCGCTCGCCCAGGAGGCCATGGAGAACCTCGACATCCGCGAGATCGCCCACCCCCACCTCGTACGCCTCAACGAGCAGTGCGGGCACACCGTCCATCTGGCGGTGTACGAGGAGCCCGAGGTCCTCTACATCGACAAGGTGGAGAGCCGCTACCCGGTCCGGATGTACTCGCGGATCGGCAAACCGGTGGCGATCACGGTCGCGGCGGTGGCGAAGCTGCTGCTCGCCGACCTCCCCGAGAGCGAGCGCCGGATGCTCGCCGACCGGCTCGAGTACCCCATGTACACGGCCCGGTCCACCCCCAACGCCCCTGCCTTCCTGCGTGAGTTGGAGAAGGTGCGCGACCAGGGCTGGGCCACCGACCTCGGCGGCCACGAGGAGTCCATCAACTGCGTCGGCGCTCCCGTCCGCGGCGCGGACGGCCGGGTCGTCGCCGCGATGTCGGTCTCGGCGCCGAACGTCGTCGTCACCGCCGAGGAACTCCTCACCCTGCTCCCCCTGGTGCGCCGTACGGCGGACGCGATCAGCGGGGAGTACTCCGGAAGAACCCCCGTCAAGGAAGTCGCCCCATGACCGAGAAGATCGCCCTCACCCCCAAGACCCACACCACCCCGCCCGCGAAGTTCTCCCACGGCGTCAGGAAGGGCACCATCCTCCAGGTCGCGGGCCAGGTCGGCTTCCTGCCCGCCGAGGAGGGCAAGGCCCCCACCCCCGCCGGCCCCGGCCTGCGCGAGCAGACCCTCCAGACCCTCGCCAACGTCAAGGCGATCCTCGAGGAGGGCGGCGCGAGCTGGGACGACGTGATGATGATCCGCGTCTACCTCACGGACGTGGACCACTTCGCCGAGATGAACGCCCTCTACAACGCCTACTTCGAGGAGCAGGGCCTCACCCAGCCGCCCGCCGCGCGCACGACCGTCTACGTCGGTCTGCCCGCGGGGCTCCTCATCGAGATCGACGCCCTGGCCGTACTGGGCTGACGCCGCCTCGAACCCCGCACGCCGTACGTCCTCACGGCACGGTGCCCCTCACCCCCGGGGCGCCGTGCCGCGATCCCCCCTGCCCGAAAGCACCGTGCCCTTAACCAGAGGACCCCCGAATGTCCCTCCCGCTCGCCGCGGACGCACCCGCCGCGCCCCCCCACACCGGCGGCCTGCTCCTGCTGATCGACGGCACGGCCGGCCTGCTCACGGTCGCCGCCATCGGCATCGCGCTCCTCCTCTTCCTGATCATCAAGGTCAGACTCCAGCCGTTCGTCGCCCTGCTCGGCGTCTCCATAGCCGTCGGCCTGATGGCCGGGCTGTCGGTCACCGAACTCTTCGGCACCGTCCAGCGGTCAGACGCCGTCTCCACCATCGAGACCGGCATGGGCGGCATCCTCGGCCATGTCGCGATCATCATCGGCCTGGGCACGATGCTCGGCGCGATCCTGGAGGTCAGCGGCGGCGCCGAGGTGCTGGCCTCCCGCCTGCTCCACCTCTTCGGCGAACGGCGGGCGCCGCTCGCCATGGGCCTCACCGGCCTCGTCTTCGGCATCCCGGTCTTCTTCGACGTCGGCATCTTCGTGCTCGCGCCGATCGTCTACGCCGCCGCCAAGCGCTCCGGCCGGTCGATCCTGCTGTACTGCCTGCCGCTGCTGGCGGGCCTGTCGATGACGCACGCCTTCCTGCCCCCGCACCCGGGACCGGTGGCCGCCGCCGGACTGCTCCACGTGCAGCTGGGCTGGATCATCCTGATGGGCATCGTCTGCGGCATCCCCGCGGTGCTGGCCGCCTGGGTGTTCTCCGCCTGGATCGGGCGCCGCATCTTCGTGGCCGTGCCGCAGGACATGGTGGAGGCCGCCGCCGAGGCCAAGGCGGCCGTCGTCGCCGAGCAGCGGGAACAGGGCGTCGAGCCGCGCGAGGAGCCCGTGTCGCTGGGCGTCGTCCTCGGCATCATCGGCACGCCGCTCATCCTGATCCTCGCGGCCACCTTCTCCTCCATCGCCCTCGACCCCTCCACGGGCCGCTCGGTGATCGAGTTCTTCGGCCACCCCTTCGTCGCCCTGACGATCGCCCTGCTCCTCGCGTACTACCTGCTGGGCATCCGCCGCGGCTGGTCCCGCAAGTCCCTGGAGACCGTCTCCACCGCCTCGCTCAAGCCGGTCGGCAACATCCTGCTGGTGGTCGGCGCCGGCGGTGTCTTCGGCGCGATCCTCAAGGCGAGCGGCGTCGCCCAGGCCCTCTCGGACACCTTCCACGACGTGGGCCTGCCGGTGCTCGTGCTCGCCTACCTGATCTCGCTCGTCCTGCGCGTCGCCCAGGGCTCGGCCACGGTCGCCATCGTCACCACGGCCGGCATCGTCGCCCCGCTGCTCGCCGAGGGCCACCACTCCCAGGCGTTCGTCGCCCTGGTCATCATGGCCATCTCCGCGGGCTCCATCTTCGCCTCGCACGTCAACGACGGCGGCTTCTGGATGGTGGCGAAGTACTTCGGCATCAGCGAACGGGACACGCTGAAGACGTGGACGGTGCTGGAGTCGGTGCTGTCGGTGGCCGGGTTCTCGGTGGCCGCGGTGGTCAGTGTGTTCGTCTAGACGGGTTCGTCCGGACGCGCGTGTAGGCGTCTGATAACGAAGTCGGGGCCGACTGTGTCCGGCACAGGATCTTCGACCATACTGCCCGCTGTGGAGCAGCGCATAGGATCGAGCAGCCAGCCCCTGAAGGGGGAGCCCGTGACGGGTGCCGGGTTCGACCCGGCCTTCATCCCCGGGCTCACCCCACCCGTGTCCGACGAACCGGAGGAGGCGGACGCGGAAGGCGCCGGGACCGTGGCCGAGGACGCGGACACCGGTGCCGCGACCGGGGAGACCGGGGCCGGGACCGAGGCGGGGGCGCAGGAGCCGGCCGAGGGCGAGGACGGCGAGGAGATCCCCGAGGGTCCCGTCTTCGAGGCCGCGGACCGCCGCGCGAAGATCGTCGCCGACCACGCGGGCGTACGGCTCACCCTGGACGACCAGGGGTGCGAGTTCCGCTGGGACGAGATCGGCGCCGTGGAGACCGCGTCCCCGCGCTTCGGCAAGCGGTTCACGGTCACGGTGCACACCCCCGACACCCGCTGGTACCCGATCGAGATCGAGGCGGACGCCCGGTCCCGCTTCGAGGAGTGGGAGTCCCAGCTCGACGCGGTCCTCGACGCGTACTTCGAAGAGGGCGTCGAAGAGGGCGCCGAGGAGGGGGAGTCCGAAGCGGAGCCGTCCGAGGACGAGGGTCCGCAGGACACGGACACCACGGCCGAGGACGCGAAGGACGGCGACACCGGCGCCGGGGAGTCCGCCGGCGCCAAGGACCCCGACTAGCCGCCCGCTCCCGGGAGGCCTCCTCCCGTCAGCCGTCCCGCACGCATGGGGTGCGGACCCTCCGCTCGACAGTCGGCCGCGCAGTGTACGCGCGCCGGTATCCCCCGCAAGCGCCTCCGGCATATATGCACCCGCGGGTGTGACCGGCGCGTGCATATATGCCGAGGGCTCAGCAGAGTGAGGGTTCGCGCAGGAGGGTCCGGGCCGTCCGGATCCCCGCCCCCACCCCCAAGAGGACTGGCTGATCATGGGCGGATCGGCGCCGCGCCGCGACCGTCGGCTGCCGGTCGAGACGACCAGTTTCGTCGACCGGCGCGGCGAACAGACCGAAGGCCGTGAACTGCTCGCCAGGGCACGTCTGGTGACGCTGACCGGACCCGGCGGCGTCGGCAAGACACGGCTGGCCGCGCGCGTCGCGGCCCGCGTCCAGCGAGCGTTCCCGGACGGCGTGCACTTCGTGCACCTGGCGGGCCTGGACGATCCCGAGCTCGTCCCGCTCGCCGTCGCCGACGCGCTCGGCCTGCACGACCACTCCGTGGTTCCACCGCTGGACGCACTGGTCGACCAGGTGCGCGAGCGGCGCCTCCTGCTCGTCCTGGACAACTGCGAGCACCTGCTGCGGTCCTGCGCCGAGCTCGTGGCGGCCCTGCTGCACGGCACCGCCGGCGTCCGCGTCCTCGCCACCAGCAGGCACCGCCTCGCCCTCACCGAGGAACACCTCCTGGAGGTGGGTCCGCTGCCGGTCCCCGACCCGGACGGCGACCTCACGGGGGCCGAGGCCGGTCCGGCCCTCACCCTCTTCGCCGACCGCGCCGCCGCCGTGGTCCCCGGCTTCCGCCTCACCGCCGCCAACAAGGCCGCCGTGGCCCGTCTCTGCCGTCGCCTCGACGGCCTCCCGCTCGCCATCGAACTGGCCGCCGTCCGCATGCGCGTCCTCGGCGTCGAGCAGCTCCTGGAACGTCTCGACGACCGCTACCGCGTCCTCACCGCCGGCAGCAGCGCGGCCCTGCCCCGCCACCAGACCCTGCGCGCCACCGTCGACTGGTCCCACGAACTGTGCACCCCCGAAGAGCGGCTGGTGTGGGCGCGGGCCTCCGTCCTGGCCGGCGCCTTCGACCTGGAGACCGCGGAGGCGGTGTGCGCGGACGGCGAGCGGATGCGCCCGCAGGAGGTGCTGGAGGCCGTCGCCGGGCTCGTCGACAAGTCCGTCCTGGGACGGGAGGCAGGGCCCGACGGGGTGCGCTACCGGCTGCTCGACACGCTGCGCCACTACGGCCTGGAACGGCTGCGGCGGCGGGCGGGCGAGGAGAGCGCGGCCCGGCGGCGGCAGCGCGAGTGGATGCAGCGGCGGGCCGCCGACTGCGAGCGGCGCTGGTTCGGCCCCGGACAGCGGGAGATCGTCGCCCGGCTGCGGGCCGACCAGGCCCATCTGCGCTCCGCCCTCGACTTCGGCCTCGGCGCCCCCGCTCCCGGCGAACGCCTGGCCGGACTGCGTCTCGCGGGCACCCTGTGGTTCTACTGGCACGCCTGCGGCGCGCCGCGGGAGGGCCGCGTCTGGGTGGAGCGGGCCCTCGACGCCAACCCCGGGCCGACCACCGAGCGGGCCCGTGGCCTGTGGGTGTCCGGCCTGCTCGCGGCGGCCACCCAGGACATGGCCGAGGGGCTGCGGCGCGCCCGGGAGGCCCGCGCGCTGGCCGGCCGCCTCGGCGACCCGGCCGAGGCCGCCCACGCCGCCTACGTCGTCGGCGTCGTGCGGCTGTTCGGCAACGAGCTCCACGCCGCCCTGGAGCACTTCGAGGACGCCGTCGCCCGCGGCCCGGTCCCCGGCCAGCACCTCAGCCTCCACGGCCTCGACCAGGTCGAACTCGCCTGTGCGCTGGGGTTCCTGGGCGAGGCGGACCGCGCCGTCGAGGTCTGCGAGCGGGCGCGCCGGCGCTGCGAGGAGCACGGCGAGGAGTGGGTGCGGTCGTACGTGCTGCGGATGCTGGCGCTCGCCCACACCGTGAAGGAGGACTGGACGAAGGCCGCGTGCCACGCCCGCGAGGCGCTGCGCCTCAAGCTCGCCGTCCACGACATCACCGGCATCGCCCTCACCCTCGACCTGCTGGCCCACATCGCGACCCGTGAGGGCGCCCACGAGCACGCGGCCGCCCTGCTCGGCGGCGCCGACCGCGCCTGGGCCGACATCGACCGGGCCCGCTGGGGCTCGGCCGACCTCAACTCCCTGCGCCGCGGCAGCGAGGACCGGGCACGCGGCGCCCTGGGACCGGCCGCCTTCGAGAAGTCGTACGAGAAAGGAGGTGGGCTCGGGCTCGAGGAGCTCGTCGCCCTCGCCACCGAGGACGAGCAGCCCCGGCCGCCCGGCACCGTGCGGAAGGCCGACGGCCGGCGTGGCTCCCGCGCGTCCCGGAGCACCCCGCTCACCCGCCGCGAGACCGAGGTGGCCGACCTCGTCGCGCAGGGGCTCGCCAACCAGCAGATCGCCGACCGTCTCGTCATCGCCCGGCGCACCGCCGAGGGCCATGTGGAGCGCATTCTCAGCAAGCTCGGATTCAGCAACCGCAGCCAGATCGCCGCCTGGGTCACCGCCCGGCGCTGAGCCGCGTCCCGGCTCCCCTCCCGGACACCACACACCCACTGAGAGGAGAACCATGACCACCACCCAGCAGGGTCCCTTCGACCATCGCATGGCCGTGTACGGCACGGACGAGGCGTTCGTGGCCGCCGCCGTGCCGTTCCTTTGCGAAGGGCTCGGCGCGCCCGGCGAGGCCGCGCCCGTCGCCGTCGCCGCGCCCGGCAAGCTCGACCTCCTGCGCGACACCCTGGAGGGCGAGGCGAAGGGCGTCGTCCTCGTCCCGCACACCGAGTGGTACACGGGCTCGGCCGCCAACGCCGTCGCCCGGAGCGCGGGCTATCTCGCCGAGCACGCGGCGCCCGGCGGCCGTGTCCACCTCCTGATGGAACCCGTCTGGAACGGCCGCGCGGGGCGCTCCGCCCGCGAGACCACCGAGTGGATCCGCTACGAGGCCCTCGCCAACCTCCTGTTCGCACCGATGGCGACGACGGCCCTGTGCGCCTACGACACCCGCGTCGCCGGCGACGCCATCGTCGCCGCGGCCCGCCGCGCCCATCCGGGCACCGGCGCCTACGAGGACCCGGTCGCGCTCACGGCCGAGCTGGACTCGATGCCGCTGCCCCTGCCGCCGGCCGACGCGGAGACGCTCGCGCCGCCGACGGGGGAAGCCCTGCGCAGCCGGGCGTCGGCCCGTGGACTGCAGCCGGCGGACGCGGAGCTGTTCACCGAGGCGGTGCTCGCCGCGGCCGCCGCCCTCGGTCCCGTCTCCCGCACGCTGATGTGGGGCGAGGCGCCCGCCTGCGTCTGCGAACTGCGCACGGCGCGCCGGGTCGACGACCCGCTGGCCGGCTTCGTCCCGCCCAACGGCGCCGCACCGGAACCCGACCAGGGGCTGTGGTTCACCCGTCAGGTGTGCGCCTACGTCGATGTGCGCGACGACGCCTCGGGAGCGGTCGTACGGCTGCAGTACGGGTAACCGCCCGCCCGCGCACAGGTAGGGAAACAGGTAGTCCTCCCCGTGCCCGGCACCCGCCGGGGAGGCATTCTGTCACCATGCTCGATCTCTCCGGGTTCCCCCTCCCGGACCCCCACCCTCAGTTCGCCGCGTACCCGCAACCCCCGCTGGGGGCAGGCCACTTGAGCGTCGAGTACGCACCGCGTCCCGCCGCCGTCGGTGAGGCCCGCGCGGAAGTGCGCAGGCAGCTGGAGAAGTGGGGTCTGACGGATCGGGACGACCTGCCGGACGTGGCCGAACTGCTCGTCAGCGAGCTGGCCACCAACGCCCTGCTGCACGCCGCGAGCCGGTTCCGGCTCACGCTGAGCGCCGCCCACGGCGTCCTGCGCTGCGAGGTCCACGACACCGGCCGGCGCACCCCGCAGGTGCTCGACGCGGGCTGCTCGGAGAGCGGCCGCGGGATGTTCCTCGTGAACGCGCTGGCCAGACGCTGGGGTTGTCACCAGGAGAGCACGGGCAAGACGGTCTGGTTCGAACTGGGCACGTGCGGATGCGTTCCGCCGGGCCGGGCCGGGCACTCCTGCGCTACAGGAACCACTTGGGGTTGAGCGCGATCTGCCGCAGCTGCGCGATGGTCAGGACCGGCGTCGTGCGTGTCGCGGCGGTGTCCTGCGCGCCGGAGTTGAAGGCGCTGACGACCACGCGCGTCCCGTCGGTCCGCAGGGTGTCGACGGTCCACATCACGACCCCCGCGCCGCCCTTCTCGCCGGGGCCCTGGTGCACGGCCACCCGCGTCCCGTCGGGCAGCGTCTCGGCGCCGGACCCGAAGAGATCGCCCGCGACGTCGGACATGCCGCCCTGGACGTTCACCTGGACCAGGCTTTTGCCCTTGCCGTCGTCGGCGACGACGTAGCCGAAACCGCCGTCGTCACCGCTGCTCTCGGCGACGGTCAGGCCCTTCGGCAGCAGGGACCTGAGGGTGGGCGCGACGGGCGCGAAGGAGGGGGTCGGGCTCGCGCTCGCGCTCGGCCGTGCGGTCGGCTTCCTGTCGTGCACCGGCATCGTGTCGATGGCCTCGCGCCAGGCCGCGGCGGCGGCCACGTGCTTCAGCCGGGCCGGGGACAGCGGAGGCCGGCTGCGGGTGACGGGCGAGTCCTTCTCGGCGGCGGCGTTCCACTCGCCGACGCTGACGTGGTGGCCCTGCGGGGAGACGAGTTCGGCGCTCCACCACTTGGTGTCCACGCGGCGGTCCGGGTACTCGTAGCCCTGGAGCACCATGACGACGGAGCCGTCCTGGAGCCTGTCGGTGCGGCAGCTGTCGTAGTGGGCGTAGGCCTTGCCCGGGCACTCGGTGGCCTGCCGGGCCTGGTCGCTTCCCGGTTCCACGCGCCCGAGGCCGACCTCCACGGCCGCGGCGCCCTTGCCGTCGTCGAGGACGACGTGCACGAACGGTCCGTCCTTGTCCGCGCTGCCCCTGGCCTTGGCGCCGCTGAACGTGCCCGAGGGGAGCAGCTTCTCGAGCGTACGGATCAGGGCGTCCCCGGAGACGGGCGCCGGGGCCTTGGTGCGGTGCTTCTCGGCGGCCACGGACGACTTGTCCGCCCCTGACCCGGCACCGGGCACGAGCAGCGCCCCGCCCACGCCGACGAGCGCGAGCCCCGCGGCACCGCCCGCGACGGCGGCCCGCCGCCGCAGCAGCAGTCGCCGCCGGCCGCGCGCCGCACCGGCGGTGACGAGCGCGGCCCGATCGGTCTCGAACGCGCCGGCGGCGTGCCGCATTCCGGCGGAGAGCTGCTCCTCGAAGGGATCGCTGTGCTGTTCCAAGGGCATGACGGATCACCGTTTCGCGAGGGTCGAAGAGGTAGAGGTCGAAGGGACGGGCGAGAGGGACGGAGCGCGCCGGGCGGCCGCGAGGGCGCCGGGCGTTCTAAGGCCGGGCGTACTCGCTCAGATCCTCACCGAGCAGCTCCCGCAGCCGGCCGAGCGCACGCACGCACCGCGTCCGCACGGCGGCCGAACTGACATTCATGGCCTGCGCGGTCTCCTCGACGGAGCGGTCCTCCCAGTACCGCAGGACGACCACCGCCCGGTCCTTGGCGGGCAGCCGCGCGAGGGCCTCCAGCAGGGTCAACCGCAACGGCATGTCGCGCCCGGCACCTTCGTCGGGCCGGTCGGGCAGCATCTCCGTGGCCCGCTCGGTACTGCTGCGCCGCCGCTGATGGGTGAGGAACGTACGCATGAGAACGGTCTGCGCGTACCCCGCCGGATTCCCCACCCGGGCCACCCGCCGCCAGCTCACGTACAGCCGCCCGAGCGTCTCCTGCACGAGATCCTCGGCCAGATGGGTGTCCCCCGCGGTCAGCAGACAGGCAGACCGATACAGATGCCCGGCCCGCACCGCAGCGAACTCCGCATACTCGTCAGCCCGCACCTGCCGCATCTCTCCCCCTGCCCGACCGACCGCTCTCACTTGATTGACGCGGTGGGACCGGAGAAATGTTTCATACGACTTCGGGCGATGCCCGTGGGGTACCCGCCGGCTCGGCGGGAGCACGCGCCCGGGGGAGCCGAGCCCGGGGCCGACGCGAGCGCCCCTGCCCACGCAGACGTGGGCAGGGGCGCTGTCCGTGCGCCGTCCGGGGACGCGGCGGTTACGGCAGGCCGTGCACGTGCGCACCCACCGAGCTGGACCAGGAGCCGCCCGCCGAAGCGTCCCAGTTCGTGGACCAGGTCATCGCGCCGCGCAGGTCCGGGTACGTCTTGGACGGTTTGAAGGAGCCGCAGCCCGTGCCCTTGGCCAGGCAGTCCAGGGCGTTGTTGACGACCGTCGGGGAGACGTAGCCGCTGCCCGCCGCGCTGGTGGAGGCCGGGAGGCCGAGACCTACCTGCGAGGGGGAGAGACCGCCCTGGAGCTGGATGCAGGCCAGGGCCGTGAGGAAGTCGACCGAGCCCTGGCTGTAGACCTTGCCGTCGCAGCCGAGCATCGAGCCGCTGTTGTAGTACTGCATGTTGACGACCGTGAGGATGTCCTTCACGTTCAGCGCCGTCTGGAAGTACGCGTTCGACGTCGACTGCATGTCGATCGTCTGCGGTGCCATCGTGAGGATCAGCGACGAGCCGGCCTTCGACGCCAGCGCGTGCAGCGCCTGTGACATGTACGTCGCGTTGAGGCCGTTCTCCAGGTCGATGTCCACGCCGTCGAAGCCGTACGTCTGCATCAGTGAGTACACGGAGTTGGCGAAGTTCGTCGCGGACGCCGAGTCGCTCACCGAGATGGTGCCGTTCTGGCCGCCCACCGACACGACGACCTTCTTGCCCGCGGCCTGCTTCGCCCGGATGTCCGCCTTGAACTGGTCGACGGTGTAGCCGCCGAGCCCCGCGGAGTCCAGGTTGAAGGTCACGGCGCCCGGCGTCGTCGTGGCGTCCGCGAAGGCCACCGCGATGATGTCGTACTGGGAGGAGACGTCCGAGAGCTTCTGGACCGTCGCGCCGTTGTCGAAGTTCTGCCAGTAGCCGGTCACCGCGTGCTTGGGCAGGGAGCCGTTCCCGTTGCCCCCGCTCGCCGCGGTCGTCGCGGTCACCGTGCCCGACTTCGGCGACTCACCGGCCGAGTTCGTCGCCGTGACCTGGAAGGAGTACGAGGTGGACGCCGTCAGGCCCGTCACCGTCGCCGACGCTCCCGTCACCGCCGTCACCTTCGTGCCGTCGCGGTAGACGTTGTAGCCGGTGGCACCCGAGACGGCGGTCCAGGCCAGGGAGGCCGAGGTCGAGGTGGTGGAGGAGACGGACAGGCCCGTCGGCGCCGCCGGCACCGTCGGGGCCGGGTCGCTGCCGCCGCCCCCGTCCGGGCCGAACACCGAGATGTCGTCCGCGTAGTACGGCGCCTGGCCGTACCAGCCGTGCGTGTACACCGTCACCGAGGTGGTCGACGCACCGGTGGTGAAGGTCGTCGACAGCTGCTTCCAGCTCGACGAGTCGGGGGTCCACGTCGAGACGTCCGTGGTGCCGGTGCCGGTCACGCCCAGGTAGGTGTAGCCGCCCTGCACCCAGGCGCTCAGCGCGTACGTGGAGTTGGGCTTGACCGCCACGGACTCGCTGCACCGGGCGTTGTCCTGCCCGGCCGGCGTCGCCTTCAGCGCGGCCGCGCCGCTGTGCACCGGGGAGGAGACGGTCGTGCCGCTGTTCGCGCTGCACGTCCAGTTGCCGAGGCCGGACTCGAAGCCGGCGTTCCTGGCGTTGTTGACGTCCGCTGCGGACGCCTGGCCCGAGCCCGCGAAGGTGAGGGCGAGGGCGGCGATGGCCACTGAGGCCCAGAGCCGTGCCGATCTTCTGTGTGGGGACATGACAACAAGTTGGTCCAGACCAATTGAGCTGTCAAGAGGTCCAGACCAAATTGCCGTCCGCTGACGGCCGCCTGCGGTTGCCGCCGAGGCCGGCCTCCGCGCCGCCGGGCGTCTCCCGCCGCATCTGGTGCATCCGCAGCTTCTCGACGTCATCCCGGCAGCTCGTCCCGGTCGTCCACCGTGCCGTCGCGGTCGACGTCGGTCCTCGCCTCCGGGTGCTGCTCCTGGAAGCCGTACTCGTCGCCGATCTCCCGGGACAGGAACCACGATCGCCGCGGCGACCACGGCCGTCCCGAGGTACTCGGTGCCGGTCGCGCCGCGGTCGTCGTATGCGAATCCCCGTCGTGCGTGCGGTCGTGTGCCTCCCCCCGTCAGGCATGCGCACCCCTCCTCGGCGGGTGGTGCGGTCGGTGCCGACGGCGGTGACGGTGGGCGCGCGCAGGACCGGGCGGCGCGGGCCCGGGGACCGAACGGAGGCCCGGCGTCGGAATGGGACCGGCAAGATGCTCAACCTGCCCCGTTTTGGCGTGTCTTGTGAATCGGCAGTTGCCCACCAGCTACAGAAACGCTGTTCTCCGGTCACAGAGGCGTGGATACAGTGCTGAGGTAGTCACGCAGTGAAGTCATCTCGGTGTACCGGAGTAACCCCGGTGGATCGACGGCGTAACACGGGGAGCTGCGCGTGCCAACTGCCATTGCCGTGACCGGTGCCGACATGGCGCTGCCACCGCAGGACGAGCGGACCCTGCCCGCTGCCGTCCTCCAGGACCTGGACAGACAGCCGCTCGAACAGGCGCTGGCCGCGGTGCAGAGCCTGATCGACCAGCACGGGCATCTGATCGTGGTGTGCTCACAGGCGGTCTCCCGTGACGTCGACAGACGTCTGCACACCATCCGCTCCCTGCTGGAGAGCGACCGCATCGCCCTGTTCCGTCCCGATCTGCCGCCACTCGGACTGGCCGTGCTGGCCCGCCAGTTGAGACAGCTGGCCTCCTGCGACCTCAGTCCCGGCGTCCTCGCCTCGGCCGGCCGCCTGCTCACCCACTACATCCACGCGGGCGCGCTGCTGGGTTCCGTCGCCCGGCTCGACCGCGTCCCCGTGGGGCTGAAGTCGCACGCCAAGTCGTGGGTGCCGGGCAGCCAGTTCGGCGTCCTCGCGCATCCCGAGCCGCAGCTGGTGAAGATCGGCCCCGGCGCCGAACTGGCCGGCCCGGAGTTCGGCACCTGGATGCTGGTGGCCAAGGGGCAGCTGCAGTCGGACTGGGTCACCGCAACCCTGGCGCAGTCCTGGAGTGTCCAGGGACTCAGGGAAGCGCCGCTGCCGGCCGAGTCACCGACCTGGTGGGGTACGGGCAAGCTGATCGAGTTCGCCGCCTATCTCCCCGACCTGTCCGTGCTGTACCAGCTGGTCACGTCGGTCCGGCAGGGCGTCTGCCACTGGTGCGGCATCGACGTCATCGGCGACCGCTGCGTCTTCTGCCGCGCCACACCACCGCTCGTCGAGAACCAGATCCCCGCCGGGTGAGTCCTGACCCTCCAGACGCACCGCTCGCACGATTCCATTCCGCTCGACCGATACCCCCAATGAGGTTGTACGGTTCATGAATTCCCGTCAGCGCCGCGGCGTGCTACTCCTGCTTCTGTCGGTCGTCTGCGCCCTCGGCGCGTTCGCCGGCGTCCTGTCCGTCATCAGCGACGTGAAGTCGAAGGTCGGTCCGGAGGTCACGGCCTACCGGGTCAAGACCAACGTGGCGCCCTACACCCAGTTGACCACGGGCCAGTTCGAGAAGATCCGGATGCCCAAGCGCTGGCTGTCGCACAACGCGATCACGAATCTGCGCGAGATACGGGGCAAGATCGCGGTCACCACGCTCCAGGCGGGCTCCCTGCTGCAGAGCGACATGATCGTGAATCAGCCCGCGCTGCAGCCCGGGCAGCAGGAGGTCGCCATCATGATCGACGCGGCGACCGGTGTCGCCGGCAAGATCACGCCGGGCTCCACCGTGAACGTGTACGCCACCTTCGCGGGCGAACGGGAGGGCGACCCCGCCCAGTCCAAGATCATCGTGACGAACGCCAAGGTCCTCGACGTCGGCAGGATCACCGCGCTCGATCCGGGCGAGAGCGGCAAGAACCAGCAGCGGTCCACCGACGCCGTCCCGATCACCTTCGCGCTCTCCACGCTCGACGCCCAGCGCATCACCTACGCGGAGTCGTTCGCCCAGCGGGTCCGGCTCGCCCTGGTGGCGCCCGGCAGCGACACCACGGTCCCCGACAAGGACCGGACTTACCAGCTCGCGAAGGACAAGTGAGAGGCCATGGCCACCAGGATCCTCCCGGCCGTCGGTGACGTGGACGCGGTACGGTCCATCACCACCCTGCTCAGCCAGCTGCCGGACGCCGAGCCCGTGGCCCCGGTCGCCGACTCGACCCAGCTCATCGACACCCTCGCGCGGCTCGCCGCCGAGTCCATCGACGAACTGCCCGAAGTCGTGGTCGTGCACGAGCGGATCGGCCCGGTCCCGGCCCTTGAGCTGATCCGCGAAGTCGCCCTGCGCTTCCCCGCGGTGGGAGTCATCCTCGTCACCTCCGACGCCGGCCCCGGACTGTTCCAGGCCGCGATGGACTACGGCGCGCGCGGACTGGTCGCGCTGCCGCTGAGCTACGAGGAGCTGGCCAGCCGCGTCCAGGCGGTGGCGCAGTGGTCGGTCGGCGTACGGCGTCATCTGGGCTCCGGCGGCGACGTGTTCACCGGCGTCGGCGGCACCGTCGTCACGGTGTGCGGAGCGAAGGGCGGCGTGGGCGCGACGCTCACCTCGATCCAGCTGGCGCTGGCCGCACAGGCGTCGGGCCGCAGCACCGCGCTGGTGGACATGGACCTGCAGACCGGGGACGTGGCCTCCTACCTGGACGTCCAGTTCCGCCGCTCGGTGGTGGACCTGGCGGCCATCACGGACATCTCCCCGCGCGTGCTCGCGGACGCCGTCTTCCGCCACGACACGGGCCTGGCCCTGCTGCTCGCGCCCGGCGAGGGCGAACGCGGCGAGGAGGTCACGGACCGGGCCGCGCGGCAGATCGTCAGCGCGCTGCGCTCCCGCTACGAGGTCGTGGTCGTCGACTGCGGCGCGCAGCTCAGCGGCGCGGGGGCGGCCGCCGTGGAGATGGCGGACGCGGCCCTGCTGCTCACCACACCGGACGTGGTCGCCGTGCGCGGCGCCAAGCGGACGGTGCGGATGTGGGACCGGCTGCAGATCCGCAAGGCGGAGGAGACGACGGTGGTCGTCAACCGGCACACGCGCGGCACGGAGATCCAGCCGCCGCTGATCCAGAAGATCACGGGCACGGCGGTCGCCGCGACCGCGATCCCCGCGAACTTCAAGGAACTCCAGGGCGCGGTGGACGCGGGCCGCGTCCACGAACTGGACAGCAAGGGCGTGGTGAAACAGGCGCTGTGGGCGCTGGCGGGGGAGCTGGGACTGGTGAAGGCGACGGAAGGGGCCCAGAAGGGCGGACGGCTGCGAGGCGGCGACCGGGGCTCGGTGAGCTTTCGGCGGCGCAAGGAGTGAGGGGCATGGGGGAGCGCATGCGGATGCCGTGGAGAGGCGGAGACCGGGGGCAGGTCACGATCGAGTTCCTCGGCATGACGCCGCTGATCATTGTGACGCTGGTGCTGATGTGGCAGTTCGTGCTGGTGGGATACACCTTCACGCTCGCTGGGAATGCTGCGGACGAAGCAGTGCGCGCGGCGGCCGCCGCGCCGCCGGCCGAGCGCGAGGCCGCGTGCCGGCAGCACGGTCTGGACACGTTGTCGGACGCGTGGAGAGGGGATGCCACCGTGAACTGCACCACCGCGAACGGCTATGTGAAGTCCGCCGTCTCCCTCGAGGTGCCCGTGCTCTTCCCGGGCTCGATCGCGTTCCCGTTCACCGTGCACGGCCACGGGGGCGCCGTAGAGGAGGCGACGCACTGAGATGCCGTACGCCAGGAAGGTCCGTGACCGCGGCCAGGTGGCCATCGAATACCTCGGGTTCCTCCCGATCCTGATCATCGTGGCGCTGGCCGCCGTGCAGCTCGGCATCATCGCCTACGTCGCCCAGCAGGCGGGCACGGCCGCACGGGCCGGCGCGCGCAGCGCCTCGCTGCAGCAGGGATCGGAGCAGGCCTGCCGGGACGCCGTCAGCAGCTGGGTCGACGTCAAGAGCTGCCCGGCGTCGGCCGGCGGCGACGAGGTCACCGTCACCGCCACCGTCCACATACCGTCCGTCTTCCCCGGCTACGACGGCTTCGGAGACGCCCGCAAGACAGCCACCATGCCGCTCGACCACTGAGGCACTGCGAGGACCACCATGAGCCTGCGGGCACGCATCAACTCCCCCGAGGAGAACGGCAGCAAGGGCGAGGACGGCCACCTGGTCGCCTCGTACCGGGCCAAGCTCCTGGAGGAGATCGACCTCGCGGAGATGAGCGCGCTGGCCGCCGCCGAGCGCCGCACCCGGCTGGAGCGGGTGCTCGGGCACATCATCAGCCGCGAGGGCCCGGTGCTGTCGACGGTCGAGCGCTCGCAGCTGATCCGCCGCGTGGTGGACGAGGCGCTGGGCCTGGGCATCCTCGAACCGCTCCTCGAGGACGCCTCCATCACGGAAATCATGGTCAACGGCCCCGACGCGATCTTCGTCGAGCGCGGCGGCCGGGTCGAGCAGCTCCCGCTCCGCTTCCCCTCCCACGAGCAACTGATGCAGACGATCGAGCGGATCGTCTCGACGGTCAACCGCCGTGTGGACGAGTCGAATCCGATGGTCGACGCGCGCCTGCCGTCCGGCGAGCGGGTGAACGTGATCATCCCGCCGCTGTCGCTCACGGGCGCCACGCTCACCATCCGCCGCTTCCCGCGCTCCTTCACGCTCCAGGAGATGATCGGCTTCGGCTCGCTCGACCAGCACATCCTGTACCTGCTGGCGGGCCTGGTGCAGGCCAAGTTCAACGTCATCGTCTCGGGCGCGACGGGCACCGGGAAGACGACCCTGCTCAACGCCCTGTCCGGGCTCATCCCCGGGGGTGAGCGCATCATCACCATCGAGGACTCCGCCGAACTCCAGCTCCAGCAGGCGCATGTGATCCGCCTGGAGTCCCGCCCCCCGAACGTCGAGGGCAAGGGCCAGGTCACCATCCGCGACCTGGTCCGCAACTCGCTGCGTATGCGGCCGGACCGGATCGTCGTCGGTGAGGTCCGCGGCGGCGAGTCCCTCGACATGCTGCAGGCGATGTCGACGGGCCACGACGGTTCGCTGGCCACCGTGCACGCCAACAGCGCGGAGGACGCGCTGATGCGTCTGAAGACCCTGGCCTCGATGTCCGAGGTGGAGATCCCCTTCGAGGCGCTGCACGACCAGATCAACAGCGCGATCGACGTGATCATCCAGCTCACGCGCTTCGCCGACGGCGCCCGCCGCATCACCGAGGTCGCCCTGCTCGACAGCCACGGCAGCGAGCCCTACCGGCTGGCGACGGTGGCCCGTTTCGACGCCCGCCCGATGGCCTCCGACGGCCGTGTCTACGGCGCCTTCGAGTACTTCCCGCTGCCACGCCGCACCGCCGACCGCCTCTACATGGCGAGCCAGCCCGTTCCCCAGGCGTTCGGCGTGGCCCACTCCGCGGACCAACTCGCCACCAGGGAGGCCAGGTAGACGGCCCACCAGCAGGAAACAGGCCGGCAGGAACAGACCAGCAGGCAGCCGACGACCGGCCGGCCGACCCGCCACGTAGACCCAATCCAGGTAGGAAACCGTCCGATGGATCTGCACACCCTCGTCACGCTCACCACCGGCATCACCCTGCTGACCTGTGTCCTGGCGGTCATGGGCCTGCACGCCTACGCCATGGGCAGGGCCCAGCGCCAGGAACTCGTCGACCGGCTGTCGGCCACCGGCCAGATCCCCATGGGCGGCAAGCGGCGCCGCTTCCGCACCCTGGACCGCCGGCTGCGGCGTACCAAGCCGGGCAAGAAGCTGGAACTGCGCCTGGCGGCGACCGGCCTGGACATCACGCCGGGCGAGTTCTTCGTCTCCATGCTGGTGACGGTGGCGGGACTGTGGCTGATCGGACAGGCCACCCTGGCCCCCTTCTTCGGACCGCTGGCCGGGCTGCTCGGCATCTGGGTGGCCCTGCAGTTCCTCAACTGGCAGCGCCAGCGCAGGATCGAGAAGTTCATCAACCAACTGCCGGAGATGGCCCGCATCCTGGCGAACGCGACCCAGGCGGGACTCGCGCTGCGTACGGCCATCGGGATGGCGGCGGAGGAGCTGGAGGCGCCGGCGGGCGAGGAACTGGGCAAAGTGGCCAACCAGTTGGCGGTCGGCGCGTCGATGGACGACGCGCTGGGCGAGCTGGCGGACCGGCTGCCCTCACGTGAGCTGGTCGTCCTCGTCACGACCCTGGTGCTGTCGAACCGCGCCGGCGGCCAGGTGGTCGGCGCCCTGCGCAACCTGACGGAGACGCTGGAGGAGCGCAAGGAGACACGACGCGAGGTCCGGACCCAGCTGTCCCAGGTGAACATGACGTCGTATGCGGTACCGGTGCTGGGTGTGGGGTCGTTGTTCCTGATGAACGGGGTCAAGGAGGGCGCCCTGGACCGGATGACCGCCTCCCCGCTCGGCCAGGGCGCGGTGATCATCGCGTTCTCGCTCTACGCCGTCGGCTTCATCCTCATCCGCCGTATGTCCCGCATCGACGTCTGAGACGTCCGAGCAGCCTGGAGGGAGGACGACCGTGGGACTTCTGCTGGCAGTGCTGATGGGCCTCAGCGTCTGGGGCATCTTCGCGGGCATCCGCATGTACCGCGCGGACGCGCGTCTGCCCGGCGACCTCGCGCTGGCCCTGGAGGTCGGGTCCACCCGCACCGGCGCGGTCGACTCGGTCGTCGACCGCCTCGGCATGCGGTACGCCCCGGCCGTCCTGCGGCTGATGGGCCCCAAGATGGTGGCCAGGTACCGCCGGAAGATCGACCTCGCCGGCAACCCCGGAGGCCTGACCATCGACCGCTACGCGGCCCGCCGCGCGGTCTACGGCTTCCTCGGCGGCGTCGGCGGCCTGGTGTTCCTGATGAAGGGCAACCTCGTCGTGGCCGTCGTCCTGTTCGCCTTCGGCGCGTTCTGGACCGAGGTGGGCATCTGGGCGGCGATCCGCGTCCGCAAGGACGTCATCGAGCGCACGCTGCCGGACTTCCTGGACGTGCTCGCGGTCGTGGTCAGCGCGGGCCTCGGCTTCCGCCAGGCCCTGGACCGGGTCGCGTTGAAGTACGAGGGCCCGTGGGCGGACGAACTCCGCATCACGTTGCGGCAGATGGACCTCGGCATGAGCCGCCGCCAGGCCTTCGCGGAACTGCGCCGCCGCAACGACTCCGAGCAGGTCGCGATGTTCGTGACGGCGCTGCAGCAGGGCGAGGAACTCGGTGCGCCGATCGTCGACACCCTGGTGTCGCTGGCGAAGGACATGCGCCGCACGGACGCGCAGAACGCCCGCCGCAAGGCGGCCCGTGCGGTGCCGAAGGCCACGATGGTGATCACCACCTTCATGGTCCCGGCCACCATGATCCTCCTCGGCGCCGGCCTGATCCTCGGCTCCGGCACCGACTTCGGCTCCCTCACGGGCAAGTAGGACGGGGTGACGACGGACATGGCGACGACGAGCGAGCGCACGGGTCTGCTGCGACGGCGCCCGAAGACCCCGGAGATCACCACCCCACCGGCGGGCACGGTCCTCCCGGCCCACGTCCGCACCGGTGCCGCCGACATCCCGGTGACGTCGGTGACCCCGGCACTGCCGCCGGGCTGGGAACCGGCCGGGGTACGGCTGGCGGGGGTGCCGGCGCAGCCGGATCCGCGGGGGGCGGGACCCGCGCCGGCGCCCGACGCCGCCGTGACCCGGAAGCCACCGGCAGCCGCCGACGGCGCCGGGCCCCCGCAGGACCCACCGGCACCCGACGACGCGGGCGGCACAGGCGGCGCGGGCGGGAACGCGGACCCGGCCGACGGCCGGGCACCCGCCCGGCACCCCGCGCCTGAGGCAATCCCCATCCAGATCAACGCCCTGCAGGCCATGTGCCGCCAGGTGTTCGGCTTCCGCCTGGCCATGATCGCCCTCGCCGCTCCGGCCGCCCTCCTCAACGCCTCCCCGGGCCTGGCCACCCGTCTCGTGGGCGCGGCGGTCGTGGTCACCTTCATGGGGTCCTACGTCCTGTTCAGAGACTGGGAGCGTTTCGGCCCCCTCCTCCTGCGCCACCCCACGCTCCTCGCGGTGGACACCCTCTTCGGCTCCCTGCTCCTCATCTCCGCGGGCCCGGACACCACCCTCGCCTACGTCAGCGTCTGCACCCCGCTCCTGGCCGGCATCGTCTACGGCTGGCGCGGTGCCGCGGTGTTCGCCTCCCTGCAGTCCCTGATCCTCTTCCTGGTCGACGCGACCACGAAGGACCTGCACGCGGCCCCCGCGGAGTCCCTGCTCCTGCCCGGCCTCTGCGTCATCGCGGGCGCGGTCGGCTCCACGCTGCGCAATCTCATGCTCCGCTTCGGCGCCGCGACGCAGGCTCTCACCACCGTCCAGGCCCGCCTCGCGGTCACGGAGGCGGTCGGCGCCGAACGGGCGCGCCTGGCCCGCGAGATGCACGACTCGGTGGCCAAGACCCTGCACGGCGTGGCACTCGCCGCGGACGGCCTCGCCGGATCCGCGGGCACCCCCCACATGGACGCGGAACGCGTCAAGCAGCAGGCCGAACTGGTCGCCCGCTCGGCCCGCAGGGCGGCGGCCGAGTCCCGCGAACTCCTGGCCGATCTGCGCCGTGAATCGGATCCCGAGCACGCCACCGACGTACTGGTCGAACTGGCCGCCCGCACCCGGGACTTCAGCACCCGGACCCGGCTCCCGGCGGTGTACCGCCCCACCGGCGAGCACGCCGTACCGCCCGTGCCACCGGCCGTGGCCCGCCAGCTCCTGACGATCGCCACGGAAGCCATGGAGAACGCCCACCGGCACGCGGGCCCGACCAGTGTCGACGTCAGCGCGGGCGTCCACGGCGACCTGCTCCGCATCAGCGTGTACGACGACGGCCGCGGCCTGCCCTCCGGCACCACCCTCGAACAGCTGCGCCGCGCGGGCCACTTCGGCCTGGTCGGCATGGTCGAGCGTGCTGCCTCCGTGGGCGCCCGCATCCGTATCGGCCGCGGCGGACACCCCAAGGGCACGGAGGTCCGCCTGGAACTCCCGCTCGCGGCCCTGACGGCGGCGCCGTCGCCCTCACCCGCATGAGCACGCCGTATCCGTCCCCCCCACGAGCCCTTTCAGACGAGAGGAGGCCACCTCCCCATGCCGGACCCGACGAGTCCCCGTCCCGGCTCCCAGGAGCCGCCGCCCGAGAGCCCGTTCGACGCGTTCCCCCCACCAGCACCGCTCAAGGTCGTGGTGGCGGACGACAACCCGGTGGTCCGCGCGGGCCTCACCGCTCTGCTCTCCGGCCGCTCCGACATCACGGTCGCGGCGGAGGCGGCGGACGGCCGCCAGGCCTACGAAGCCGCCCTCCGGCACCGCCCCGACGTCGTCCTCCTGGACGTCCGCATGCCGGGCGTGGACGGCATCTCGGCACTTCCCTACCTCGTGCGCATCGCCCCGGTCGTGATGCTCACGTACAGCAGGGAGTCGGAAATCGTCCAGGAGGCCCTGCGCCGGGGCGCCGGCGGCTACCTGGTGCACGGCGAGTTCACGGCCGATCAACTGGTCGCGGCGGTACGGGACATCAAGGAAGGCCGGGCTCACTTCACCCCGACGGCGGCGGGAGCGCTGCTGGCACAACTACGCCAGGGCCAGGGCCCCGCCGAGGGCGTGACCCTCCCCGAAGGGCTGGGCCAGGTAAATGCGACTGCATACGAGAATGCGTCGTCGCGAGGTTCTTATCCTCACCGCGAACTACCCTTACCACCAGGCGATTTTGACAGGCGCAGGCCATCTGCTCCAGGTGCTTCTGTGGAAAACCTTTCGCACATGCAACCGGATGTGGGACAGTCGTCGTCTGGATGGTCGGGTGGCCGCCCGGCCGCTCCGGACAGGTCACGGTTCCAACTGAGCACGAGGGAGGCGGAGATCATGGACCACATCGCGTCCGGCATGAACAATCAGCAGATCGCCGCCACCTGCTTCATCAGCGAGAAGACGGTCAAGAACCACATCAACCGCATCTTCGCCAAGCTCCACAGCACCAGCCGCTCGGAGGCCGCCGCCAAGTGGCTCGGCACGGCCCCCGGTTCGGGCCGAGGGTTGAGGTGAGCCGGGGTGAAGTGGCGGGGGAGCGGCGACCTGGGTCTGCGGACCCTGCCTGCGCAGACGCGCTCCCAGTTAGGCGGCTGGGCCTCGGATTGGGCCCTCGATTGGGCCCTGGGACCCTCCGCCGGGCGGGGTGTTCCGCCGTACGTTTCTGGTGTCGAAAGCGGCACCGGCAAGGAGGAAGCCGGTTACGCGAACGGCGCACAGACGCAGGAGTCGGCCGGTCGTCGGCCGGCCGGACCCGGAGGGGAACACCATGAGCGACCTGATGCTGAAGACCGCCGTCGCGACCAAGGTCCGTGTGAACGGCTGGAAGAACACGACGGTCGAGGCGGTGCAGCGCCGCGCCGGCGACAAGGGCCAGACCGCGGTCGAGTACCTGGGCATCATCGCGGTGGTCGTGGCGATCGTTCTGGCGATCACCGGTACGGACCTCGGTCAGACGATCCTGGACAAGATCAAGGCGCAGATCGCCAAGGTCGCTCCTTGATGCGATCTCGCCGGTACGGCGATGCAGGGCAGGCCTTCCCCATCTACATCACGGTGGTGGGGGGCCTGCTCTTTCTTGCGTTCGCCTACTTCGCGGTCGGCCAGGCCGCGGTGAACCGGAACGGTGCCCAGACGGCCGCCGACGCGGCGGCACTCGCGGCAGCTCAGGAAACCAGGGACGGCCTTGCCGGGTTGTGGGCGCAGAACGTACTCGACCCGACCAAGTGGCAGGGCATCTTCGACGGCGACGGAGCGGTGTTCGACGGCTGCGGACGCGCGAGGCAGCTCGCGTCGCGGAACGATGCGACTGTGATCGGCGCCTGCCCCACGACGACGGTGCCTTTGAGCTACACGGTCTACGTGAGAGCCGACAAGCCCGTCGGGCAATCCATCGTCCCGGGCACGGAGAACCACCACGCCCATGCGCATGCCACCGCCGTGATCGAGCCGCTCTGCACCTTCGATCCCCCGGCGGCGGATGCCGGTCACGACGTGCTCCCGCGGCTCTCCTGCAAGGACGGCAGGATCTGGGACCTGGACCCGAAGCACCTCACTGATCTCCCCGGACCCGAAGACCTCTTCGACGTCCATCTGGCCGACTGACAGCGAACGACTAGTGACGAAGGAAGCAGAGGCATGAGCATTCGGTTCACTACGAAGGCCCGCAGGGGGATGGTCGCGTTGACCGTTGCGGCCGGTCTGGCCCTCGGTGTGGCCGGCTGCGGTAGTGGCGGCGACGACAAGAAGCCGGACGCATCGGCCTCCGCCTCCCGGGACGGCGGATCCCACGCGAGCGCTCAGGAGGGGCAGTCGGACGCACCGCTGGCCGAGCTGAAGGGGCCCAACAGCCTGCTCCTCCAGATCACTTCGGCCAAGCGGGACTCCGGCGGATTCGTCACGGTGAACGGCACCATCAAGAACGACGGCGCCGACAGTGCCGTGATTCCGTCCAACCTCAGCGGCAACGAGACCGAGATCATCAGGAACGGCAGCTCGCTCGGTGGCGCGACACTCGTGGATTCGAAGGGCAAGAAGCGCTATTACGTGCTCCGTGACACCGACGGCCGTCCCCTCACCACGACGGGACTGCCCACGCTGAAGGCCGGCGAGTCCATTCCGGTGTTCATGCAGTTCCCGTCACCGCCGACGAGTACGTCCGATGTCGACTTCCAGCTCCCCGGCTTCGCCACCACCACCCTTCCCATCTCCGGGTGAGGCCGACCATGACCTTCACCCCGACTCGAGTGGCGACGCCTCGCCTCGCGCTGACCCTGACCGCCGCCTCGGTCATGGTCGCCGCCCATCTCTTCGGTGCCGCCGTGGCCCACGCCGACACGAGCCCGAGCGTTCCACCCGGTACTGAGGCAAGTGCCTCCGCACCCGTCGAAGTGGACCCCAACGACCCCGACCTGAAGCTCCCGGACGGGGCCACCCTCGCCGCCCCGAAAGTCCTGGACATCAAGTCCGTCGTGGAGGACCAGAGCGGCGACGAGCGTCGTGAGGACACCAACTCCGACGTCACGTTCGCCCTCCAGGCCGAGGTCCTCTTCAGCAAGGACAGCGCGAAGCTGAGCGGGGAGGCGAAGGCCCGCATCGCAACGATCGCCGACGAGATCAAGAACCAGAAGGCGACCAAGGTCCGCGTCTTCGGCTTCACCGACAACCTCGGCTCCTCGGCCCACGGCGACGTCCTGTCCAGGCAACGCGCCAACGCCGTCCAGGACGTGCTGGACCAGCAGCTCAACGACCCGGACATCATCTTCGAGGTCCGCGGCTACGGCGAGCAGTACCCCATCGCCGACAACTCCACGGAGGCGGGCCGCAAGAAGAACCGGCGGGTGGAGGTCACGTTCCCGCGCACGGAAAGCTGAGGGAACAGAGCATGCGCGAGGCCCGTCCCGGGGCAGCGGGGCGGGCCTCGCGCCGCCTCCTCGCGGCCGTGACCGGCCCCGCCGACGGACTTCCCGACCCCTGCGGTCCTTTGGGCGTGGATTTGGGTCCACGGGCCCATCTCGGGCAGAGCGCCTCTTCCTAACCTCGGCCGAGTAGCCAGTCGAGGGGGCGGTCATGGCGTCGATCGGGGGAGTGCCGGAGTCCGGGGCCGGGTGGCCGGCAGGGCACGGCAGGCGTCGGCCCATGCCCACGCCGCTCGCGTCCGCGCTGGTCCTCGTCCACGTCCTGTTCGGCCTGACGGTCGTCGGCGGCCTCGGTCTGCTGTGCACGGCGACGTCGGCCGGCGCCCTCGGCGGCGGCGTCCTCGCGCTTCTCGTCTACGGGGCGCTCCCCGGCACCCTGGGCTGGTGGCTGGCCCGGCGCAGCTGGGAGGGCGGGGCCGCGGTATGGCGTGGTCTGATCGCCGTACAGGCGTGGCTGATCCTGAGCGGCGCGGCCAACCTCGTCGCGGGGTCGGCCCGCGGTGGGACGCAGCTCGTCCTGCCGGTCCTCGTCCTGTGCTTCCTGCTGCGCCCGGAGAGCCGTGGCTGGTACGGCGTTCCCGTACTGGACCGCGCCGAGCGCCGCCCCTTCTCCCTCGCCCGTATGATCCGCTGGCGCCGGGACGAGGGGCAGACCGCGATCGAGTACGCCGGTCTTGTCGCCATCGTCGCCGCGATCGTCACGGCCCTGCTGGTCAGCGGAGTCGGCACGCAGATCTCCGGTGGCATCCAGGCCCAGGTCTGCAAGGTCACCGGTCTGGCCTGCCCGGCCCCGTCGGGCGGCGGCACGGACGTCACCGCGGGGAACAGGAACGGCACGGCCGACGGCCGGAAGGCCGACGCCCCCGGAGCCCAGAAGCCCGCCGACAACCCCGCAGGCAAGCAGGACGGCAAGCAGGACGGCAAAAGCGACGGCAAGAAGGACGACGGCAAGAAGGACGACGGCTGCTTCTCCGGCTTCGGCGCCTTCTTCGGCTGCGCCGGCAACCAGCTCAAGCAGGTCGGCCAGGGACTCTTCGTGGACGGCGTCTGGGGCGACGTGACCGGGATCTACGACATGTTCCGGCACCCCCTCGACACGCTCAGCGGCCTCGGGGACTACGGCAAGCAGCTCGGCCACGACTGGGTGGAGAACTCCAAGGGCGCCGCCGACAAGTGGTCCAAGGGCGACTACCTCGGCGCCCTCACCGACTGGGGCGGGGCGTCGCTGAAGACGGGCGGCACGGTCCTCTACGACATGTTCATCGGCAAGGACGTCGCCGACCAGTGGAACAGCGGCAACAAGACCCGCGCGGTCACCACCGTCGTATGGAACATCGGCTCGCTCTTCATCCCCGGCTACGACGCCGGCAAGGTCGTCGAGAAGGTCGGCGTCCTCGGCAGACTCGGCAAGCTGGGCAAGCTCGCGGAGAAGGCCGGCAAGGCGGCGGAGGACGCCAAGAAGGCCGCCAGGGCGGGTGACGTGGCCGGCGCGGAGAAGGCGGCCAAGGAGGCCGACGACGCCGCGGAGGAGGCGGAGAAGAAGGCCAGGCAGTCCGGCTGCACCATCTCCGCACCGAGCCGCCGCATCCCCTACGACGGCACGGCCCCGGCCGCCGAGGACACCTTCGCCGGTTCCTCCGGCACCGGCACCACGGTCCTGGCCGCCGGCGGCTCCCCGTACGTCGTCCTCGCCGAGGACGGCTGCGACGAGGACGCCAAGAAGGAGGCCGAGGAGGCCCGCAAGCAGGCCGACGAGGCCGACGGCGCGGCCGGACGGATGACCAAGGAAGAGGTCGAGGCGGCCAGGAAGCCGACCGTCCGGCAGGGCGACCCGAAGAAGTTCAAGGACCACTTCCTGCGCCACAAGAAGCTGGTCGAGGACGCGCTCGGCACGAAGTACAAGAAGCTCAAGGAGGACGGACCGCGGTTCCTGCAGGACATCGAGGCCAACATCAAGAACGGTACGTTCAAGCTGGTCGGCAAGGGCACGCTGAAGAAGGGCGAGCCGGAGGGCCTCGTCTACCGTGGCAACGGCGTGACCATCGTGCTGCGCGAGAACGGCGAGTTCTGGACCGCGCTGAAGTCCGGCGAGGGTCTGGACACCTCGATCGAGATCACCAGGAAGGCCGAGTGACCCGTGGTCCCATCGGAACCGGGGCCGGAACGAGCGCGGCCGAAGGACAGGAGCAGCCAGTGACCCCGTGGAACCACATCGAGGACGTCCTGCGGCACCGCCACGTGACCGACGTCCTCGTCCCCGGTCTGATCGACCGGGACGAGGTGCCCGTCCCCGTGTTCCGGCCGCAGCCGCTCGTGGTGCACGTGGTGCTCGACGAAGGAGTGCTGCGGCTGGAATCGGTCGGGCAGTACGACCAGTTGGCGGTGCGGCTCGTGCCGGACGTCTCGCTCGGCGGGGTCGAGTTCTTCGAGGCCGTGGCGGAGGAGACGGACGACGAGGTGGCCCACGCCTCCTGGGGAGAGCAGCTCTTCGGGGACGGCTGGACGCGGCTGCGCTGCACCACCGTGCGCCCGTACACGGACGGCGGGTCCGATCCCGACAAGGGCATCGTCAAGTGCCTGGCCCTCGAACTCGAGTCCCGCCACTGGCTGTTCCTGGACCCGACCTGGACCTTTGGCATCAGGATCGGCAACGCGGAGGACATGCGGCGCTGGGAGATGAACACCTAGAGCGCGCCCGGGGCGCGCCTGCGGTCGTTTCGGAAGTCCCGCCCGCCAGGCCCCGGCTCAGGCCCCGCCCGTCACCTCCACCCGCGTCCCGGCCCGCAGCCCCCACCCCGCCATCGCCCCGGCCTCCGCCTCCAGCACGTGCCGGGAGCGGGGCCGCGGCAGTCCGAGCCGCCAGGGTTTCATCGTGCGTACGGCGATGACGGTGAGGTCGCGGTCGAGATAGGCGACGTCGATGGGGAGGCGCATGCGGAAGGTGTGGATGCTGTTGGCGGGGGAGAGCAGGATCGCTCCGTCGACCGCATCCCGGCCCAGCAGCCCCTTCGTACGGGCCCGGTAGGACGTGGCGATCTCCAGCGGCACCTTCCGCCCGCCGGGTTCACCGTCCCCCCGTACCACCAGCGTGCCCTGTCCGTCCTGCCAACGCCGCCCCATGCCGAGGCCCCCTCCCGTTGTCGCCGCCGGTGCTCGGCGGAACCCCGTGCACCGGAGAACCGCGAGAACCGAACGTATCCGCACACCACTGGGCCCGGCATGGGCCCACGGGCCCATGCCGAACCCGACCCGCCGCCATAGGGTCCCGCCGTGGGCGTACTCCTGATCGTCGTGGCCGCTCTGTGGGGAGCGGGGGCGGGCCTCGCACTGCCCCGCGCGGCGCACCGTCTCTCGGTCGACGCGGGTGAGCCCTGGAGCGCGAGCTGCCCCGCCGGCCACCCCATCACGGGGGCGTACGGCGGCTGGGTGGGCCGGGCCGACTGCGCGGCCGTGGAGCGGGCCGGTCCGTGCGGGACGTACGGTCCGCGCACGCCCACCGTCTCCACCGCGACCGCGCTCGGCTGCGCCGCCCTGGCCGCGGCGGGCGGCCCGCACCCGGAGACGGCGGTCTGGGTCCTGCTCACTCCCGTGGCGGTCCTGCTGACGCTCGTCGACCACCGGGTCCACCGCCTCCCCGACGTCCTGACCCTGCCGCTGGCCGCCGCCACCGCCGTCCTGCTCGGCGCCGCCGCGCTCCTGCCGGCCGCCGCCGGCTCCTGGTCCACGTCGCTGCTCGGCGGCCTGGCCCTGGGCGGCGCCTATCTCCTCCTCTTCCTCGTCAACCCCTCCGGCATGGGCTTCGGCGACGTGAAGCTGGCCCTCGGGCTGGGCGCGGCCCTCGGCTGGTACGGCTGGGGGATCCTCCTGACGGGCGCCTTCACGGGTCTGCTCTACGGCGCGGTGTATGGCCTCGGGATGGTCGTGCTGCGCCGGGCGCACCGCAAGTCGGCGATCCCGCTGGGGCCGTTCATGACGGGCGGGGCGTTCACGGGGCTGCTGCTGGGAGCGCTCGCGGTGCGCTGACCGCCCGCACCGCCCGCCCGCAGGCAGCGGCCACGTCTGCGGATGACGTGCCGAACGCCGGCGCCGCGTAAAGCAGTTGTCCGGCCCGTTTCGGCGCGGGTAGGAAAGAGCGCATGACTGGACTCGGTGCCGTGTTCCGCCCCCAGCTGCCCCCCGAGCGGCTGCGCGCCGTCGCCCGCGCCGCCGACGAGGCCGGGCTCGAAGAACTCTGGCTGTGGGAGGACTGCTTCCTGGAGGGCGGGATCTCGGCCGCCGCGGCCGCTCTCGCGTGGACCGAGCGGGTGCGGATCGGCGTCGGCCTGCTGCCCGTGCCGCTGCGGAACGTCGCCGTGACCGCCATGGAGACCGCCACCCTGCACCGGATGTTCCCCGGGCGCGCGATCGTCGGTGTCGGACATGGCGTACAGGCATGGATGGGGCAGGTCGGGGCGCGCGCCGAGTCCCCGCTGACCCTGCTGCGGGAACACCTCCTCGCCCTGCGCACGCTGCTGAGCGGCGAGCGCCTGACCACGAGCGGACGCTACGTCCGCCTCGACGACGTCGGCCTCGACTGGCCGCCGCCCGCTCCGGTGCCCGTCTTCGCCGGGGCCACCGGGCCGCGTTCGCTGCGCCTGTCGGGCGAGGCGGCGGACGGCACCGTCCTCACGGCCGCCACCACGGTGGACGGCGTGCGCCGGGCCCGGCGGCTCATCGACGAGGGACGGGAGTCGGCCGGGCGGACCGCCGATCCGCACGAGGTCGTCGTCTACCTCCTCGCCACCACCGGACCCGGCGCCGTCGCCCGGCTCCACGCCGAACAGGCCGGCGAAGGACTCGACCCCGCCGCCGGCCTCGGGGCCGCCGGCGACGCCGGCACCGTAGCCAAGGCCGTGCGGCGCCTCGCCGAGGCCGGCGCCGACCGGGTGATCCTGCAGCCGACGGGTGAGGAGCCCGACCCCGAGGGCTTCGTGCGCTTCGTGGCGCAGGAGGTCAGACCCCTCGTTCCCTGACCGGCCCGCCGCCCGGCCGTCCGCCCCGTACTCCGTTCTCCGTTCTCCGTTCTCCGTTCTCCGTCAGGACCGGTCACCTCATGCCCCAGCATCACAACCGCAGCTTCGACGACCTCGTGGCCGAGGGCGCCGCCGTGCCCACCGAGGGCTGGGACTTCTCCTGGTTCGCGGGCCGGGCCACGGAACAGCGCCCCTCGTGGGGGTACGCCATCTCCCTGGCCGGCCGGCTCGCCGGGGCCACCGCCGCGCTGGACGTCCAGACGGGCGGCGGAGAGGTCCTGGACCTCTCGCTCGGCCGGGCCGCCAAGGTTCCGGTGCTCACCGCCGCGACCGAGGGGTGGCCGCCGAACATCGCCAAGGCCACCGCCCTGCTCCGCCCCCGCGGCACCGTGGTCGTCGCCGCGCCCGAGGACGCGGCGCTCCCCTTCGCGGACGGCTCCTTCGACCTGGTCTCCAGCCGCCACCCGGTCACCCCGCACTGGCCGGAGATCGCCCGCGTCCTGGAGCCCGGCGGCACGTACTTCGCCCAGCACGTGGGCCCCAAAAGCGTGTTCGAACTCGTCGACCACTTCCTCGGCCCGCTCCCGGCCGAGCACGGCACCGCCCGCCACCCCGACCGCGAACGCGCCGGCGCCGAGGCCGCCGGCCTGGAGATCGTCACCCTGCGCGCCGAACGGCTGCGCATCGAGTTCCACGACATCGCCGCCGTGGTCCACTTCCTGCGCAAGGTGATCTGGATGGTCCCGGACTTCACGGTCGAGGCGTACGAGGACCGGCTCCGCACCCTGCACGACCGGATCGGGACCGAGGGCTCCTTCGTCGCGCACAGCACCCGCCACCTCGTCGAGGCCCGCAAACCGCACCACCTCTAGGGCGCGTCGCGAAAGCCCCGCCCGGCGCCGTCGGCCACTCGGCGAAGTCCAGGGGTCCGGCCGCACCGTACGCGAGCAGGTACCGGCACACGAGCGCGCGCACCGCCTCGTCGGGCGGCGGGCAGCACGCGGTCACCGGCCCAGGAGCCGGTGCGTGCGATCTGCCGCGCCTGCTCCTCGGTGAGCCGCACGTCCGGTGCGAACGGCCCCGCCCCGGACGGCACCTCCGCGTGCGCGCCGTAGGCGGTATGGAGGTCAGTTCCTGTCCTCCATACCCGGCCTTCATCACTCCTGCCGTACCGGACATGTGCGGCATCAAGGACGGGTCGCACTCGCACATTCACAGGTCTGACCGGGTTTTCACATTGTTATCAAGGTTGGCTCGCCTCTGCGTCAAGCGTCACGTAAGTTCAAGGGCGGGTAATTCGCGTGAGCAAAGCTGCGCGTGTGGCACCGCGCAGCGGAGGGGGCTGCGCGGTGCCCTGCCCCGCGTCAAGTCCGGATCCCCGGCCCGGTTCACCCGGCCGGGGGACAGCCTCACGCCCGCCGACCGAACTGCGCGTCGGCCGTCATCCGGCCGTGAACCAGCCACAAGACGCCCGGGCGACGACCACCGGCGCGTCGCCGTTCGATTCCGGAGAGTAGTTGTGGCACGCCGATGCACCCATCGGCCCTTACGAAGGGTTATGGTGGAAACCCCCCCTCGGGCCGGTCCGTCTCCCCCCCACGGACCGGCCCGTTTCTGTGTCCCGGGGGCGCGGGGAGCGGCGCGGCGAGCCCCGTGGGGACCCGCGCCCGCCGGCGGACCCGCCCCCGTTCGCCCGGGGCGCCCAACTCCCCGCCCCTCGCACCCACATCCCACGCCCATGCCCCGCAGGGGTAGGCTGCGAGCCGCGGGGACCGTATCGGTACGGAGGGGCTGACAAAGACGTGAACCTGCGCGACAAGCTGCGCGGCCTGCTCGTCAGGCTGTACGCGCGCCGGGTGGAGGGCCACCTGGACCACGCTCAGGTGCCCAAGCACATCGGCGTCATCATGGACGGCAACCGCCGCTGGGCGAAGGCCTCGGGTTCCACCACCGTGCACGGTCACCGGGCGGGCGCCGAGAAGATCGAGGAGTTCCTCGGCTGGTGCAGCGAGACGGACGTCGAGGTCGTCACCCTCTGGCTGCTGTCGACGGACAACTTCGACCGTCCGCAGGACGAGCTCGGCCCGCTGCTCGGGATCATCGAGGACGTCGTGAAGACCCTCGCGGCGGACGGCCGCTGGCGCGTGCACCACGTCGGCAACCCCGACCTGCTGCCCGCGCAGATGCAGACCACGCTCAAGGAGGCGGAGGAGACCACCGCCCACGTCGGCGGGATACTGGTCAACGTCGCGATCGGGTACGGCGGGCGGCAGGAGATCGCCGACGCGGTGCGCTCCATGCTCCTCGACGCCAAGGACAAGGGCACCTCGATGGACGACCTCGCCGAGGCCGTCGACGTCGACATGATCGGGCGCCACCTCTACACCCGGGCCCAGCCCGACCCCGACCTGGTGATCCGTACGAGCGGCGAGCAGCGCCTGTCCGGATTCATGCTGTGGCAGACGGCGCACTCCGAGTACTACTTCTGTGAGGTCTTCTGGCCGGCCTTCCGCAAGGTCGACTTCCTGCGCGCGCTGCGCGACTACGGGGCGCGACACCGGCGTTACGGCGGCTGACACAGGCCTTGCCACGACTGGCATCGGCGGCTGAGCAAGCGCCGCGAGTACCCCGTTTGGGGCGGAAGTAACAAGGAGTTCACCAGCGCGCCGCCACACATGTCGGCATGGTGACGCTTGTTCGAGGGCATAAGCCAAGCAGGTCGACACCCGAACCACGGGTGTCGGATCTCAGCGGACGGCACGGGGCCGTCCGCCCGGGAGGCCCTTTGCACCAGCCCGATCGTGCGGTCACAGCACGGACGAAGAGGCGGAGGGCCGGTTTCCGGCCCGTGCATCGCGGCCGTCGACCGGCCCAGCTCCACTCCGTCGCTCCCCGACCTCATCCGAGGGGGTACGTCCTTCCGTGGTGACCAGCACAAAGCGCCACAAGCCAGACCGGCGCACCTATGTTCTCGACACCAGCGTCCTGCTGGCCGACCCGAACGCCCTGAGCCGCTTCGACGAGCACGAGGTCGTGCTCCCCATCGTCGTGGTCACGGAGCTGGAGGCGAAGCGGCACCATCCCGAACTCGGCTACTTCGCCCGGCAGGCCCTGCGCCTGCTCGACGAGTTCCGGGTGAAGCATGGCCGCCTCGACGCCCCCATCCCCATCGGTGATCTGGGCGGGACCGTCCGTGTCGAGCTCAATCACTCGGACCCCAGCGTGCTGCCGAGCGGCTACCGCCTGGGGGACAACGACTCCCGCATCCTCGCGGTCGCCCGCAATCTGCAGGCCGAGGGATTCGACGTCACCGTCGTCTCGAAGGACCTGCCGCTGCGGATCAAGGCCTCGTCCGTCGGCCTCCTCGCCGAGGAGTACCGCGCGGAACTGGCCATCACGGACGCCTCCGGCTGGACCGGAATGTCCGAAGTGACCCTGCCCGGCGAGCAGGTGGACATCCTCTTCGAGGAGGGGCATGTCCATGTGCCCGACGTGTCCGACCTCCCCGTGCACACGGGTCTGACGATCCAGTCGGAGCGCGGCAAGGCGCTCGGCCGGGTCACGCCCGAGGGCGGCATCCGCCTGGTGCGCGGCGACCGGGAGGCCTTCGGCATCAAGGGCCGCAGCGCGGAGCAGCGGATCGCCCTCGATCTGCTCCTCGACCCGGACGTCGGGATCGTGTCCATGGGCGGCCGGGCCGGCACCGGCAAGTCGGCGCTCGCGCTGTGCGCGGGTCTCGAGGCCGTGCTGGAGCGGCGCCAGCACCAGAAGGTGATGGTCTTCCGCCCGCTGTACGCGGTCGGCGGGCAGGAGCTCGGCTATCTGCCGGGCTCCGAGGCCGAGAAGATGAGCCCCTGGGCGCAGGCGGTCTTCGACACGCTGTCCGCGGTCACCAGCCGCGAGGTCATCGAGGAGGTCACCGCGCGCGGCATGCTCGAGGTCCTGCCGCTCACCCACATCCGCGGGCGCTCGCTGCACGACGCGTTCGTGATCGTGGACGAGGCGCAGTCGCTGGAACGGAATGTGCTGCTGACCGTTCTGTCCCGGATCGGGGCGAATTCGCGGGTGGTTCTCACCCATGACGTGGCACAGCGGGACAATCTGCGCGTCGGTCGCTACGACGGAGTGGTCGCCGTCGTCGAGAAGTTGAAGGGGCATCCGCTCTTCGCGCATGTCACGCTGACGCGGTCCGAGAGGTCCCAGATCGCGGCCCTTGTGACCGAAATGCTCGAAGACGGGCAGATCTGACCGGTCTCACCGACGTCGGCCCAATTGGGGCCGGTTACGCGTCAGTTGGCGCCGTCCAGCAAAGGCTGCGAGCCTAGCCGGGCGGCGCCTTCGCGTGGCGCCTTTTCTCAAAATCCCTGGGGTCAAACGGGATGTGAGCTTTCACACGCAACTCAGAATTGCCACCCGGCGTCCGGTTACGGCAGAGTCTCACTCCTGTCAGGCCCCGCATACGACACACCTGTACCCCCAGCGGTACGGCACCACAGAAGCATCACGGATAACTCCACAGCGTCGTCGTATGCCGCCCGAGCACCACGCGGCGCTCCTCCAGCGGGAGTTGCCCACCGGGCCCGTGCCTCCCGTGACCAAGCAGTGGGGAGGCCAGCGTCAAGGGGCACGATTGCGTCCGCCAGGGTCACCGAAGCGGGCGATGCTGGAAGGAAACCGAGTGAGCCGGATTTCGGTCCGGGGATTCGCAGTGGCCTCGGCCACCGCGGTCACCGCCGTCGGAAGCGTTGTCGGAGTCGCCTCGGGCAGCACTGCCCAGCCCAACGACGCCGAAGCGACGGCATCCGACGCGACGCTCCTGGCGGACATACCCACGGGCCAGCAGGCCCAGGTGCAGACCGCCTCCCTGACGCAGCAGGCCGACGCCCAGGCGATCCAGGCCGACGCCAGCGCCAAGAAGGACGCCGAGGAGGCGGCCCGCAAGGCCGCCGCCGACACCGCCATCGCCAAGAAGGAAGCGGCGGAGAAGGCTGCCAAGGAGGCCAAGGAGCGCGCCGCGGCGAAGGCCGCTGCCAGTCGCAGCAAGGCCACCTCGGCCGACTTCCCCGTCCAGAGCTCGTACTCCGTCAGCCAGATCCAGGCGATGGCCCGGCAGATGGTGCCGAGCGGCCAGTTCCAGTGCTTCAGCAACATCGTGGACCACGAGTCCAGCTGGAACTACCACGCGGTCAACGCCGGCTCCGGCGCCTACGGCCTCTTCCAGGCGCTGCCCGCCTCGAAGTACTCCTCCGCCGGCTCCGACTGGCAGACGAACCCGGCCACGCAGATCAAGTGGGGCCTGAACTACATGAACAGCCGGTACGGCAGCCCGTGCGAGGCCTGGTCCTTCTGGCAGGCCAACAGCTGGTACTGAGCCGCCGAGGCCCTCGGCCCCGTCTCTCAACCTTGCGCAGCCCCTCCCCGTCATAGGGGAGGGGCTTTCGCCCTGTACGGTCGGACGCAACGACTCCGGGGGGAGTGGTGGGGACAGACGGGGGAAGAGGACGGATCATGTCGCGAGTGCCAGGGTGGCTCGGCCGGATCGGCGCCGGGCTGACCGAGGTGAGTGAGCGTTTGGACGAACGCCGCGCCGAGGTCGAACGGGAGTCCGCCGCGGACGGCACGCCGTCTCCCGTGAGCGAGAACGGGACGAAGCCGGTCCCGGTCCCGGACCGCGCGGCCGAGGTGCCGGCCCCGCGCCCCGCCCGCCCGGCCCGGCCCGAGCCCGCGCAGGCCGTGCCGTGGGGCGTGCGGGTCGCGGCGGAGGCCGGCTGGCGGCTGCTGGTGCTCGCCGGCACGGTCTGGGTGCTGATGCGCGTCATCAGCGCCGTGCAACTCGTCGTCCTCGCGTTCGTCGTCGCCCTGCTCATCACGGCGCTGCTCCAGCCGACCGTGGCCCGGCTGAAGCGGCACGGCGTCCCGCGCGGCCCCGCCACCGCGCTGACGGCGATCCTCGGCTTCGTCGTCATGGGCCTGATCGGATGGTTCGTGACCTGGCAGGTCATGGAGAACATCGACAATCTCTCCAACCAGATCCAGAGCGGCATCGACGATCTGCGCAACTGGCTGCTGAGGAGCCCCTTCCACGTCACCGACAAGCAGATCAACCAGATCGCCAAGAACCTGCGCGACGCGGTCGGCGCGAACACCGACCAGATCACCTCCGCGGGCCTGGAGGGCGTGCAGGTCGTGGTCGAGGCGCTGACCGGCATCCTGCTGACGTTCTTCTCCACCCTCTTCCTGCTCTACGACGGCCGGCGCATCTGGGAGTGGACGCTGAAGCTCGTGCCCGCGGCGGCCCGTCCGGCCATCGCGGGCGCGGGTCCGCGGGCCTGGCGCACCCTGACCGCGTACGTGCGCGGCACGGTGCTCGTCGCACTGATCGACGCCATCTTCATCGGCCTGGGCATCTACTTCCTCGACGTGCCCATGGCCGTGCCGCTGGCCGTCTTCATCTTCCTGTTCTCCTTCATCCCGCTCGTCGGCGCGGTGGCCTCCGGCGCGCTGGCGGTGGTCGTCGCGCTGGTCACCCAGGGCGTGTTCACGGCCGTGATGACGCTCGCCGTGGTGCTCGCGGTCCAGCAGATCGAGGGCCACATCCTCCAGCCGTTCATCCTCGGGCGCGCGGTGCGGGTCCATCCGCTCGCGGTGGTCCTGTCGGTCGCCGCCGGCGGCATGGTGGCGGGGATCGGCGGTGCGGTGGTGGCCGTTCCGCTGGTGGCCGTGTCGAACACGGTCGTGGCGTACCTGCGGGCGTACTCGGCGGAACACATCCCCGGCGGCGACGAGCAGCCCCGGGCGGACGCCGCGGAGGAGATCGAGGACGAGGTGGTCCGCACCGGCGCGGGCACCGGGCGGACGGCCCCCGAGAGCGGCTCCGAGAGCGTCGGTTCCTGACGCCGAAGGCGCTGCGCGAAGCGCCTGAAATGCGTTCGCCGTTCGATCAAATGCGCGCCGAACAAAGCCAATTGAACCGGCTCCGGGGGCAACTTCCGTCACCTGGGGACAGGTCGGAAATCTCCGGCCGGAATATGCGTTCGGCCTGATACGAATTCCCCCCTCAGCGGTACGCGACAGGGGGTGTCATGTCGGGTCACGACCTGCTGGCACGGGCTCTCGCCGCCTGCGGGCGCGAGGGGTGGACCGGTGCCCTGCGGGTGTCCGGGTCGCCGGGCGGCGTGCTGCACCTGCGGCACGGACTCATCGTCGCCGCCGAGTCACCCGGGTCGCCGGGGCCGGAGGCGCTGCTGCTGCGGTCCGGGCGGGTGGACGGCGAGCAGTGGGCCGCGCTGGTGCGCGAGGGCGGCGGCGCCCGCTGGCCGGCCGCCGGGCTGGTCGCCGGCGGGTACGCCGGTGCCGCCCAGCTCGCGGTGGTGTGCGTGATGGCGCTCCAGGACGCGGTGTTCGCGATCCTCGCGGGCCGCGTCGAGGACTGCGAGCGCGCGGACGCCGGGCTGGAGCCGCCCGCGCCGGTCGCCGTCGGCGAGCCCTGCGCGCGGCTGCTGCAGGACGCGGCCCGCAAGCTGAACGCCCTCGCCGCGCTGCCCCACCCCGTGCACCCCGACCGTGAACGGCCGCTGCCCGTGCCCGACTCCACCGCCCCGCTCAGCGAGCTCCGCAACGACCTGCTCGCCCACGCGGACGGCCGCCGCACCGCCCGCGACCTCGCCTTCCGCACCGGCCGCGGCGTCTACACGGTCACGGTCGAGGTCTCCCGCATGCTCACCGAGGGCCTCCTGCGGTGCCCGCCCGAGCCGGCGCCCATCGCGGTGCGGGTGGCCCCGGAGGGCGTCCACAGCCGCACCCCGCCGCCCCCCGCTCCGCCGCCACCGGAACCTCCGGCGCCGGTCACTCTCCCCCGTCGCAGACCGAACGGCTTCTTCCGCCTCCGAAACGGATCCCCGAAGTGATCGAACCGACCAGACGCGTACCGAATCGTGAAAAGAAACACGGGAGTTGAGCACATGGACCACGAAGCCCTCGCGCTGGAGATGCGCGGCCTGCGGGAGCAGGTGACCGGTATCACCGATACCGCGGTCGCGGCGGCGGACGGACTGCTGATCGCGGCCGACACCGCCGACACGATCGACCCGGAGGGCCTCGCCGCGCTCGCCGCGGCAGGTCTCGGGCTCGCCCGCCGTACCGCGCAGGCGACCTCACGCGGCGCGCTGCGCCAGACGGTGACGTACGGCAGCCATGGCTGTGCCGCCTTCTACGCCGTCGGGGACACCGCGCTGATGGTCGTCCTCGGCGACGAGGGCATGGATGTCGACCGGCTGCACCGGGCGACCGCACCAGCACTGGATCGCATCGGTTCGATCCTCCGGCACAAGACGGCAGAAGGAGTCTGAAGGGATGGCGACGAAGCGTATGACCACCGGTTTCTCGGACCAGGTGATGGGCCTGGTCAAGGCACTCCGCACCGACGCCCCCGAGTGCGTCGCCTCGGGTGTCGTGGATATGTCCACGGGCATGCTGCTCTCGTACGAGACCATCGACAACCATCCGCCCGAGGTCCTGGACCTGCTGGCGGGCGCGACCCTCGACCTGTTCCAGGGGCGCACGGTCGTGATGATCGAGGACGTCTTCAAGGAGCGCCGCGGCATCCAGAGCGACAACCACTTCTTCCAGGAGATCCTGGTCAACAGCGAGAACCTCACACACCTGTTCGTGCGCATGAACGAGCAGCAGGACGTCGTCGCCGTCGTCGTCTGCCGCAAGTCGGTCAACGTGGGCATGCTCTTCGCCCAGGTGCGGCGGGTGGTACGGGAGTACAGCCTGTGAACGACGGCAGGCCCCTCCCCGCGACGGGAAGGGGCCTGCCCCCGGGACGGCACCGGACTCACTCGGTGCGCAGCCCGTCCGGCCGCATCAGCCGCAGCAGCGGCGGCAGGCTGAGCAGCGTCACCGCGAGGACGACCGCCGCCCCGATGCCGGTCATGGACAGCACGCTCGCCCAGTCCACGCTCACCGTGGCACCGGTCATCTTCAGCAGCACCACGCCCAGTGTCAGCCCGACCACCGACGCGAGCAGCAGGCCGAGCGCGATCGGGATCGCCGTCTGCCACAGCACCGACAGGCTCAGCGTGCGGCGCCGGGTGCCGAAGGCCACCAGCGAGGACAGCAGCTTCCTGCGCTCGCGCAACTGCTCCAGCTGCGAGACCAGCAGACTCGCGCCGATCAGCATCAGGACGCAGGTGGCGCCCACGAACAGCCCGGTGCGGATGGACCGGAACTGCAGCGACTGCTTGGTGGACGTCAGGGTGAACACGTCCGCCAGCGGATCCAGCCCGGCGGCGGTGTTGCGCGCGTGCTCGTCGGCGTCCGCCACCGACCGGTCCAGCGAGAGGTACACCTTCTGGTTCAGACCGGGCGTCGCGGCCGCGGGCAGCGCGCCCGAGGTGATGAGCAGTCCGCCGCGCTCGTAGCCCGTGGGGTCCGCGCGCCGTCCGGCCGTCTTCACCCCGGAGGGCACCTTCCAGGCCGCCGTGTGGCTGCTCGACCCGCTGTAGGCCGGGTCGAAGTACAGGGTGCGGCCCGCCGTGACCAGTTTCTTCGTCTCGGTGCCGTAGTCGGAGCCGTCGATCCGGAAGATGTCGCCGTTGCGGCAGGACGTCAGCCGGGCCACCTCGCGCAGCTGCGCGCAGCTGCCGACCGCCACCTCCAGCTCGTTGTCCGGGTTCTTCGGCCCGTCGCCGACCGAGCCGAGCGACAGCGCCGTCACCCGGCGCACCCCCTCGGTCGCGGCGAGCTTGTGGTCCACCTCGGACAGCGGGACGTCGCCGCGTACGGAGATCTCCATCTGCGCCCGGTCGAGGTCGTTCTTCGTCCACTTGGTGTAGTCGTGCTCGACCCCGGAGAACAGCATCTGCAACGCGACCGCGCCGGCCACCGCGACCGCGATGCCGTTGACCATGCGGGCGGCCGAGCCGCTGCTCAACTGGAGCCTGCGCACCGCCAGTTGCCAGGAGACCGGCCCGGAGTCGAGCCGGGCCACCACGGCCTCCACGATCCACGGCAGCAGGGCCGTGACGCCGACCAGCAGCAGCACGGTGCCGCCGATCACCATCCACTGGTTGAAGTTCCCGTTGTCGTTGCCCTGACCGATCATCGGGTACAGCAGCGCGAGCCCGGCCAGCGGCAGCAGCAGCCGCCACCACAGCCGGCGCCGCGGGGGCCTGGCCGTACGGACCACGCCGAGCGGCTCGATGACGACCCCGCGCAGCGCGAACAGCGTGACGAGGACGGCCGCGGCGGGCACCGCGACGGCCACGACCAGGACCAGCGCCGGCGACGGGTTGAGGTCGCTGGGGAAGACGCTGATGTCCCGCACCTCCAGCGAGGCCGCCAGCTGACGTCCCGTGAGGAAGAAGACGGTGCCGAGGACCAGGCCGAGCAGTGCCCCCGCCAGCGCCTCCCCGCCCGCGATCCGGCGGGCCGTCCGGCCGTCCGCGCCGACCAGCCGCAGCGCCGCGAGCCGGCGGTCGCGGCGCTCGCCGCCGAAGCGGACGGCCGCGGCGATGAACACGCCGACGGGCAGCAGCAGCACCACGAAGATGATCGTGACGAGCAGGATGAGGATCGGGTCGAGCCCGTCCGGCCGGTTGTGGGGGGAGGGGCCGAAGTAGTCGATGCGCTCGACGCTGCCGGCGGCCAGATGCCGCTCCAGGCCGGTGGCGCCCGCGTAGTAGGCCAGGTCGCCGGGCCCGACGAGTCCCCGGTCGGCGATGGTGCCCACGGCGCGGTAGGGGATGCGCTCGCGCAGCAGCGCGCCGGAGCCGGAGGCGAGGAGCTTCTTCAGCGCGGGCGAGACGACCATCTCGCCCTTCGCCGGGAACGCCGCGACGCCCGGCGGCAGCGGCGCCTTCGCCCCCTCCTGCTGGAGCAGCCGGCCGCGCACGTCCGCGCCGTGGAAGGTGGTGTCGGTGGAGGCGACGATCAGGGTGTCGTCCGCCTTCGGCAGCACCTTCCCGCTGTAGGTGAAGTCGTCCCGGGCGCTGCCCCGCTTGTCCCGCTCGGACAGCGCGCTCGGAATGGCGGTGGTCAGCAGCAGCAGCGCCACCCCGAGCCCGACTCCGACGGCCGTCAGCAGGGCCCGGGTCCAGCCCTCGCGTCCGCCGGCGAAGGCGAACCGCATGCCCATGGCCAGATCGGCCCGCCACTGCCGCGCCGTCATACCGCCCGCTCCATGTCCCGGGACTTCCCGTCGCGTACGACGATCTCGCGGTCGGAGTACGCGGCCACCCGGGCCTCGTGCGTGACGAGGACGACGGCGGCGTTGGTGGACCGGGCGGCGTCCGTGAGCAGGTCCATCACGCGCTCGCCGTTGAGCGAGTCGAGCGCGCCGGTCGGCTCGTCCGCGAACAGCACCCGGGGGCTGGTCACCAGGGCCCGGGCGACGGCGACGCGCTGCCCCTGACCCCCGGAGACCTCGCTGGGGCGCTTCTTGCGCAGGTCGTCGACCTCCAGCCGCTCCATCCAGGTCAGCGCGGTGCGCTCGGCCTCCTTGCGGGAGGTGCCGTTCAGCCGGAGCGGCAGGGCGACGTTCTCCACACAGGTCAGCTCCGGTACGAGCTGGCCGAACTGGAACACGAAGCCGAACTCGGAACGCCGCAGCGCACTGCGCGCGGCGTCGCTCATGGTCGCCATCTCGCGGCCGTTGTAGGTGATCGAGCCCGTGTCGGGCGTCACGATCCCGGCGAGGCAGTGCAGCAGCGTCGACTTGCCGGAGCCGGAGGGCCCCATCACGGCGACGACCTCGCCGGGGTGGATGGAGAACTCGGCGCCGTCGAGCGCGGTGGTCGGCCCGTACGTCTTGTGCAGGTTCTCGGCCGCGAGCAGGGAGCCGGGGGGCGGAGTCACTTGGCCACCACCTCCGCGAGCTTGTCGAGGCGCGCGGCGGTCAGTTCCAGCCAGCGCAGGTCGGCCTCCAGATGGAACAGCGCGTGGTCGCAGATGAGCTGGTCGGCCAGGTCGCCCTTGCGCTTGCGGTCGGTGAGGATGCGCATCATCCGCAGGTGCTCGGAGCGCTGCAGGTCGAGGATGTCGGCCGCGTCGCGATGGGTGAGCAGCGCGAGGACGACCTTGGTGTAGAGCGTGGACTGCAGATACGGCTCGGGCGCCTCCGGCGTCGCGAGCCAGCGCTCCACGTCGGTGATCCCGGCGTCGGTGATGGCGTACCGCTTGCGCTCGGGCCCGCCGCCCGCCTCGATCCCGTCGACCTCCACGAGCCCGTTCTTCAGCAGGCGGGACATCGTCGAGTAGACCTGGCCGTAGTGCAGCGGCCGGTCGTGACCGAACTTCTCGTCGAAGGCCCGCTTGAGGTCGTAACCGTGGCGGGGCCCGGACTCCAGGAGTCCTAGAAGGGTGTGACCGATGGACATGCGGAGCACTCTACACACGGTGTATACGCCTGATGTATACGCGGAGTGTGTAGATCATGGCGGGGTGTACGGCCCCGCAGGTGGGGGCCGATTGTCACAGCTCTGTCACAGGGTTCTCAGCGCTCCGGGTCGGCGGGCGGCCGGCCCCGGCGCGGGATCGGCCGCGCCTCCCGCGGCAGCCGCCCCGCCTCCGCCAGCGCCCGGCGCAGCAGGAACTCGATCTGCGCGTTGGCGGACCGGAGCTCGTCCCCGGCCCACCGTGCCAGCGCCTCGTACACGGAAGGGTCCAGCCGCAGCAGCACCTGCTTGCGCTGCTGCGGCCGGCGCTCGGGCGAGGGTGAGGGCGAGGGTCCCTCGGAAGGTGCCATTACTGGTAGAGGGTCCCGGTGTTGAGGACGGGCTGCGGCGACCGGTCCCCGCACAGCACCACCATCAGGTTGGAGACCATCGCCGCCTTGCGCTCGTCGTCCAGCTCCACGATGTCCCGCTCGGTGATCCGCGCGAGGGCCGCCTCGACCATGCCCACCGCCCCGTCCACGATCTGCCGCCGGGCCGCCACGACCGCTCCGGCCTGCTGGCGCTGGAGCATCGCCGAGGCGATCTCGGGAGCGTACGCGAGATGCGTGAACCGCGACTCTATGATCTGCACCCCGGCCGCCTCCACGCGCGCGTGCAGCTCGACGGCGAGCTTCTCGGTGATCTCCTCGGCGTTGCCGCGCAGCGAGAGCCCGCCCTCGTCGTGGGCGTCGTAGGGGTACTCGATGGCGATGTGCCGGACCGCGGCCTCCGTCTGCGTGGCCACGAACTCCAGGTAGTTGTCCACCTCGAACGTCGCCTGGGCGGTGTCCCGCACCTTCCAGACCACCACCGCGGCGAGCTCGATCGGGTTGCCGTAGGCGTCGTTGACCTTGAGGACCGCGGTCTCGTGGTTGCGGACGCGGGTGGAGATCTTGCTGCGTGAGGTGAAGGGGTTCACCCAGCGCAGCCCGTCCTGCCGGATCGTGCCCCGGTAGCGCCCGAAGAGCTGGACCACCCGGGCCTCGCCCGGCGCCACCGTGTTGAGCCCACGCAGCGAGATGAGCGCGGCGATCAGGACGACGGCGCCGCCGGCGGCGAAGCCGGGGCTCACCGAGGCGGCCGCGAACAGGACGATCGCCACCAGCACCCCCAGCAGTCCGAGCAGCAGGGCGAGCGCGCCGCCGATGCTGTGCGCGGCGAACTCCCGGACCCGCGGTGCGGGCATCTCCGGGACGTCGGCCGCGGGTGCGGAGTCTTGTGCGGACATGAAGGGCCCCCGTTCTCGTGGTGCGCTCGACTGTTAGCGCACATCTAGCTAAGTGATAACACTTTACGCCGCAGAGCAACCCTGCGCCCCCCTCGGCCGTCGGTTCCGTTGGGGTGGGTGCTGATTGTCACGTCCCTGAAAGGCCGGATCGACGGACCTTTGCCACTTGTCACGGTGTTAGCTTCTTGAGCTGACTTGAGCGGCGAACCTGTGTGGCGTGTGGGCACACATGAACGAAGCGGAGCGGATCGGACCAATGGGACGAGCGGAAGACAGACGAGCGCGACAGCGCGGTGGCCGCCGCGCGGCGCCCACGCGCTCGTCCACGGCGGACACGGCCTCATCGGCCCAGGAGCCCGTGACGGTCGTCGGAGGCCGGGCCGCGGCCCGCAGGGCGGCTCAGGGCCGGGGCCGGACCAAGGGCAAGGCGGGCAAGGACGGCCGGAGCCTCATACGCCGGATGTTCACCTGGAAGAAGATCGTCGGGACCTTCTTCGGGCTGTGCCTGCTCGGCATGGGCGCGTTCATCGCGCTGTACATGATGATCGGGATACCCAAGGGCAACGCCGACGCCACGCTCCAGAGCAACGTCTACCAGTACAGCGACGGCTCGCTGATGACCCGCGACGGCCAGCGCAACCGCGAGATCGTGGACCTGGCCAAGGTGCCCAAGGACGTCCAGCGCACCTTCGTCGCCGCCGAGAACAAGTCCTTCTACAAGGACAACGGCGTCGACCTCAGGGGCACCGCGCGCGGTCTGCTCAACACCCTGTCCGGCAAGGGCGCGCAGGGCGGTTCGACCATCACCCAGCAGTACGTCAAGAACTACTACCTGACGCAGAACCAGACCGTCTCGCGCAAGCTGAAGGAACTGGTCATCTCGCTGAAGCTGGACCGCACCAAGTCCAAGGACTACATCCTCGCCGGCTACATCAACACCAGCTACTACGGCCGCAGCGCCTACGGCATCCAGGCCGCGGCGCAGGCCTACTACCGCGTCGACGCCCAGGACCTGAACGTCGAGCAGGGCGCCTATCTCGCCGCGCTGCTCCAGGCGCCGAACCAGTACGACTGGGCGATCGCCTCCGAGACCGGCAAGAAGCTCGCGCGGGCCCGCTGGAACTACGTCCTCGACAACATGGTCGAGGAGGGCTGGCTCGACAAGGCCAAGCGCGCCGAGATGAAGTTCCCGGTCCCCAAGGCGCCCAAGGGGGCGCCGGGCATGGGCGGCCAGACCGGCTACCTGGTGGACGCGGCCAACAACCAGCTCGCCCGGCAACTGGTCGCGCAGGGCACCGCCGACAACATCAACGACGCGGTGAACCTGGTCAAGGCCGGCGGCTGGACCATCACGCTCAACATCGACAAGAAGAAGCAGGCCGCGCTGGAGAAGGCCGCCAAGTCGCAGCTGACCAGCAAGCTGGACCCGAAGAAGCGCCCGGTCGACGCCGACGTCCAGGCCGGCGCCGTCTCCGTGAACCCGAAGAACGGCGCGGTCGTCGCGATGTACGGCGGCCAGGACTACTACAAGCACTACCGCAACAACGCCACCCGCACCGACTACCAGCCCGCCTCGACCTTCAAGCCGGTCATCCTCGCCGCGGCCCTGGACGGGGGCGCCGAGACGCAGACCGGCAAGCCGATCGCCGCGAACACGGTCTACGACGGCACCAGCAGGCGCCCGGTCGTGGACCACGGCACCAAGGTCGGCTTCGCGCCCGAGAACGAGGACAACGCGAGCTACGGCGACATCAGCGTCCAGATCGCGATGAACAAGTCCGTCAACTCCGTGTTCGCGCAGATGGGCGTCGACGTCGGCATGAAGAAGGTCCTCCAGGTCGGCGGCGACCTCGGTATGGACACCAGCGAGCTCAAGGCGCGGCCCGCGCAGACCCTGGGCACCATGGGCGCGAGCCCGCTGCAGATGGCCGGGGTCTACGCGACCCTCGACAACCACGGCAAGAAGGTCACGCCGACCATCCTCAAGTCGGTCGAGAACAGCCGGCACCAGGTCACCCTGCCGAAGCCGATCGGCGACCAGGTGGTCAGCCGCGAGGCCGCCGACACGGTCACCTCGGTGCTGACGGGCGTGGTCGACGACGGTACGGCCAAGGTCTCGGTGCGGGACAACGCCCGGCGCGACGGCCGCAAGGTGGCCGGCAAGACCGGCACCTCCGACGAGAACCGCTCGGCGTGGTTCAGCGGCTACACGCCCGACCTGGTCACCTCGGTCGGCCTGTTCGGCGAGTCGAAGAAGAGCGGTGCCCAGGTCTCGATGCACGGCGCGGGCGGCCTCCCCCGCGTCAACGGCGGTGGCTACCCGGCCCAGATCTGGGCCGCGTACACCTTCGGTGTCTCCGGCACGGGCCTGAAGTTCGACCTGGACACCACGCAGGGCGCGGCGGTCCGGCCGACCTACACGCAGACGCCGAGCCAGACGCCCAGCCAGACGCCCTCCAAGACGCCGACGAGCGAGCCCCCGACGTCGGAGTCCCCCTCGCAGTCCCCGAGCCAGACGCCGACCCAGACGCCGAGCCAGACGCCCAGCCAGACGCCGACCCAGTCCCCGACCGGGTCGCCGACGGGCGGCGTCGAGAACCCGCTGGATCCGAACAACCAGCAGCAGCCGTAGCGACGGCATGGCGAGGGGCGCCCGGCGTGCTGCCGGGCGCCCCTCGCCGTGTACGACGGCCGGCGGGCGGACGACGCCGCTTGCGCGGCACGCCCTAGATCCGGTTCAGCTCGAACCAGACCACCTTTCCGGTGCTCAGCCGCGTCGCGCCCCACCGCCGGGCCAGCTTGTTGACCAGGTACAGCCCGCGGCCGCCCTCGTCGGTCGCCCGCGCCTGCCGCAGCCGCGGCAGCTGCGGCACGTCGTCGCCGACCTCGCAGCGCAGCACGTCGGTGCGCAGCAGCCGCAGCGTGACCGGACGGGACGCGTAGCGCACGGCGTTCGTCACGACCTCGCTCACGAGCAGCTCCACGGAGTCGCTGAGGTTCTCCATGCCCCAGCGGGACAGCGCGCGCCGGGCGAGCCTGCGGGCCCGCCCGGGGGCGGCGTCCTCGGGCTCCAGGAACCAGTACGCCACGTCGCTGGGCGCGATCCCGTCGAAGCGGGCGGCCAGCAGCGCGATGTCGTCGTCCCGGTCGCCGGGGCCGAGCATGTCGAGGACCTCGTCGCACAGGGCCTCGAGCGGCGGCGGATGGTCGGGCCCGGTCAGCTGCGCGGTCGCGGCGAGCTTCTCACGCAGCTGCTCTATGCCGGTCCACACGTCCCGCAGGCGCGACTCGACCAGGCCGTCGGTGTAGAGCAGCAGGGTCGCACCGGCGGGCGCGTCCAGCTCCACGGCCTCGAAGTCGACGCCGCCCACGCCGATCGGCGCCCCCGGCGGCACCCGCAGCACCTCGGCGCGGCCGCCCAGGTGCAGCAGGACCGGCGGCGGATGGCCGGCGTTGGCGATGGTGATGCGGTGCGAGACCGGGTCGTAGACGGCGTAGAGGCAGGTCGCCATGCGGTCGGTGCCCAGGCGCTGGGCCTGTTCGTCGAGGTGGTGCAGGACCTCCTGCGGCGGCAGGTCGAGCCCGGCCAGGGTCTGGGCGGTGGTGCGCAGCTGTCCCATGATCGCGGCGGAGGTCATGGAGTGGCCCATGACGTCGCCGACGACGAGGGCGACACGGCTGCCGGGCAGCGGGATCGCGTCGTACCAGTCGCCGCCCACCCGCGCGGTCTCGGCGGCGGGCAGGTAGCGGGAGGCCAGGCGCACGCCCGTGGGCCGCGGCAGCGTCTCCGGCAGCATGGTGCGCTGCAGTTCGTCGGCGATGTACGCCTCGCGGCCGTAGAGCACCGCCTTGTCGATGCCGAGCGCGCTGTGCGTGGCGAGCTGGGCGGCGACCAGGAGGTCGTCGGCCTCGAAGGCGAGGCGCTCGGGGCGGCGCAGGAAGAGCGCGGCGCCGATCACGCGGCGCCGGCCGCGCAGCGGGGCGAGGATCGCACGCTGCCCGCCGGGCACCAGGAACTCGCCCGTCCCGCCGAGGAGCTCGGGCAGGGCGGCGCGGGCGGCGGGCGCGTCCGTGAAGACCGGGCGCACTCCGCGCAGCACCTCCGCGAGCGCGCTGCCCGGCCGGACCTCGCAGATCTCGGAGCCGACCGCGTCGAGCCCCGTCATCTCCGGCGGCTCGGGCTGCAGCGCCGGCGAGAAACCGCCGTCGGTGTCGCGCTCCGCCGGGATCCGGTCGGTGCGCCGCAGCCGCAGCAGGAGCGGGCCGGTGGGCCGCTCGTCGCCCACGGGCAGCGGATCGCGCAGATAGACGAGGATCGCGTCGGAGAAGGTCGGCACGGTCGCCCGGCACAGCCCCATGACGATCTCGTCGAGGTCGATGCCGCGGGCGATGCGCCGCGTGGCGGCGCCCACGAAGCGCAGCCGGTCGCCGTCCCGCCGCATCGGCGTGGGACGTCCGGGCGCCGGCGCCTGTCCGGTCCGGCGTTCCTGGCCACCGCCGTCCTGCGGGCGGCCCGGCTCGGCGCCCGGCCGGTCCGGGTCGGCCTCGGGCGCGGGGCGCGGGCGATGGTCCTCCACGCTCGACTTCGCCCGCGCGGGAGGCGTCCCCATCGGGTCCTCGGCGGCGGGCTGCGAGTGCTCGGGGCCGCTGGTGTCGGAGGGGTGCGAGGCCGGTTCCTTTCCCTTGCCGCACGGCGTGGCCGTGCCCGGCGTCGGCGTCTCTCCGGTGCGGGCCTGTGCCGGTAAGGCGGCCGCGGGGGAGATCGGCGCCGGGGTGTGCAGGAGCGCGCCGCGGGGGTCCGCCGCGGGGGCGGCGCCCAGCCGCGGGCGCTCGAAGGACATGGGGTGCTCCGTCACGCGTGTCGAATCCGTCCGTCCGGGGCTGCGCCTGGCGTGCGCAGTTCGTCCCGCAGGAATGCCGATACCCGGAATACGTGTCCCCGGAACGGAATTCCCGCGTGGTCAGAGGCTGTTCCTGTGCCGCGGGCGCACCGACTGCGGCTCGCGGGGCGCACCCCGCGGATGTTGCCCTCGTACCCCTCGCTCACGTCCTGCCGCCCCTCGGTGACGATCGGTCAAGCCCAGCGCATGCTCCGGGAGTTGCTACTGCGCACCCTTGCGGAGGACGATCCTACGGTTGTGCACCGGGGGCGCATCAAGGGTCTCATGTGGACACGTGCGCGGGCGTACGTTCCCAATCCTCCGGCAAAGACGGTACAGCCCAGGACGGATCCGGGCGCCAGTGCTGCCAGCCGTCGCTGAACGGCGGGCCCCAGGCGCCGATCACCTCCACCGCGCAGCGGCCCGCCTCCCGCACCCGCTCGGCGCTGTCGGCGCCCATCAGGCCGTCCCACTGGGCCTGCGCGAACTCGTCCTCGTCCCGCCAGTGCCAACTGCGGTCCGGGTGCACGGAGATGTCGAGGAAGTGGTCCTCGGAGTCGACGCCGCCGCTCCAACGCGTCAGCGGTGCCTCAAGGTTGACGTACCAGTTCTTGAACAGCCAGCCCGGCTCCCAGAACAGCCAGACCGACCAGGGTTCGCCGGGCCGGGCCAGCTTCAGCACACCCGTGCCGAACCAGCGGTCGTACTGGACGGTGCGGGGCTTGGTGTACCGCGTCTCGAGCGGCTCGACGTGCACGGGTGTGCCGTCGGCGAGGACGGGCCGCACGCACTCGGTGCCGGGCGCCAGCCAGACGGCGAGCAGGTCGGCGTCGTCGCGGACGACCGTGACCGGGCGGGCGATGTGGAAGCGCGCGCCGCCGTTCTCCCGGTACCGCCACAGGATCTGTGCCCCGGGGGCCCAGAAGCCCGTCCCGCCGACTGCCGCCCGGTCCGCTCTCACCGCTCCGCCCTCTGCCATGAACAGATATTAGGTGCCACAGGCATACGACGCTGCGGCGCGCGTCACGGTTCGCGCCGGGGCGGCGAAATGTCACGGATGCGTCATCCGCAGGACATCCAGTGCCTCGTCGAGCTGCTGTTCCGTGAGGTCGCCGCGGTCCACGTAGCCGCTCTCCAGGACGACCTGGCGGATGGTCTTCCGCTCGGCGAGCGCCTTCTTGGCGACCTTCGCGGCCTCCTCGTAGCCGATGTACCGGTTGAGCGGGGTGACCACGGAGGGCGACGACTCGGCGTACTCGCGCGCCCGCTCCCGGTTCGCGGTGATCCCGTCCACGGTCCGGTCGGCGAGCAGCCGGGAGACGTTCGCGAGCAGCCGGACCGACTCCAGGACGTTCCTGGCGATGACCGGCAGCATCACGTTGAGCTCGAAGTTGCCGGCGGCGCCCGCGGTGGCCACGGTCGCGTCGTTGCCGACGACCTGGGCGGCGACCATGAGCACGGCCTCGGGGATCACCGGGTTGACCTTGCCAGGCATGATCGACGAACCGGGCTGCAGATCCGGCAGGTTGATCTCGGCGAGCCCGGTCCGCGGGCCGGACGACATCCACCGCAGATCGTTGGCGATCTTGGTCAGCCCGACCGCGACGGTCCTGAGCTGCCCGCTGGTCTCCACGATGCCGTCGCGCGCGCCCTGCGCCTCGAAGTGGTCGCGGGCCTCGGTCAGCGGCAGGCCGGTCACCCGGGCGACCTCCTCGATGACGGCGGCGGAGAACCCGGGCGGGGTGTTGATGCCGGTGCCCACGGCGGTGCCGCCGAGGGGCAGCTCGGCGAGGCGGGGGAGCGAGGCGTACAGCCGCTCGACGCCGTAGCGCACCTGGGCCGCGTATCCGCCGAACTCCTGGCCCAGCGTCACGGGCGTGGCGTCCATCAGATGCGTCCGGCCCGACTTCACGACGTCGGCGAACTCCTCGGACTTGCGCTCCAGGGCGGCGGCGAGGTGCTCCAGGGCCGGGATGAGGTCGCGGGCGACGGCGCCGGTGGCGGCGATGTGGAGGGAGGAGGGGAAGACGTCGTTGGACGACTGCGAGGCGTTGACGTGGTCGTTGGGGTGGACGTCCCGGCCGAGCCGCTCGCTCGCGAGCGTGGCGACGACCTCGTTGGTGTTCATGTTGGACGAGGTGCCCGACCCCGTCTGGAAGACGTCGATCGGGAACTGCGCGTCCCAGTCCCCGCGGGCGACCTCCGCGGCCGCCTCCTGGATGGCCTCGGCGACGTCCTTGTCGAGCACACCCAGCCGCGCGTTCACCTTCGCGGCGGCGCCCTTGATGCGCGCCAGCGCCTCGATGTGGGCGCGTTCGAGGTGCTGCCCGGAGATCGGGAAGTTCTCGACGGCACGCTGGGTCTGGGCCCGCCACTTGGCGTCCGCCGGAACCCGGACCTCGCCCATGGAGTCGTGCTCGATGCGGTATTCGCTCATGCCCGGTACAGCGACCGGCGGGCTCCGTATGTTCCGGGGCCCCGCTGCGGGCCCCGCACCGGTCGGGGGACCGGCGCGGGGCCCGGCGGCATCACGCGAGCCCGGGCCCGCGCACCGGAATGCTCGTGAACGTCGGCTGCGGCGCCGGGTCCTGGAAGAAGTCGTTCCCCTTGTCGTCGACCACGATGAACGCGGGGAAGTCCTCGACCTGGATCCGCCAGACGGCCTCCATGCCGAGCTCCTCGTACTCGACGACCTCGACCTTCTTGATGCAGTCCTGGGCGAGGCGGGCGGCCGGGCCGCCGATGGAGCCGAGGTAGAAGCCGCCGTGCGCGTCGCAGGCGTCGGTGACCTGCTGGGAGCGGTTGCCCTTGGCCAGCATGACCTTGGAGCCGCCCGCGGCCTGGAACTGCTCGACGTAGGAGTCCATACGGCCGGCCGTGGTGGGACCGAAGGAACCGGACGCGTATCCCTCGGGGGTCTTCGCGGGACCCGCGTAGTAGACCGGGTGGTCCTTGAGGTACTGCGGCATCTCCTCGCCCGCGTCCAGCCGCTCCTTGATCTTGGCGTGCGCGATGTCGCGGGCCACGACCAGCGGGCCGCTGAGCGAGAGCCGGGTCTTGACCGGGTACTTGGTCAGCTCGGCGAGGATGGCGTCCATCGGCTGGTTGAGATCGATCCTGACGACGTCGCCGTCCTGCTCCAGATGCTCGTCCGTCGTCTCCGGCAGGAACCGCGCCGGGTCCGTCTCCAGCTGCTCCAGGAAGACGCCCTCGGCGGTGATCTTCGCGACGGCCTGGCGGTCGGCGGAGCAGGACACCGCGATGGCCACCGGGCAGGAGGCGCCGTGCCGCGGCAGCCGCACCACGCGCACGTCGTGGCAGAAGTACTTGCCGCCGAACTGCGCGCCGATGCCGATCCTCTGCGTCAGCTCGAAGACCTTCTGCTCCAGGTCCTTGTCCCGGAAGCCGTGGCCGAGCTCGGAGCCCTCCGCCGGGATCTCGTCCAGGTAGTGCGCGGAGGCGTACTTGGCGGTCTTCAGCGCGTACTCGGCGGACGTGCCGCCGACGACGATCGCCAGGTGGTACGGCGGGCACGCGGCCGTGCCGAGCGAACGGATCTTCTCCTCCAGGAACGTCATCATGGAGGACTCGTTCAGGACGGCCTTCGTCTCCTGGTACAGGAAGGACTTGTTGGCCGAGCCGCCGCCCTTGGCCATGAACAGGAACTTGTAGGCGCCGCCGTCGGTGGCGTACAGCTCGATCTGGGCCGGCAGGTTCGAGCCGGTGTTCTTCTCCTCCCACATGGTGAGCGGAGCCATCTGCGAGTAGCGCAGGTTGAGGTTGTGGTAGGCGTCGTAGATGCCCCGGCTCAGGGCCTCCTCGTCGCCGCCCCGGGTGAGGACGTTCTGGCCGCGCTTGCCCATCACGATCGCCGTGCCGGTGTCCTGGCACATGGGCAGCACGCCCGCCGCCGCGATGTTCGCGTTCTTCAGCAGGTCGAGGGCCACGAACTTGTCGTTGCCCGACGCCTCGGGGTCGTCGACGATGCGGCGCAGCTGCGCCAGGTGGGCCGGCCGCAGGTAGTGCTGGATGTCGTGGACGGCCTCCGCGGCGAGCTTGCGCAGCGCCTCCGGCTCCACCCTGAGGAAGGTCCGCCCGTCGGCCTCGAAGGTGGAGACACCTTCGGAGGTCACCAGCCGGTAGGGGGTGGTGTCCTCTCCCATGGGGAGCAGATCGGTGTACGCGAACTCAGGCATCTTCGCCCATTCCTCACTCGGCAGACGGCGGCCCGCCGACACTGGCGGGCGCTCACCAGCGTAGAACCTGCCTGCGTCGGCGGGCTTGTGAGGTTGTCCTCAGTTGGGGGTAGTCGCGATCTATCGCGTTTCGGTACGCTGCTGCCGTGGACCTTCAGAAGCAGGACCTTCACCAGCGTGCCGAACCCGCACCCGAACCCGCGCCGGCCGACCTGCGCGCCTCGGACGCCGACCGCGACCGCATCGCCGACATCCTGCGGGACGCCCTCGCGGAGGGCCGGCTGACCGCCGAGGAGCACGCGGAGCGGGTGGAGGGCGTGCTCGCCGCCAAGACGGTCGGCGAGCTGGAGGTCTTCATCCGGGACCTGCCGGCCGCCCACCGGCGCCGCGCGGCCCCCTCCTTCGCGGCGGCCCCCAACCGCCCCTCCGCGGGGGCGATCCCGGCCGACCCGGACGACAATGTCGTGGCGGTGTTCAGCAGCGCCGTCCGCAAGGGCCGCTGGCGCGCCGGACGCCGTATCCACGCGTACGCGGTCTTCGGCAGCGTGGAGATCGACCTCAGCAAGGCGCTCTTCGAGTACCAGCAGGTCGTGATCAAGACGGTCTCGGTCTTCGGCAACGTCGAGATCCGCGTCCCGGAGAACGTGTCGCTGCGCGGCACCGGCGGCGGCGTGCTCGGCAACTTCGAGGTGGACACCCTCGACTCGGCCGAACCGGACGCCCCGGTCGTCTACGTCGACGGGTGGGCCGTCCTCGGCAACGTCGAGGCGCGGCCCAAGCGCGGCAGGCTCGTCGCGGACATCCTGGACCGGGTTCAGCGCAAGGTCGACAAGAATGTGCGCAAACACCTGGATCGTTGACGTTTGCTAATCCGGTCGCGCCGGAAGGCGATTGGTCCACCCCCGGCCGGAGCGCGGCGAACCTCACAACCACCCGAAATCCAGCGGTTCGGAACTCAGTGCATAGGCACGCGTACAGCGGGTAGGCCTTGCTGCATCGTCTCTCGCTCGCGAAGCCGTCGTCAGGAGTAGACCGTGCTGCAACCGCCGCATTCGTCCCTGCAGGTAGCTGCTGTTCCGGCCCGGCGGGTGCCAGTGCGGGACAGGGACCAAGACGCTCCGTGGCACACCGAAGCGGTGTGCCGGCGCGACGAGGCAGGCCTGTTCTTCGCCCCCTCGAAAGAACCCACCGCCGCCCGGCTCTCGCGCGAGGAGGCGGCCAAGCGCGTCTGCGCCCGCTGCCCCGTGATGGTCGAGTGCCGCGAGCACGCGCTCCTGCAACCTGAGCCCTACGGCGTCTGGGGCGGTCTCACCGCCGCCGAGCGCCGTGTGGTCCTGGCCCGGCGCCGCCGCCGCGAGATGGAACTCAAGAAGGCCGTCCCGCCGGCGCGCATAGCGCAGGCCGGATAGCCGCGAGAGGCAACAGAAAGGGCGCCCCCTTCCGCACCAGGGGGCGCCCCGTTTCTCGTTGTCCGCCGAACGGATTCGGTGAACGGTTTCCGGCCTATTTGGCGCGGTCGAAATCGATCGCGCTGTAGGCCCGCAGTTTGCTCAGCCGGTGCTCGGAATCGATCCTGCGCACCGTCCCCGACTTCGACCGCATCACGATCGAGTCGGTCGTCGCGGTCTCCGAGCGGTACCGCACACCGCGCAGCAGCTCGCCGTCGGTGATGCCCGTGGCGACGAAGAAGACGTTCTCGCCGGAGACGAGGTCGTCGGTCATCAGCACCCGGTCCAGGTCGTGGCCCGCGTCGACGGCCCGCGCCCGCTCCTCGTCGTCCTTCGGCCACAGCTTGCCCTGGATGGTCCCGCCCAGGCACTTCACCGCACAGGCCGAGATGATCCCCTCGGGCGTGCCGCCGATGCCGAGCAGCATGTCGACGCCGGTGCCCTCGCGCATCGCGTAGATCGAGCCGGCCACGTCGCCGTCGGAGATCAGCTTGATCCGCGCGCCGGCCTCCCGGATCTCCTTGATGATGCCCTCGTGCCGGGGCCGGTCGAGGATGACGACGGTGACGTCCTCGGGCGTGGAGCGCTTGGCCTTGGCGACCCGCCGGATGTTCACCGACACCGGGGCGTCGATGTCGACGAAGTCGGCCGCCTCGGGCCCGGTGACCAGCTTGTCCATGTAGAACACGGCGGACGGGTCGAACATCGAGCCGCGGTCGGCGGCGGCGAGCACCGCGATGGCGTTCGGCATGCCCTTGGCGGTCAGCGTGGTGCCGTCGATCGGGTCGACGGCGATGTCGCACTCGGGCCCGGTCCCGTCACCGATCTGCTCTCCGTTGAAGAGCATCGGGGCCTCGTCCTTCTCGCCCTCGCCGATCACCACCACGCCGTTCATCGACACGGTGGAGACCAGGCTCCGCATGGCGCGCACCGCGGCACCGTCGGCGCCGTTCTTGTCGCCGCGCCCGACCCAGCGGCCCGCGGCCATCGCGGCCGCTTCGGTCACCCGGACGAGCTCCAGGGCGAGGTTCCTGTCGGGGGCTTCGCGCGGTACTTCGAGTTCGGACGGCAAGTGATGATGCTCGGTCATCGAGGCGCACCTTTCTGATACGACGACGGCCGGATGAGGGTTCGACCACCGACTCTATCCTCAGTCCGACAAAATGAGCAGGGGACCCCACGGATGAGCGGACCGGGCACCTGCGACGATAGGGGGCGTGGCAGGTTCGAACGGCAAGCAGAAGACGGTCCGGGACATGGTTCTCTCCCTGGCCGTCATCGGGATCGCGGCGGCAGTCATCTACGTCTTCATCCCGCACGACGACTCGCGACCGGACACCAAGCCGGTCGACTACCGCGTCGAGCTCCTCACGGCTCGCCGCGCCGCGACCTACCCGGTCGCCGCCCCCGAGGGACTGCCCGGGACCTGGAAGGCGACCTCGGTGCGCTTCCGGGGGGACGACTTCGACTCCTGGCATCTGGGCTTCGCCACCCCCGACGACCAGTACGTGCAGATCGAGCAGTCGACTCAGAAGCCGGCGCAGTTCATCGACGAGGCCAGCCAGGGCGCGCGGGCGACGAAGACCACGCAGCGGATCGACGGCCGGACCTGGACGCGCTACACCGGCGGCCGCTACGACGCCCTCGTGCTCCCGGGCAAGGGCTCGACGACGGTGGTCGCGGGCACCGGCTCCTTCGAGCAGCTGACGCGGATGGCCGAGGCGCTGAAGATGGCGAAGGCGTAGCCGGGCGGACCCGGCAGAGCGAAGGCCCCCGGCGGTGACGCCGGGGGCCTTCGGCAGGTGCGGGACGGCTCAGACCGTGGTGACGACCTGCTCGTACTCCAGGCGGGGGGAGCGCGGGAACCAGGCGTCCTCGCCCGGCTTGCCGATGTTGACCACCATCAGCGGGGTGTGGTCGTCGTCCAGGAACTCCTTGCGGACGCCCTCGAAGTCGAGACCGGTCATCGGGCCGGCGGCGAGACCGGCGGCACGGACGCCGATGATGAAGTAGGCGGCCTGCAGCGCGGCGTTCAGGGAGGCGCTGCCCTCGCGGACCACACGGTCGCCGAAGAAGGCGTCCTTGGCCTGCGGGAAGTGCGGGAAGAGCGCCGGCAGCTCCTCGTGGAACTCGTTGTCCGCGGAGAGGATCGCGACCAGCGGGGCGGTGGCGGTCTTCTTCTGGTTGCCCTCGGCCATGTGCCGCACCAGGCGCTCGCGGGCCTCGGCGGAGCGGACCAGGGTGACCCGCAGCGGGGACTGGTTCATGGAGGTCGGGCCGTACTTGACCAGGTCGTAGATCGCCTGCACCTGCGCGTCGGTCACCGGCTCGTCGGTGAAGGTGTTCGCGGTGCGGGCCTCGCGGAACAGCAGGTCCTGGGCGGCGGCGTCAAGAGCGAGAGACATGGCTGAACTTCCTCGGTAAGGGTGTCCGGTTCCCAACCGGACCACGGTCCGGTTAAGCTGACAGGCACGACCGTACGACAATGAAGTTCAAGGTTCAACGAAAAACGGGGCGTAGTGATCCGCTTCACAGCAGACCACCGCCGGGACGGCTACTCGCCGCCCTCCTCCCCGTCCTCTTCCTCCTCGGCCAGCGCCGCGTCGAGGCGGGCCCGCGCGCCGTCCAGCCAGCGCCGGCACACCTTCGCCAGCTCCTCGCCCCGCTCCCAGAGCGCGAGGGACTCCTCGAGCGTCGTACCGCCCGCCTCCAGCCGCCGTACGACCTCGATCAGCTCGTCCCGCGCCTGCTCGTAGCCGAGCGCCTCTTCCGCCACCTTGCTGGTCATCGGCCCACCCTATGCGTCGACTCGTACGGAGAAATCACCCTCGGCGACCCGCGCCCGCAGCGTCTCCTCCGCCGTGACCTCGGCGGGGTCGCGGACCACATGACCGTCCTCCTTCTGCAGCACGGCGTACCCGCGCTTGAGGGTGGCGGCGGGGGAGAGGGCCACCACGCGCGCGTGCGTGTGCGTCAGCTCGGAGCCGGCGCGGTCCAGGAGATGCCCCAGCGTGCGCCGTGAGCGGTCGGTCAGCGAGGCGATGTGGTCGGCCCGCTCGTCGACCATCCGGTGCGGGTCCTCCATCGAGGGGCGCGCGAGCGCGTGGGCGAGCCCGCGCTCCTCCCGCTCGACGAGCGCCTGCACGCACCGCCGGGCCCGGTCCCGCAGCAGCCGTACGCGCTCGTGCTCCTCGCCCACGTCCGGTACGACCTTCTTGGCGGCGTCGGTCGGGGTGGAGGCGCGCAGGTCGGCGACGTGGTCCAGCAGGGGGTTGTCGGGCTCGTGACCGATCGCCGAGACGACCGGGGTGCGGCACTCGGCCACGGCGCGCACCAGCTGCTCGTCGGAGAAGGGCAGCAGATCCTCCACGCTGCCGCCGCCGCGCGCGACGATGATCACGTCCACCCCGCCGAGCGCGTCGAGCTCCTTCACCGCCTGGACCACCTGGGGGACGGCGTGCACGCCCTGCACGGCGACGTTGCGCACTTCGAAGCGGACGGCGGGCCAGCGGTGCCGGGCGTTCTCCAGGACGTCGCGCTCGGCGGCCGAGGCGCGGCCGCAGACCAGCCCGATGAGCTGGGGCAGGAAGGGCAGGGGCTTCTTCCGCCCGGGCGCGAACAGTCCCTCGGCGGCCAGGGACTTCTTCAGCCGCTCCAGCCGGGCGAGGAGTTCACCGATGCCGACGGGCCTTATCTCCGCGGCGCGCAGGGAGAGCTGGCCGCGGGGCGCGTACCACTCCGGCTTCGCGTGGACGACGACCCGCGCGCCCTCGCTGACGGCGTCGGCGACGGCGTCGAACACCTGGCGGTAGCAGGTGACGCCGATGGAGATGTCGTGCGAGGGGTCCCGCAGCGTGAGGAAGACGACGCCGGCGCCGGGCCGCCGCGACAGCTGGGTGATCTGCCCCTCCACCCAGACGGCCCCCAGCCGGTCGATCCACCCTCCGATGAGCCGCGAGACCTCGCCGACGGGCAGGGGGACGTCCGCGGACGTGTTGAGAGCCATGCCGCGAGCGTAACGGCCCCGACCGACAACACGGCCCGCCACCGGCCCGCCCGCCCGGTGGTGGGCGGCAGGGTGCGGTGCCCGTGCCTGGGTGGCGGCGTCATCGATGCGGTGGTCGGCTGGATCGTTCGCGTGACCTGGGCCGCTCTCGGGTGGTGTCGCCGGCTCGTCCGTGGCGTGGGGGGGCGTGGGTGGGTGTCAGGGGGTCGGTGCGGCGGGTGGGGCGTGGTGGCGGAGGCGCCGGGCGAGCAGTGTCACGAGTCCGGCGGCCAGCCAGATCGTGCCCACGACCTGGGCCGTCCACGAGGCTTCCACGATCACGGCGACCGTGATCACCGCGCCCAGCACCGGGATCACCACGTGCCGCCACCAGCTCACCGCGCCCCCGGCCCGGCGCACCGCGAACCAGCCCACCACGCTCGCGTGCAGCAGCGTGAACGCCGTCAGCGCGCCGATGTCGACCACGGACACCAGGCGGTCCATCCCGTCGTCCCGGCGGGCCGCCCACACCGCCGCGACCAGCGTGATCACGGCCGCGCACAGCAGCGCCACCCGCGGCAGCCCGGCGTCCGTCCTGGCCAGCACCCGCGGCAGCCTCCGGTCCCGCCCCATGGCGAACAGCAGCCGCCCGGCCGCCGCCTGCCCGGCCAGCGCCGCGAACGCCGCCCCGATCGCCTTGCTCACCGCCACCAGGTCGTGCAGCCACGTCCCGACCGAGATGTCCACGGCGTCGTAGAACGCGGACCCCTGCTTCCCGGGAGCGGCGGCCAGCCGCGCCGACGTCGTCGGCTCCAGCAGCGCCACCAGGTACGTCTGCGCGATGAACAGCACGCCCGCGAGCGCGAGGCAGAACAGCAGGGCCCGCGCCACCTTCTCCGGCCCGCCCGCCCGTTCCCCGCCACCACCCTTCCGCCGAGCCGCGCGCCCCTCCTCGCCGACCTCCTCCACGAAGGTGGCGATCGCGTCGAAGCCCAGGTACGAGAGCACGGCCACGGAGACCGCGCCGATCACCGCGGACAGCGCGAACGCCCCCTGCGTGCCGTCCCCGGCCAGCGGGGACCACCAGCCCCGTACCGGGCCGTCCTGCCCCAGCACCACCAGCGCCGACGCGACGAACACCAGCAGCACCACGACCTCCATGGCCAGCACCAGGAAGCCGGCGCGGGCCGCGGCCCGCACACCCCACAGGTTCAGCGCCGTGGTGACGACGACGGCGAGCGCCGTCCACACCCAGCGCGAGACCTCCGGCACCAGGGCGTTCATCGCGATACCGGAGAAGAGATAGGCGACCGCCGGGATCAGCAGGTAGTCCAGCAGCGCCATCCAGCCCGCCACGAACCCCGCCGCCCTGCCGAGCCCCACGCGCGCGTAGGCGTACACCGACCCCGCCCGGGGGACCACGCGCACCATCTGCGCGTAGCTGAACGCGGTGAACGCCATCGCGACCGTGGCGACGACGTACACCAGCGCGACGGCCCCGTGCGACGTCGCGTCCAGGGCGCCGAACACGCCGACGGGCGCCATGGGGGCGATGAACAGCAGCCCGTAGACCACCAGATCCCGCAGGCCGAGGCTGCGCCGCAGGTCATGCTCCTCGTCGGTGGTCCGCGCCGCCGTGCCGGTCCTGGACATGGTGCCTCCGCAGGTGCCTCGTCCGTCGTGTCCTTCCCCACCTCTCCCACACCACGGCCGGTCTCCCCGAGGAGGCGATCTTCGACCCCCCGAACGTGGCCCTACGATGGAGGTATGACTGCTTCGTCTGGCCGCCGTGTCCTGCTCGCCGCCCCCCGGGGCTACTGCGCGGGTGTGGACCGCGCCGTGATCGCCGTCGAGAAAGCCCTGGAGCAGTACGGGGCCCCGGTCTACGTCCGGCACGAGATCGTCCACAACAAGTACGTCGTGCAGACCCTGGAGAAGAAGGGCGCGATCTTCGTCGAGCGGACCGAGGAGGTCCCGGAGGGCAACATCGTGATGTTCTCCGCGCACGGCGTCGCCCCGGTCGTCCACGAGGAGGCCGAGCGCGGCCGCCTCGCCACCATCGACGCGACCTGCCCCCTGGTCACCAAGGTCCACAAGGAAGCCGTCCGCTTCGCCAAGGAGGACTACGACATCCTCCTGATCGGGCACGAGGGCCACGAGGAGGTCATCGGCACCTCCGGCGAGGCCCCCGACCACATCATGCTGGTCGACGGCCCCGGGGACGTCGCCAAGGTCGAGGTCCGCGACCCCTCCAAGGTCGTCTGGCTCTCCCAGACCACGCTCTCCGTCGACGAGACGATGGAGACCGTCGACGCGCTCAAGGAGAAGTTCCCGCAGCTGATCTCCCCGCCCAGCGACGACATCTGCTACGCCACGCAGAACCGTCAGCTCGCGGTCAAGCAGATGGGCGCCGAGGCCGAGCTGGTGATCGTCGTCGGCTCCCGCAACTCCTCCAACTCCAAGCGCCTCGTCGAGGTCGCCAAGCTCGCCGGCGCCCGCGAGGCGTACCTGGTGGACTTCGCCGACGAGATCGACGCGTCCTGGCTGGAGGGCGTCTCCACGGTCGGCGTCACCTCCGGCGCCTCCGTCCCGGAGATCCTCGTCGAGCAGGTCCTGGAGTACCTGTCCGGGCGCGGCTTCGAGGACGTGGAGATCGTCAAGGCGGCCGAGGAGTCCATCACCTTCTCGCTGCCCAAGGAGCTGCGCCGCGACCTGCGCGAGGAGGCGGCGTCGCTGATCGCGGAGCGAACCGGCGGCTCGCAGGAGTGACGTTCCGTCCTCCGTCGTAACGTATGGCCATGCAGATCTTCGGTGTGGACATCGGCGGGTCCGGGATCAAAGGCGCCCCGGTGGACCTGGACAAGGGCGACCTGGCGGAGGAGCGCTGCAAGGTGCTCACCCCGCATCCGTCGACGCCCGACAGCGTGGCGGACGGCGTGCGGGAGGTGGTCCGGCACTTCGACTGGCAGGGCCCGGTCGGCCTCACCTTCCCCGGTGTGGTCACCGCGGGCTCCACGGTCCGCACGGCCGCCAACGTCGACAAGTCCTGGGTGGACACCGACGCGCGCGCCCTGTTCACCGAGCGCCTCGGCGGCCTGCCGGTGACGGTCGTCAACGACGCGGACGCCGCGGGCGTCGCCGAGATGCACTTCGGCGCGGGCCGGGACCGCGCGGGCACGGTCATCCTGCTGACCTTCGGCACCGGCATCGGCAGCGCCCTGTTCATCGACGGCAGGCTCGTGCCCAACACCGAGCTGGGCCATCTCGAACTGGGCGGCCACGACGCGGAGAAGCGCGCCTCCAGCAAGGCCAAGGAGGACGGCGAGCTGACGTGGGAGCACTGGGCGCGCCGCGTGCAGAAGTACCTCGCCCACGTCGAGATGCTCTTCTCGCCCGAACTGATCGTCGTCGGCGGCGGCGTCAGCCGTAAGTCCCACAAGTTCCTGCCCCTCATCGAGGGCATCAAGGCCGAGATCGTCCCGGCCCAGCTGCAGAACAACGCGGGCATCGTGGGGGCGGCGATGCGGGCGGCGGAGAGCTAGGGGGTGCCTGACACCCCCTGGGGCGTGCTGTGAAAGTGGTGTCGTCCGCCCCGAGGGCAGGCGTCGCTCCCGCAGCGGTCCCGGGACCCCGTCCTCAGTGCGCGGGCGGGCGGCGCCGGTCGGCGCGCCCGCGCATCAGGGCGACCTTCCGTACGGTCGCGACCGCGCCCGCGACGAACGTCCCCGCGTACAGCCACAGGGCCTGGGTCGCCAGCGCCGTCACCAGTCCCATCAGCCGGCCGGACAGCCCTCCGCCGCCGTCCGCCACGGGCAGCAGGCCCACCGCGAAGGCGATCGGCACGACGACGGGCGGGGAGGCCAGGTCGCCCTTGCGCACCCAGAGCGCGGTCAGCAGGCAGACGGGCAGGAACAGCACGCCGTAGACCGTCGGCGAGCCCCCGAGCAGCAGCCGGTCGAGACAGCCCAGTACGAACATCAGCGTCCCGCAGAACAGGCCGCCGCCGAGTCCGGTCAGCCGCGGATCGGGCATCCGCCGCATCCGCCGCATCCGCCGTACGGCCTCGGCCGGTGGCCCCGCGGGCTGCCGGGCGCCCGCCGGGCGCTGCGCGGGACGGGTGGCCGGGGAGCGCTGCGCGGCGGGCCGCCCGCCCTCGCCGGTGCCGTCGGCCGCGCCGCCGCTGCCGCCGCGCTTCGCCTGTGGGGGCAGCGGGGGCCTGCCGCGTCGCGTTCCGTTGCGCGGGGGTGGCGTCCTGTGTTGCTCCACCGGACCAACTTAGGTCGGCTTATGTGCCGAATCGCCCCTCAGACACGCCGATGGGAAGAGCTTGGCCATGCGTTCGACGGGGCGCCGGGGCGGGTGACGGCACGCCGTAGACTGGTGGATCGGCCCGCCCCCGCACCGAAGAAGGACCGGGCCCGCAGCCCCAGTCCCCCTGATGTCTCTCACGTACGGGAAGTCGCAACGTGTCGCTCACGATCGGAATCGTCGGTCTGCCGAATGTCGGCAAGTCGACCCTTTTCAACGCCCTGACCAAGAACGACGTGCTCGCGGCCAACTACCCGTTCGCCACGATCGAGCCCAACGTGGGCGTGGTCGGCGTTCCCGACGCCCGGCTCGCCAAGTTGGCCGAAATCTTCGCCTCGCAGCGGATCCTCCCGGCGACGGTCGACTTCGTCGACATCGCCGGCATCGTGCGCGGCGCCTCCGAGGGCGAGGGCCTGGGCAACAAGTTCCTCGCGAACATCCGTGAGTCCGACGCGATCTGCCAGGTCATCCGCGCCTTCAAGGACGAGAACGTCGTCCACGTCGACGGCAAGGTCTCGCCGAAGGACGACATCGAGACGATCAACACCGAGCTGATCCTCGCCGACCTGCAGACCGTCGAGAAGGTCCTGCCCCGGCTCCAGAAGGAGTCGCGGATCAAGAAGGACATCGCGCCGAAGGTCAAGGCGGTCGAGGAGGCCAAGGCGATCCTGGAGAAGGGCGACACCCTCTTCTCGGCGGGCATCGTCCAGGGCTCCGGCGACGAGGAGCTCCTGCATGACCTGCACCTGCTCACCACCAAGCCCTTCCTCTACGTCTTCAACGTCGACGAGGACGAGCTGGTCGACGAGGACTTCAAGAACGAGCAGCGCGCCCTGGTCGCCCCCGCCGAGGCCATCTTCCTGAACGCCAAGCTGGAGGCCGACCTCGCCGAGCTCGACGAGGACGAGGCGCTCGAACTGCTCCAGTCCGTCGGCCAGGACGAGCCGGGCCTCGCCACCCTCGCGCACGTGGGCTTCAACACCCTCGGCCTGCAGACCTACCTCACGGCCGGCCCCAAGGAGTCCCGCGCCTGGACGATCAAGAAGGGCGCCACCGCTCCCGAGGCCGCCGGTGTCATCCACACCGACTTCCAGAAGGGCTTCATCAAGGCGGAGGTCATCTCCTTCCACGACCTGGTGGAGACCGGCTCGGTCGCCGAGGCCCGCGCGAAGGGCAAGGCGCGCATGGAGGGCAAGGACTACGTGATGCAGGACGGGGACGTGGTGGAGTTCCGCTTCAACGTGTAGCGGCCGGCCCTGCCCCGTCGCCGATCCGGCAGACGTGCAGGTCAGAGAGGGTCCGACGCTCCGGGGTCGGACCCTTCGCCTTTCCCCGTGCTCCCGCGGCCGCCGCCTGCCATCTGACCACCAGGCTCCGTGGCGCCCGGGAGTTCCTCGGTGAGGGGCCGTCGGCTCACCGTCCGGTTTCCCCTTCCGCCACCCGCCGGCACGCCTCCGCGTAGGCCCGTACCAGGGGTCTGCGGTCCTGCTTCCGCCAGGCCAGGGCGTACCGGCTGGGGGCGATCCCGCGGACCGGCCGTGTCACCACGCCGCCCAGGGTGAGCAGCGGGACGTTGCCCGCGGCCACCAGGCATACGCCGAGGCCCGCGACCAGCGCCTCGTACGTCTCCTCCGTGCTCGCGATCTCCGCGCCGATGCGGGGCGGGCGGCCGCCGCGCTCGTCGAGGGCGAGGAAGTGGTCCCGCAGTGGACCCGTCGCCTCGGGCAGGGCGAGGAAGGGCTCGTCGGCCAGTTCCGCGAAGTCGATCGCGGGGCGGCCGGCGAGCGGGTGGGACTCCGGCAGCGCGACATGGCGGGGCTCCTCGGCGACCACCGTCCAGGCGAAGCGCTCCTGGTCCGGCAGGGGCAGCCAGACGAAGGCCACGTCGGCGTCGCCGTCCGCCAGGCCCGCGGTCGGGTCCTCCCAGCTCACCTGGCGCAGCCGGACCGCGGCCCCGGGGTGCGCGGCCGAGAAACGGGAGCGGATCGCGGGCAGCAGCCCGCCGCGGCCGGGGCTGGTGCTCATGCCCACCACCAGGGTGCTGCGCAGCGCGGCCCGCGCCTCCTCCATCGCCGACGCGCCCCGGGCCCAGGCGTCCAGCACCCGCCGGGCGTGCGGCAGCAGCGCCGTCCCGGCCGCGGTGAGGGCCACGCGGTGCCGGTCGCGGCGCAGCAGTTCGACGCCCAACTGCCGCTCCAGCGAGCGGATCTGCTTGCTCAGCGCGGGCTGCGAGACGTACAGCCGCTCGGCCGCGCGGGTGAAGTGCAGCTCCTCGGCGACCGTGACGAAGTACCGCAGGTCCCGCACATGGACGTCCGTCGTCATAACCATCGGTTGTCACGGTAGGTCTTGGACGGGCGGGGGTCCACGGGAGCAGCCTGGTGCACGAGCGACGAGGACAGCCGCGGAGAGCTGCTCCGGGCGCTCCCTACGGAGGCTGGGTGTCATGAACAAGGTGTGGCTGATCACCGGTGCGAGCAGCGGACTCGGGCGGGCCGTCGCGGAGGCGGCCGTCGCCGCGGGCGACGTCGTGGTGGGTGCCGCCCGGCGGCCCGAGGGGCTGGCCGACCTCGTGGCCGCCCACCCCGACCAGGTGGAGGCGCTGCGGCTGGACGTCGCCGACGTCGGTGCCGCCGGACCGGCCGTGCGGGACGTCGTCGCGCGGCACGGACGGATCGACGTACTGGTCAACAACGCGGGCCGCACCCATGTCGGTGCCTTCGAGGAGACCACCGACGCCGAGTTGCGCGACCTGTTCGACGTGCACGTCTTCGGGCCCGCGGCCCTCACGCGCGCGGTGCTGCCGCACATGCGCGAGCGGCGCTCCGGCGCGATCGTGCAGATGAGCAGCATGGGCGGGCAGATGTCCTTCGCGGGGTTCTCGGCGTACAGCGGTACCAAGTTCGCGCTGGAGGGGCTGTCGGAGGGGCTCGCCGACGAGGTGCGGGAGTTCGGCATCAAGGTGCTGATCGTGGAGCCGGGGTCCTTCCGGACGGCGTTGTTCGACAGCAGCCGTGCGGGGGTCAGCGCGGACAGCGGTGTGTACGCGGGCGTCAGCCGGACCCGTGCCGCCGTCGCCGGCGGCGACGGCACCCAGGGCGGCGACCCCGCGAAGGCGGCGGCGCTGGTCGTCGCCGCCCTGGACGCCGAGGAGACGCCGCTGCACCTGCCGCTCGGTGAGGACGGCGTCGAGGCGGTCCTCGGCAAGCTCGACCAGGTGCGCACCGAGATCGCTGCCTGGGAGAAGCGCACGCGCGCCACGGCCATCGCCGACTGAGCGGCCTCCCGCGGCGGGCGAGTGCGCCGCGGGCCGTCGCGGGCGGGCGCGGCTTCCCGCCGTGGGCGACGGTCTGGCGTTCCGCCGTGGGTGGCTGAGCCGCTTCCCGCCGTGGGCGATCGTGTGGTGTC